>NZ_JBHVPZ010000002.1:141268-229653 GCF_042887135.1 Kitasatospora sp. NPDC057965
ACCGCGCCCGCCCCCCCACACCCCCCCCCCCCCCGCCCAACACCTCGCCCTCCCCGCCCCACCCGTCAAACCAACCCCGCCCGCGCCCCCCGCCAACCCCCCGCCAACGGCCCGCCCGGGGACGGGGACGGGGCGGGCGGGGGCCACGAACGGCCTCGCCCGCGACGAACTCCGGATGACGAACTCTGGGACGATGAGGTCCGTCGTCGACCTCGCGGCACGCGCGGCCGCGGGGTCCGGCCTGCTCCGGCGGAGTCCGCGGGACAGGCCCCGGCCGGACCGACCCGCCCTGGAGGCACATCGTGGAGCGGACACCGGGGGAGCGCTGGGTCGCCGGGGTCGACGTCGGCGGCTCCGGGATCCGGCTCGCGCTGGCGCCCGCCCGGTGGCCGGACGGGCTCGCGGGGGCACGGACGGCCGAGCTGGCCGCGCCCGCCCGGGTGTCGGCCGCGGCCGGCGGCCAGGACGCGCGGGCGCTGCTCGACCACCTGCTCCCCGCCCTCCGGGGCCTCGCCGGCGGGCTGCCGGACGGCGCCTGGATCGGGGCCGTCGCGGTGGGTGCCACCGGCATGGCCCTGCTCGGCCGTGACCTCGCCGCCCGCCTGCCCGGTCCGCTCGCCCGCGTCACCGGGGCCCGGCAGCTGGTGCTCGCCGGGGACGCGATCACCGCCCACGTGGGCGCGCTGGGCGCGGACGCCGGAGTGACGGTGGCCGGCGGCACGGGGCTGGTCGCCATCGGCTTCCACCCCGGATCCGGCTGGCGGCGCGCCGACGGCTGGGGCCAGCTGCTCGGCGACTGCGGCAGCGGCGGCTGGCTCGGCCGCGCCGGGCTGGAAGCCGCGCTGCGGGCGTACGACGGCCGCCCCGGCGGCTCGGCCCCGCTGCTGGCCGCCGCCGAACGCCGCTACGGCCCGGTGACCGACCTCCCGGCCGCCCTGCAACCGCGCCCCGACCGCGCCGCCCTGCTCGCCGCCTTCGCCCCGGACGTCGCCGCCGCGGCCGAGCAGGGCTGCCCGGTGGCCGCCGGACTGCTCCGCCGCGCCGGCGAGGAGATCGCGGCCACCGCGACCGCCGCCGCCGCGTCGGCCGGTCTCCCCGCCCCCGACCTCGCCCTGACCGGCGGCCTCTTCCGCCTCACCGCCCTGCACCGCGCCACCCTCGACGCCCTCGCCGCCCGCCTGCCCGCCGCCCGCCTCCGCACCCCCGACGGCCCGCCCCTGCTCGGCGCCCTCCGCCTCGCCGTCACCGCCCCCGACCTCCCCTGGCCCCTCCACCCACCGCTGCTCACCCTCCTTGCCACCTGAGGACACCACCCGACGGTCACCACCCGACGTCGGAAAAACGGCTTGAGCAGCGAGCCGGAGCCTGTCTAGCGTGGCGGGCATGGAGAAGATCACCGCCCCCGCCGACTGGCTCGCGGCCAACCGTGCCAGCTGGGACGGGCGCGTCCCGGTCCATGTCGCCAGCAACTTCTACGACGTGCCCGGCTTCGTCGCGGGCCGGGAAGCGCTGCGGGACTTCGAGCTCACCGAGGTCGGCGATGTGCGCGGGAAGTCCCTGCTGCACCTCCAGTGCCACTTCGGGCAGGACACGCTGTCCTGGGCCCGGCACGGGGCGACCGTCACCGGGCTGGACTTCTCCCGGCCGGCCGTGGAGGCCGCCACCGAGTTGGCCGCGCGGATCGGCGCCGACACCGCCCGCTTCGTCGTCTCCGACGTGCACGACGCCGTGGACGCACTCGACGGGCAGCGCTTCGACGTCGTCTACACCGGCCTGGGCGCGTTGAACTGGCTCCCGGACATCGAGCGCTGGGCACGGACGGCGGCGGCCCTGGTCGCCCCGGGGGGCTTCCTCTACCTCGTGGAGTTCCACCCCTTCGCCGACACCCTGGCCGAGGACGGCCGGACGGTGGAGCACGACTACTTCCACCGCGAGGCCATGGTCTGGGACGAGGCCAGTACCTACACCGACGGCGAGCTGCCGCCCACGGCGGCGAGTCTGACCGTCGAGTGGCAGCACGGCGTGGGCGAGGTCGTGAGCGCGCTCGCGGCGGAGGGCCTGCGGATCGAGTTCCTCCACGAGCACGACTTCACGCTGTACGCCCGCTTCCCGGTCCTGGAGCACGACCGGGTCTTCCGCTACCCGGACGGGCAGCCCGGCGTCCCGCTGATGTACTCGATCCGCGCGAGCAAGCCGGCGTAGCCCGCTCCACCGGTGTCACGGCTTGCGGGCCACCGCGCCGTACATGCTCACGCGGTCGGCGCCCTCGGGCAGGGCGCCGTCGGGGCGCCAGAGGGGGACGGTGACGACCCCGGGGTCGAGGACCTCCAGGCCGTCGAGGAAGGCGCGCACCTGGTCCCGGGTGCGGCCGACCAGGGGGGCGGTGGCCTTGCTGTAGACCCCCGTCACCCGGTCGCGGACCTCGGCGGGCAGGAAGTCCGCGGTTCCGTGCGACAGGATCAGGTGGCTGCCGGGCGCGAGCGCGTCCAGCAGGGTGCGCACCAGCTCGTAGGGTTCCTCCTCGTCCCGCACGAAGTGCAGGACGGCGGCGAGCACGAGGCCCGTCGGGCGGTCGAGGTCGAGCAGCTTCTCGGCCCGGGCGTCGGCCAGCAGCTCGACGGGCGAACGGAGGTCGGCCTGGATGACGGTGGTGCGGCCGACGGCGCTGCCGCCCATCAGGGCGCGGGCGTGGGCGAGCACGATCGGGTCGTTGTCCACGTAGAGGACCCGGACGCCGGGATCGACCGCCTGGGCGATCTCATGGGTGTTGCCCGCGGTGGGGATGCCGGTTCCGATGTCGAGGAACTGGTCGATGCCGAGGCCGGCCACACAGCGCACCGCCCGGGTGAGGAAGCCCCGGTTGGCGCGCGCGGTGGACCGGAACTCGGGGTTGGCCGACAGGGCGCGCTCGGCGGCCTCGCGGTCGGCCGGGAAGTTGTCCTTCCCGCCCAGGTAGTAGTCGTACATCCGGGCGGGGTGCGGGATCTCCGGACGGAGATCGGCGGGGACGCCCGGCTCGCCCTGCTCCCACATCTCTTCGTAACTCACCACTGCCGCCCCGTCTCCGCTTCGGTGATCCGATGGTCCGTCGGCGGACAGCGTAGGTGTTCGAGTGGACTCCCGTGCGCCGTTGGCCGGTTCACCCCCGGTTGTGCGGAATGGGACGGTTGCCGCCGCTCGCCCGTCACGGCGGGGCCCGGGGACGGCCGCGTGCCCGCGCGTTCACCCGATCGGGCGAGCGGCGGCCCGGCGGGCGGTCTCGGCGCTCCCGGCGGACGATGGGAGTGTCCGGGGCTCTGCCCAACCGAGGTGCCGCCGCCGTGGGGCGGCTACGGGAGGTCGCCATGGCCGTCGCCGAGATCGTTCCGGCCGACATCAGGGAGTGGCGGGGTCAGGCCGTCCTCGACCAGAAGGGGCACAAGATCGGCAAGCTGGAGTCCGTCTACGTCGAGACCGCCAGCGACGAGCCGTACTTCGCGACCGTGACGGTGGGGCCGGCCGTCTCGGTCGGGCTGAACGTCAACAGCAAGCTGGTCTTCGTGCCGCTGGACGGGGCCGTGCTGGGCCCGGGGTACGTCAAGGTGGCGTTCGCGCGGGCGCTGGTCAAGGCGGCGCCGTCGATCGGCGTCGACGACGTGCTGCCCGCCGAGGCCGAGCCGGAGGTGTTCGCGCACTACGGCCTCGACTACGCCACCGGTACGGGCGGGGAACGGCGGCTGGCCCGCCGCTGAGCGCCCCGCCCGCCCGGTCGCCCGCCCCCGCCGTCGACCACCGGGGCAGTGATACCCCACGGGGTACACTGGACAGCCGGTAGTCGACAGCGGAAGGCGGTCCTGAGATGCAGGTGGACGAGGAAGCCGTCGGTGCGGTCCTGAACCGGCTCCGGCGTGCCCAGGGGCAGCTGGCCGGCGTGATCGCCATGATCGAGGCCGGCCGGGACTGCAAGGACGTGGTGACCCAGCTGGCCGCCGTCTCCCGGGCCCTCGACCGGGCCGGCTTCAAGATCGTGGCGAGCGGCATGCGCCAGTGCATGGCGGGCGCCGACGCCGACGCGCCGCCGATGAGCGAGGCCGAGCTGGAGAAGCTCTTCCTGGCCCTGGCCTGAGCCCGGGCTTCGGACCCCGTACCCCCGGCGGGGGCGCGTGCCGCTACGGCGCGCGCCCCCGCCGTTTGCGTGCCGCACCCCGCGCGGGCCCCGGCCGTGCCAGGCTCGTCGCTCCATGACTCTCGCCATCGCCCTGCTCACCCAGGACCTCCGCCTGCACGACAACCCCGTGCTGCACGCCGCCCGCGCCGCCGCCGACGAGGTCGTCCCGCTCTTCGTCCTGGACCCGGAGATCGCCGCCACCGGCTTCGCCGCGCCCAACCGCGCGGCCTTCCTCGCCGGCTGCCTCGCCGACCTGGACGCCTCGCTGCGCCCGCTCGGCGGCCGGCTGGTGCTGCGCCGCGGACCCGCCGCCCCCGCCACCGCCCGGCTCGCGGCCGAACTGCACGCCGCCTCGGTGCACGTCGCCGCCGGCGTGAGCGCCTTCGCCCAGCGCCGCGAACAGGCGCTGCGCGCCGCGCTCGGCGACCGCCTGCACGTCCACGACGGCTCGCTCACCGCCGTCGTCCCCGGCGCGGTGACCCCCGCGGGCAAGGACCACTACGCCGTCTTCACCCCGTACTTCCGCGCCTGGTCGCAGGCGCCCCGCCGGACGGTCCACCGCCCGCCGGGGAGCCTGCGCACGCCGGACGGCATCGTGAGCGAGCCCGTCCCCACCGCGCGGCCGGACTCGCCCGCGCTCCCGCCGGGCGGCGAGCGGGCCGGCCGGCGGCTCTGGCGCGGCTACCAGCGCCACGACCTCGACCGCTACGCCGACCTGCACGACGACCTCGCGGCCGACGCCACCTCGCGCCTCTCGCCGTACCTGCACTTCGGCTGCCTGTCCGCCACCGAGCTGGCGGCCGGGGCGCTGCGGCACGGCGGCGACGGTGCCGAGGCGTTCGTCCGCCAGCTGGTCTGGCGCGACTTCCACCACCAGGTGCTCGCCGCCCGCCCGCAGGCCGCCCGGCACGCCTACCGCGACCGGGGCGACCACTGGCTGCCGGAGGACGACGAGGAGTGCGCCGCCTGGCGCGCCGGGCGCACCGGCATCCCGCTGGTCGACGCCGGGATGCGCCAGCTCGCCCACGAGGGCTGGATGCACAACCGGGCCCGGCTGGTCACCGCCTCCTTCCTCACCAAGACCCTCTACCGGGACTGGCGGATCGGGGCGCGCCACTTCCTGCGGCTGCTGGTGGACGGGGACCTCGCCAACAACCAGCTCAACTGGCAGTGGGTGGCGGGCACCGGGACGGACACCCGGCCGAACCGGGTGCTCAACCCGCTGGCGCAGGCCGACCGGCTCGATCCGGACGGCGCCTACGTCCGGCGCTGGGTCCCGGAGCTGGCGCACGTCCCGGGGCGGGCGGTGCACCGGCCGTGGCTGCTGGACCGGCGCCCGGCCGGCTACCCGGACCCGCTGGTCGACCCGGCGGCGTTCTCCCGACGCCTGCGCGACGCCCGCGGCCTGGACTGATCCACGGCGCCCGGCTGCCCCGGCGCCACAGTTCCCGAACCTCCCGACATTGCGTCACGTTTCGTTCACGTCCCGGTCGCTGACCTTCGGATGAATGGGCCACGCCCCACAGTTGTACAGCCAACTGTCGATGGGGCTCCTCCTCCCAGCCTCCGTCAGCAGCCGCGGACGGCACCGGTCCGGTACCCCCCGACGGCCCGGTGCCCGAGCGGCGGACAGGACATCCGTGGCCACCGGCAGCACCCTGACCATCGCTCCGTCCAACCCGTCCACGCCGTCGAACAACCCCTTCGAGGGCGACCGCCTCACCTTCCACTGGACCACCGACGCCCCCGACCCCAAGAACTGGGTCGGCATCTACGACGGCGCCCGCCGGCCGGGCAACGGCGGCTCGCTGCTCTGGAAGTACACCCCGGGCACCGCCGGCGACGTCCAGCTCGACACCTCCGCGCTCACCGGCGGCCCGTACACCGCCTACCTGCTCGCCAAGGACGGCTACGGCATCCTCGCCAGTACCGAGCCCTTCACCTTCCGCCCCAAGCCCGCCGTGCTCCGCCCGCACGCCGTCGTCGACGCCTTCACCGCCACCCCGGTGGCCCCGGGCGGGGCCGTCACCGTCAAGCTCGGCGGCCTCTGGTCGCGCCCCGCCGGCAACCCGGCCGGCGGCGCGGCCTTCCGCAAGGTCTCCGGCCCGGGCTGGCTGACGGTTGCCGCCGACGGCACCGTCACCGGCACCGCGCCGGCCGGCAAGGCGCCGCGCACCCCGGAGGTGCTGCTCGTCGGGGTCAAGGACACCACCGGCGCCACCGACACCCTCACCGTGCTGCTCCCGGTCGCCGATCCGGCCGCCGCGCCGCGCCTCAAGGTGGCGAGCTGGAACCTCGCCGACGCGGGCTCCGCCTTCACCGACGCGGTCGAGAAGCAGCTGCGCGTCGTGCTGGCCCAGGGCCTGGACGTGCTGGCGCTCCAGGAGACGGCCGGCACGGCCGCGAGGACCCTCGCCGACGCCCTCGGCTGGTACGCCCACCAGAGCGCCGGCAGCGTCGGCATCCTCAGCCGCTACCCGCTGACCGCCGTCACCGCGCCGACGCCCGACCTGCCCGCCGCCGCGGCGAGCGTGCAACTGCCGGGCGGACGCGCCGTGCGCGTCTGGAGCGCGCACCTGGACGAGGCCGACTACGGCCCGTACGCCGCCCAGGACGGGCGCACCGCCGCGCAGATCACCGCCGCCGAGAACGCCTCCGTCCGCCTCCGGCAGGCCAGGGCGCTGGCCGCCGCCGTACAGGCCGACGCCGCCGCCGGCGTGCCGGTGGTCCTGGCCGGCGGGCTGTCCTCGCCGTCCCACCTGGACTGGACGGCCGCCACCGCCGCCGCGCACAGCGGCGTCGGGGCGCTCGACTGGCCGGTCACCGCGGTGCTCCAGGCCGCCGGGCTCACCGACACCTACCGCGAGGAGAACCGGGACCCGGCCAAGGCGCCGGGCACCACCTGGTCACCGGTCCGCAAGCAGCGCGCCGCCGGCAAGGCCGAGCCACAGGACCGGATCGACTACGTGCTCTACCGCGGCCGGCTGAAGCTGGTTGAGGCGCACACCCTGGTCGCCGACTGGCCGGCCACCGCCGCCGACCCGGCCGCCCTCGCCGCCAATCAGTGGCCCTCCGACACCGCCGCCGCGGTCGCCACCTTCCAGCTCTGAAAGGCCAGTTCGCGATGTCCGACCTTTCCCGCCGCACCTTCGTCGGCGCCACCGCGGCCGCCGGCGCCGCCGCCCTGACCGGCCTGCCCGCCGCCCCGGCCCAGGCCGCCCCCGCCTCCGCCCCGGCCCGGCTCACCGGCACCATCAAGGACGTCCGGCACGTCGTGGTGCTGATGCAGGAGAACCGCAGCTTCGACCACTACTTCGGCACCCTCGGCGGTGTGCGCGGCTTCGGCGACAAGCAGGCGTTGCAGTTCCCCGACGGCACCGACGTGTTCCGCCAGCCCGACCCGCGCCGCAGCGACGGCAACGTGATGCTGCCGTACCGGATGGACACCTCGAAGTACAACGCGCAGAACGCCGGCGGCCTGCCGCACGACTGGGCCACCGGCCACCAGGCCATCAACAACGGCGCGATGAACAAGTGGATCGCCGCCAAGGGCGAGCGCACCATGGGCTACTTCACCCGTGAGGACATCCCCTACCAGTACGCGCTGGCCGACGCTTTCACCCTCTGCGACGCCTACTTCACCTCGCTCGCCGGCCCGACCGACCCCAACCGGCTCTACCTGTGGACCGGGACCGCCGGCCCCGGCCGCGACGGTACCACCGGCCCCTGGATCGACAACACGCCGGTCACCGACAACCCCGTCGCCGACTGGACCACCTACGCCGAGCGCCTCCAGCAGGCCGGCGTGAGCTGGCGGGTCTACCACAACCCCAGCAAGGACGACCGCACCGGCGACTACGACGACAACGCGCTCTCCTACTTCAAGCAGTTCCACCACTTCCCCGAGGACGACCCGCGTTACCTCAACGCGATGACGAAGTTCGACCCGGCGGCCTTCGACGCGCACTGCAAGGACGGCACCCTGCCGACCGTCTCGTGGCTGGTCGCCCCCTACCTGTTCTCCGAGCACCCCGAGGCGGGCCCGGCGTACGGCGCGCACTGGGTCAACCAGGCCCTGCAGTCGCTGATGTCCAACCCGGACGTGTGGCGGCACACCGTCTTCCTGGTGATGTACGACGAGAACGACGGCTACTTCGACCACATGGTGCCGCCCACTCCCGAGCCGGGCACGCCCGAGGAGTTCACCCAGGGCCGCGCCATCGGCCTGGGCAACCGGGTGCCGCTCTGGGTCGTCTCGCCCTGGTCGCGCGGCGGCTGGGTCAACTCCCAGGTCTTCGACCACACCTCGGTGCTGCGCTTCATGGAGCAGGTGACCGGCGTCGCCGAGCCCAACATCTCCGCCTGGCGCCGCGCCGTCTGCGGCGACCTCACCAGCTGCTTCGACTTCGCTGCGCCCGACCACTCGATCCCGCAACTCCCCGACACCAACGCCCTGATGGCCAGGGCCGACGCCGGGACGAAGCTGCCGGGCGTGCAACTCCCGGCCGTCGGCGCCCAGTCGATGCCGGTCCAGGAGCGCGGCGAGCGCCCGCACCGCCATCTGCCGTACCAGCCCTGGGCCGAGGCCGAGGTGGACCGGCGCACCGGCCGGGTCACCTGCACGATGAGCAACGACGGCGCCGTCGCCTTCCCGTACACCGTCTACCCGAACATCGCGTTGCCGTTCGCCGGCACGCCCTTCACGGTGGCGCCGGGCGCCTCGGCGACGTACGTCTGGGAGGCCGCGGCGACCAACGGCCGCTACGACTTCACCGTGCACGGCCCGGACGGCTTCGTCCGCCGCTTCGCCGGCACCGTGATCCGCGACGGCGCGGGCAGCGCGAGCGTCCCGGAGGGCCAGAACGACGTCGGCATCCCGATCGTGACCGCCGACCTCGCCAAGTCCGGCCAGCTCACCCTCCAGCTGGTCAACGACGGCATGACCGACGTCTGCTTCTCCGTCGCGCCGAACGACTTCGCGGGCACCGCGCAGACCGTCTGGGTGCGGCCCGGCAAGCAGACGAACCTCACCTGGCCGCTGGACAGGCAGGGCCGCTACGACGTGCTGGTCACCGCCGCCACCGGCCAGCGCTTCACCCGCCGTTACGCGGGCTGGGTGCACTGAGCCACCGGCGCCCCCGGCCCGCGCCGCGGCCCGGGGGCGCCGAACCGGTGACCCCCGGCCGTGGCGCGGCCGCCCGGCCCGGGCCCGCCGCTACCGTCGGCTCCATGCAGCAGATCACCCCATGCCTCTGGTACGACGACCAGGCCGAGGAGGCCGCCCGCTACTACACCTCGGTCGTCCCGAACTCGCGGATCACCGGCGTCACCCACTACACCGAGGCGGGCCCCGGCACGCCCGGCACGGTGGTGACCGTCGCCTTCGAACTCGACGGCCGCCCCTTCGTCGCCCTCAACGGTGGCCCGGTCTTCCCGTTCACCGAGGCCGTCTCGCTCCAGGTGCAGTGCGACGACCAGGCGGAGGTGGACCGGCTCTGGGCGGCGCTGCTGGAGGGCGGCGGCCAGGAGAGCCAGTGCGGCTGGCTCAAGGACCGCTGGGGCCTCTCCTGGCAGATCACCCCGCGCATCCTGATCGACCTGATCGCCGACCCGGACCGGGAGAAGGCCGCCCGGGTGACCCGGGCCATGCTGACCATGCGCAGGATCGACATCCGGCAGCTGCTCGACGCGGCCGAGGGGTGAGCGCATGGCCGTCCCCGCCTACCGCCACGTCTCCTACCTTCTCGCCACCCCGCAACGGGTCTGGCACGCGCTCACCAATCCGGACGAGTCCGGCCTCTACTGGGGCCACCGCAACGTCTCCACCTGGCAGCCGGGCGCCCGCTGGGAGCACCAGCGCGCGGACGGCTCCGGCGTCGCCGACGCCTTCGGCACGGTGGAGGTGGCCGAGCGGCCGAACCGCCTGGTCACCACCTGGTCCGGCCCCGGGCAGGAGCGGGTGAGCGGGCCCTCCCGGGTGACCTTCGAGCTGCGCTCCCACCGGGACCTCACCCGGCTGACCGTCACCCACGACAACCTGGCCGACGAGGCCGAGCGCGCCGACGCCGAGGCGGGCTGGTCGGCGGTGCTGTCCAATCTGAAGACCTACCTGGAGACCGGCCACCCGCTCCCGCAGGACCCCTGGTCGATGCCCTGAGGCCTCGCGCTCCCGCCCGGAGGCCCCGCCTCAGCCCCGCCCGGCCCGCTTGCGCCGGCGCCGCGCCCGGCCGAACCCCGGACGGTCGCCGCGCACCCACCGGCGCAGCCGGCCGAGCCGGGAGAACCGCTCCCGGCTCGCCACCGACGCCCGGTCCAGCTCCTCCATCAGCCGCCGGGAGCGGTGCTCCAGGTCCAGCTCGTCGAGGATCCGGTCGACCTCGGTCAGCAGCGAGCCGAGCAGGTGCCAGGCGTCCGGGTCCGCCCGCACCTGCTCCAGCAGCAGCCGGGCGACGTTCTCCCGGCTCGCCCAGGCGGCGGCCAGTTCGGAGTTGAGCCGCTCCTCGGCCTCCTCGGCGTTCAGGCTGACCTGGGTGGTCACCAGCACGGCGAAGCTCACCAGCGCGCCGCCGACGTGCGCGAACAGCTCCTCCATCGCCACCGCCAGCGCCGGGGAGACCAGCGGCTCGCCGGGCGCGCGGCGCTTGGCGAGGTCGGTCAGCGAGCGCGAGATGACCCGGATCACCACGACGCAGATCTCCAGGGTGTCCAGCCCGGTGCGCAGCACCAGCCGGGAGAGCAGCCCCTCGCTGACCCGCAGGTTGAACCGCAGGCTGTCCTCCGCCTGCCGCAGCGCCGCGTCGACGTCCGCGATCGCCTGGTCGAGCCGGCGGGCCTCGTGCAGCCGCTCGGCGGCGTCCGCGACCGGGGTCGGCCGGCCGAGCTGGTCGGAGAGGTCGAGCAGCAGGTGCCGGGCCCGGCGCGAGAGGTCCTCGATCGACTCGCCCGCGGTGTCCACCCAGACCGGTGGCGCGAAGACCAGGTTGAACAGCAGGCCGACGCCCGCGCCGATCAGCGTCTCCAGCACCCGGTCCCAGGCCCGGGAGGTCACCTGGGTGACGCCGAGGATCAGCATCGCGCTGATCGCGACCTCCTGGACGAACTCGTCCACCCGGACGAACCGGCCGATCACCAGCGAGGCCAGGATGATCAGCCCGAGGCTCCACCAGGAGAGCCCGACCACCGTGCTGAAGCCGATCGCGATCAGCACGCCGACCACCACCGAGTTCACCCGGCGGATGCTGGTGGTGAGCGTGGAGTAGACGGTGACCTGGACGACCAGCAGCGCGGTGAGCGGCGCGGTCAGCGGGGCCGGCTCGCTGCTGAGCCAGGTCGCCACCACGTAGGAGAGCGTGGCGGCGACGGTCGCCCGGGCGGTCTGCACGGCGAAGGGCTCGCGGGCGGCGCGCCGCACCAGTGCGGCGGCCCGGTCGGGCGCCAGGACCACGCGGCCCTCCTTCCCTACGGCTTGTCGCGGCGCCCCTCGCGCAGCAGCTTCCACGGTGCGAGCGCCGACTCCACCTGTACCCCGAGGCTCATCTTGGACGCGCCCTCGACCCGCTCCTCGAAGCGGATCGGCACCTCCTTGATGGTGAGCCCCTGCCGCACCACCCGGTGGTTCAGCTCGACCTGGAAGGAGTACCCGTTGCTCTGCACCGACGGCAGGTCGATCGCCCGCAGGGTCTGCGCGCGCCAGGCCTTGTAGCCGGCGGTGGCGTCCCGCACGCCGAGGCCGAGGATGGTGTTCACGTAGAGGTTGGCCCAGGCGGAGAGCGCCTTGCGGTGCCACGGCCACTCCTCGGCCGTCGATCCGCCCGGCACGTACCGGGAGCCGAGCACCACCGCGGTGTCGTCGGCCAGCAGGGTCGTCACCATCAGCGGCAGCACGGAGGCCGGGTGGGAGAGGTCGGCGTCCATCTGCACGACCACGTCCGCGCCCTCCTCCAGGGCCCTGGTCATGCCGGCCACGTAGGCGCGGCCGAGGCCGTCCTTCTCGGTGCGGTGCAGCACCCGGATCCGGCCGCCGGACTCGGCGGCCAGCTTGTCGGCGACCTCGCCGGTGCCGTCGGGGGAGTTGTCGTCGACCACCAGCAGGTGCAGGTTCGGCAGGTCGAGGTCGGCCAGCAGTCCGGCGAGGACGGGAAGGTTCTCCCGCTCGTTGTAGGTGGGCACGACCACAACGACCTTCGGGGAGGCCTCAACCATCGTCTGTTCCCTCGCGAGTTCGGCGGCACCGCGGCCGGTCCGCGGTACGGCCGTGCGAGTCTAGCCGCGCCGTCGCGGACGCCGTCGCGCCGGACCGTCATCTGGTCCGGCGGGTGCTCCAGGCGGGGGCGACGACCGCGACCAGGGCGACGGCGAAGCCGAGCTGGAGCAGATGGCGGATCCAGTCGATCCCGGACGTGTTCCGCACGCCGATCCATCCGGAGACCGCGTTGCCCAGCCAGGCCCCGGCGGCGCCGAGCAGCATGGTCAGCCACCACGGAATGGCCTGCGGGCCGCGCAGGATGAGCTTGGCGATCACGCCGAGCACGAAGCCGATGAGCAGAATCCACAGGAGCTGGAACATCGCATTCCACCTTTCGAGGCGCGTTCCCCCATGATCGCCCGAACCGTCCGGCACGGCACGTCCAGCGGGGGAGCGGGGTCGGTCGCGCCCCCGCCTGCCCCTTCCCGCGTGGTCTAACCGTCCGTTTCCCGCTCCTCACCCGGCTCGCCGCTGAGCGCCGCCCCGGTGTCCGGATCGAAGACGTGCAACCGCTCGGTGTCGATCCACAGCTCCAGCGGGGCGCCCTCGGCCGCCCGGGTGGTGGTGCCGATCCGGGCGACCACCTCCCGGCCCGGCGCGCCCGCGCCCGCCTCCGCCTGCCGCGCGCCGATCTCCTCCAGACCGCCGCCGGAGACCGCGTCGCCCTCCACGGTGAAGTGCGCGTAGACGTCCGAGCCGACCGATTCGAGCACCTCGACCCCGACCGTGACGGTCGTGCCGCCGACCGGGTGCTCCAGCAGCGCGGCGTCCTCGAAGTGCTCCGGGCGGATGCCGACCACCACCTCGCGCGGCGCGTTCGCGGCCGTCAGCCGCCGGCGCAGCCGGTCACCCAGCGGCAGGTCGCCGAGCGCGGTGCGCAGCGCGCCGTCCTCCAGCCGGCCGTGCAGCAGGTTCATGCCGGGCGAGCCGATGAACCCGGCGACGAACAGGTTGGCCGGCCGGTCGTACAGGCGCTGGGGCGGGCCGACCTGCTGGACCACACCGGCCCGCAGCACCACCACCCGGTCGCCGAGCGTCATCGCCTCCACCTGGTCGTGGGTGACGTAGACGGTGGTGGTGCCCAGGCGCCGCTGCAGCCGGGAGATCTGGGTGCGCATCTGCACCCGCAGCTTGGCGTCCAGGTTGGACAGCGGCTCGTCCATCAGGAACGCCTTGGGGTCGCGGACGATCGCCCGGCCCATCGCGACGCGCTGGCGCTGGCCGCCGGACAGGTTGGCGGGCCGGCGGTCCAGGTGCTCGGTGAGGTCGAGGATCCGGGCGGCCTCCTCCACCTTGGCGGCGACCACCGCCTTGTCGGTCTTCGCCAGACGCAGGGCGAAGCCCATGTTCTGACGGACCGTCATATGCGGGTAGAGCGCGTAGCTCTGGAACACCATCGCGATGTCCCGGTCCTTGGGCGCCCGGTCGTTGACCACCTGCCCGCCGATCCGCAGGGTGCCGCCGGTGATGTCCTCCAGCCCCGCGATCATGTTCAGGGTGGTGGACTTCCCGCAGCCCGAGGGGCCGACCAGGATGACGAACTCGCCGTCGGCGACGGTCAGATCGAGGTCGTGGACGGCCACCGAGCCGTCCGGGTAGCGCTTGCTGATGCCGTCGAGGACGATCTCCGCCATCGGTCCGCGTCATCCCTTCACTGCGCCGGCGGTCAGACCGGCCACGATGCGGCGTTGGAAGAAGAGCACGAACAGCACGATCGGCACCGTGATCACCACGGCCGCGGCGGCGATCGAGCCGGTCGGCTGCTGGAACTGGGAACTGCCGGTGAAGAAGGCGATCGCGGCCGGCACGGTGCGCGCGGCGTCCGTGGAGGTCAGCGAGATCGCGAAGAGGAAGTCGTTCCAGCAGAAGATGAAGACCAGGATGGCGGTGGTGAACACACCCGGAGCCGCCAGCGGCGCGATCACCAGCCGGAACGCCTGGGCGGGCGTGGCGCCGTCCACCTTGGCGGCCTTCTCCAGCTCCCACGGGATCTCCCGGAAGAACGCCGACAGCGTGTAGATCGCCAGCGGCAGCGAGAAGGTCATGTACGGGATGATCAGCCCCACCCAGGTGTCGAAGATCCCCAGCACCCGCTCGATCTCGAACAGCGGCGAGACCAGCGAGATCGGCGGGAACATCGCGATCAGCAGCGACATCCCGATCAGCAGCCGCTTGCCGGGGAAGCGCAGCCGCGCCACCGCGTACGCCGCCATGGTGGCGAGCACCACCGCGATGGTGGTGGAGATCACCGCGATGCCGATCGAGTTGACCAGCGCCCGGGTGAACTCCGAGGTGCGGAAGATGCCGCGGTAGTTCTCCAGCGTCCAGACCCGCGGCACGAAGTTGCCGTCCGTCAGGGTGGACGGGTCCTTGAACGACAGCGCGGCGATCCACCAGACCGGGAACAGCGCGTACAGCACCACCACCAGGTTGACCACACCCCAGCCCGCCGCGGACCGGGCCCGCCGGGCGGTCACCGGTGCTCCGCCGAACCGCCGGGCGCGGCGGCGCCGAACACCTTGACGAAGACCAGGGCGATCGCCGCCACGCAGAGGAACACCAGCACCGAGATCGCCGAGCCGATGCCCAGGTTGAGCGCGGTGAACAGGTTGTCGTAGCCGAGGATCGAGACCGAGCCGGTGTTGTTGGCGCCACCGGTCAGCACGTAGATGTTGTCGAAGATCCGGAACGCGTCCAGGGTGCGGAACAGCAGCGCCACCAGGATGGCCGGCTTCATCAGCGGCAGGATCACCAGCCGCAGCCGCTGCCCGAAGCCGGCACCGTCGACCATCGCCGCCCGCACCGTCTCGGTGGGCACCAGCGCCAGGCCCGCCAGCAGGAGCAGGGCCATGAAGGGGGTGGTCTTCCACACCTCGGCCAGCACGATCAGGCCGATCGCCGGCCAGTGCTCGGTGAGTGGCGCGCTGTCCGCCGGCAGCAGCGCCGCCAGGTACCCGGTGCCGGGCGTCCAGGCGTACTGCCAGGAGTAGGCCGCCACCACGGTGACGATGCCGTACGGCACCAGCACCGCCGTGCGCACCAGGCCCCGCCCGACCATCGCCCGGTGCATCACCAGCGCCAGCGCCAGGCCCAGCACCAGCTCGGCCGCCACCGAGACGACGGTGATCACCACCGTCACCCAGAGCGCCTGCCACCAGTACGTCGAGGTCAGCACGGCGCCGTAGTTGGCGAAGCCGATGAACGCGGAGCGGTCCGGGAAGCGCAGGTCGTAGCGCTGGAAGGAGAGGTAGACGGCGTAACCGACCGGATAGGCCGTCACCAGCAGCATCACCAGCACGGCGGGGGCGCACAGCAGCCAGCCGAGCCGCCGCTCCTGCCGGGAGCCCTCGGAGAGCCGGCCGGCTCCCGCGGTCCTCGTCCTGGTCGCGGTCATGGAATCAACCCCTTCGAGCCGAGCGCGTCCCTGATCTGGCCGGAGAGGTCCGCCACCGTGCGTTCCGGATCCACCGACGACGGCGGCGAGAGGGCGTGCGCGACGGCGATCGAGACGTTCTGGTACGCGGGCGTCTGCGGCCGCACCGACGCGGAGTCGAGGGCCTTCAGCACGTCCGCCGCGAACGGGTAGCTCCGGGTGAGCTCGGCGTCGGTGTACAGGCTGCGCAGCGACGGCGGCAGGCCGCCCTTGAGCGCGTTGGTCAGCTGGTTCTCGCGGTTGCGCAGGCACAGGACGGCCTCCTGCGCGGCATCCGGGTGCCGCGAGTAGCCGCCCACCGCGAGGTCGATGCCGCCGATGGTCACCGTCGCCGGCCGCCCCGGGACGACCGACGGGTAGGGCGCCCAGCGGAAGTGCGGGAACAGCTCGGGCTTGTTCTCCTTCATCGACGGATAGACGAAGGGGTAGTTGAGCTCGAAGGCGGCGGTGCCGGACTCCATCGCCAGCCGGTTCTCGTCCTCCTTCTGGTTGGACAGCGAGGGGTCGGCGGCGGGGGAGACGGCCAGGTCCCGGATCGCCCGCGCGGCGGTGACGGCCGGCTCGCCCAGCGAGGGCGCCATGGCGTCGGGGGTGAGGATCGAGCCGCCGGCGCTGGTCACCAGGGTGTTGAACCAGACCGTCAGGCCCTCGTACTGCGCGCCCTGCACCTCGACGAAGTGCGGCTTGCCCTGCTCCGCCAGCCGCCGTGCGGCGGCGAGCATCTCGTCCCAGGTGGCGGGGGCGGTGGACACCAGGTCGTCGCGGTACCAGAGCAGTTGGGTGTTGGAGTTGTACGGGACGGCGTACAGCCGGTCCTTCCAGGTGGCGGTCCGCAGCGCGGCGGCCAGGGTGTCCGCGCTCGCCCGCTCGCGCAGCGCGCCGGTCCACTCGCGCACCCAGCCGGCCTCCGCGAACTCGGGCGTCCAGGTGACGTCCAGGCCCATGATGTCCACGCCGGTGTCGTGCGCGGCCAGCCGGCGCACCAGCTGCTGGCGCTGGCCGTCGGAGATGCGCGGCAGCTTGTTGTAGCGGATCGAGTAGCGCCCGCCGGAGTCGCGGCCGCAGTTGTCCGCGGCCTGCTGCAACGCGCCCGAGTCGTCGGGGAAGTTGTACCAGTCGAGGACGACCGCCCCGCCGCCCCCGGACCCCCCGCCGCTGCCGCAGCCGGCCAGCGCCCAGGCGAGCAGCAGCACCAGGGCGAGGGCGACCCGGTGGTTCGGTCTGGGCATCGCTACTCCCTCCGGTGGACCGGCCCGCGGCTGGCCCACGGTAGGCCGGGCGACCGCCGCCCGCGGCGACCCGCCGCCACGACACCCCCGGGACCGCCCGGGCGGGCTAGGGCAGCCTCCGTTCGACGAAGATCCGCCGGACCGCCGGACAGCTCTGGCGGGCGACGGCGCCGAGCCGCTACGGTCTGGACCAGCCACCCGTCCTGGCCTCTTCCGGGAGTCGTCATCAGCACCCGAACCACCGTCAGCGCCGCGCCCGCCACCGCCGTTTCGGCCACCGCCGTCCCGGAGCCCGCCGCGCTCACCCTGCCCGACCTGCTCGACGACCGGGCGCGGCGGCACCCCGACCGGCCCGCGCTGCTCGTCCCCGGCCGCCCCCCGCTCGACTACCGGACCTGGCGCGAGCGCGCGGTGCGCGCCGCCCACGGCCTCGCCCGGGCCGGCGTCCGGCCGGGGGAGCGGGTGCTGCTGCTCTTCCCCAACCGGGCCTGGGACGACTACGCGGTGGCCTTCCTGGCCGCGCACTACGCCGGCGCGGCGGGTGTCGTCGTCCGCGAGGACCTGAGCGCCGAGGACACCGCCCGGCTGGCCGGCGACAGCGCGGCGGCCCTCGCCGTCGCCCACTCGGCCGAGGACGAGCGCGCCTCCGCCGCCGGCCTGCGCACGCTGCGGCCGGCCGACCTGGAGACGGACGGCGACGGCGACGGGGAACCGCCGCACCGCCCCGGCCCCGGCGACCTCGCCCAGGTCATCGGCACCTCCGGCACCACCGGCGCGCCCAAGGGCGTGCACGCCGCCCACGCCAGCCTCACCGCCGGCCAGAAGCTCGACCCGCGCCCGCGCCCCTACGCCCACTCCGCGCACGCGCTGCACGCCTTCCCGATCGGCACCAACGCCGCCCAGGTGGTCCTGGTCAACGCCCTGGTCGCCGCGCCCGCGACGATCTGCCTGCCGCGCTTCGACGCCGAGGAGTTCGGCCGGACCGTCGCCGAGCACCGGGTCGGCACCGTCTTCCTGGTCCCGTCGATGGCCGTCGAACTCCTCAACTCGGGCGTCGCCACCCGGCACGACCTCGGCAGCGTCCTGCTGATCAGCTCCTCCGCCGCCGCGCTGCCCGCCCCCGTCGCCACCGCCCTGCGCACGGCCCTGCCGACCGCGACCCTGGTCAACACCTACACCTCCGCCGAGGCGTCCCCCGCCCAGATATCCGCAGTCGTCGACGCCCGCCGCCCCGGCTCGGTCGGCCGCCCCGCCAACCCCGGCGACCTGCGGCTGCTCGGCGAGGACGGCCGGCCCGTCGAGCCGGGCGCCGTCGGCGAGGTCTGGCTGCGCCAGCCCGGCCCGCCGCGCGGCTACACGGCCGGCGCCGCCGCCTCGGCCGCCGTCTTCCGGGACGGCTGGGTGCGGATGGGCGACCTCGGCCGGCTCGACGCCGACGGCTACCTCCACCTGGTCGACCGGGAGAGCGACGTCATCAAGTCCGGTGCCCTCAAGGTCTCCACGCTGCGCATCGAGGACGTCCTGCACGCCCACCCGCGCGTCGCCGACGCCGCCGCGCTCGGCCTGCCGCACCCCGTGATGGGCGCCGTGCCGGTGGCCGCCGTGGTGCCCGCCGCCGACGGCCTGGACCTCGACGAACTGCGGCTCTTCCTCGCCGAACGGCTCGGCCGGGCCGAACTGCCGGTCCGCATCCTGCTCACCGACCGGCTGCCCCGCAACCCCAGCGGCAAGGTCGTCAAGCACGAACTGCGCGCCCGCTTCGAGGAACCGGCCCCGGCCGCCGTCGGCACTCCGCCCGCCACCGAGCACGAACGCGCCCTCGCCGCCGTCTGGCGCCGGATCCTCGGCCGGCCCGTGGACGCCGTGGAGGAGGAGTTCTTCGCCCTCGGCGGCGACTCCTTCCGCGCCGTCCAGCTGGCCGCCGCCGTGTCCGCCGAGTTCGGCGTCACCGCCACTACCGCCCTGGTCTTCGAACGCCCCTCGCTGCGCGCCCAGGCCGCCTGGCTCGCCGCCGCCCCGAAGAACGCCGACGCCCTGCTCCCGGTGGACGACGTCGACCTCTCCCCGTTCCTGCGCGAACTGCGCGCCCAGCCGCACGACATCCCGCTCACCTCCCAGCAGGAGAACTTCCTGCGCTGGATGGCCGAGGCCGAGGGCCGCAACGTCGGCTCGGTCGCCGTCATGTTCCGCGTCACCGAGGCACTGAACCCCGGCCTGCTGACCGAGGCCCTGTACGAGGCGGTGCGTCGCCACCCGGCGCTGCGCACCCGGTTCGTGCCGGTGCCGGGCGCCGTACCGGGGGTCCGGCGCGCCGTCGTCGACGCCGAGCCGGAGGTCGAGGCCATCCTGGTCGACGCCCCCGGCGAGAGCGACGACGAGGTGTCGGCCCGGCTGATCGCGGTGCGCGACCGGCTCACCGACGTCGGCGAGGGCCCGATGACCGGCCTGGCCGTGGTCAGCCGGGCGCCCGACGACCACGCCGTGCTGCTCGCCGTGCACCACATCGTCGGTGACGGCTGGTCGGTCGGCGTCCTGCTGCGCGACCTCGGCGTCATCTACTCGGCGCTGCGCCGCGGCCGTCCCGCGCCCCCGCCGCGCCCGATGCCGACGCTCGGTGAGCTGGTCGCCGGCGCCAACGCCCACTGGCCGGTCTCCCGGGCCCACTTCGCCCGGACCCTGGCCGGCGCGCCCGAGGCCGTGCACCCGTTCCCCGGCCGCGCCGACACCGAGACGGTGCTCAGCGCCGCCCACCGCCTCACCGTCCCTGCCGCCCGGGCCGCCGCACTGCGCGAGCGGGCCGCCGAGGCCGGGGCGACCCCCTTCCAGGCGCTCGCCACCGTCTGGCTCGGCCTGCTGGCGGAGCGCAGCGGCCAGGACGACCTCGTGCTGATGACCCCCGTACCCGGCCGCACCACCCCCGAGGCCGAACAGGCCGTCGGCTGCTTCGTCCAGTCCCTGCTGCTGCGGGTCGACGCCTCCGGTGCCCCCGGCTTCGCCGAACTCCTCGCCCGGGTCCGGGACACCGCCACCGCGGCGCTGGACCACCAGCTCTACCCGTTCGCGGAGTTCAGCCCGCTGGCGCCGTTCGCCGCCTGGCTGCGCTACGAGAGCTGGAACGCCCCCGCCCAGCTCCCCGGCCTCGCCTGCACGGCCTGGGAGGTCCCGCGCAGCGCCACCGTCCCCTACCCCCTGCCCGGCGGCGACCGGCACGTGCCCGAACTCGCCGCCACCGAGCAGCCCGACGGGTCGCTGGTCTGCTGGCTGCGCTACAACGAGCACGCCTTCACCCCGGCCGCGGTCGAGTCGCTGGCCGCCGCGCTGGAGGCCCGCATCACCGACGCCGCCGGCGGCTGAGCGCGCCCGGCCGCGCGCCCGCCGCTACGGGGTACCGAGCAGGCGGGCGCGCAGGGCGGCGGCGCCGGTCTCGGCGAGCCAGTCCGCCAGGGTGCGCAGCCCGGGGTGGATGACGCGCAGTGCCTCGATGTCGGCGTGCCAGCGGTGTCCGGCGGCCCACTGCCGCCGGACCTCCGCGAACTCCGGGTTCAGCGCGGTCGCCTGCTCGTGGGTGGCGTACTCGTAGCGCACCGGGATGCCGGTCGCGGAGCTGATCAAGGCGGCGGCCTCGACCGGGGTGAGGTCGTCGCCGGCCAGCTCCAGGGTCCGTCCGGCGAACCGCTCCGGCTGCTCGAAGGCCAGGGCCGCGAACTCGGCGATGTCCTCCAGGGCGATGACCTGAAGGGGGTCGTGCGGGGTGAACAGGTGCCGGTGGACGCCGTCGACGATCCCGTCGAGGCCGACGCCGGTCCCGAAGTAGTTCGTCATGAACCGCACCGGACGCAGCACGGTCACCAGCGGGAACCGCTCGCGCAGGTACTGCTCGACGCGCCGTTTCCCGGGGGCCGCGAACGCCGCGCCGGAGGTCGAGGCGACGCCGGTGAAC
This sequence comes from Kitasatospora sp. NPDC057965, assembly GCF_042887135.1. NCBI lineage: Bacteria > Bacillati > Actinomycetota > Actinomycetes > Kitasatosporales > Streptomycetaceae > Kitasatospora > Kitasatospora sp. NPDC057965. Next base: position 162,263 of record NZ_JBHVPZ010000002.1, read on the forward strand.
ACCACCTGCCGGATGCCGGCGGCCACCGCGGCGTCGGCCAGCGCCCGGCCGCGGGTGAACTCCAGTTCCTGGTCGATGCCCTTCGGCCCGTAGGCGACGGGCGGCACGGCGAACAGCGCGGTGGTGCCGGCCAGCGCGGGTTCGAGGCTCGACGGCTCGTCGAAGTCCGCGCGGACCAGCTCGGCCCCGGCGTCCGCGAGCGCCACGGCGGCGGGCGCGGACGGGTCCCGGACCAGCGCGCGCACCGCCCGGCCGCCGGCCAGCAGCCGCCGTGCCGTCGCGGCGCCCTGCTTGCCGGTGGCGCCGGTCACGGCGACGGTGGCCCAGGCGGTGTCGGGTTCGGTGGTCATGTTGTCCTCCGTGTTTCTCGGGGCCCGGTGGGGAACCGGAGCGATCGGCCCGAGGTATCTGGAATACTCCAACCCGGTTGGCTCGGGAGGGGCAAGGGGTTTCGTGACATGACCGCAGTGATCGGCGGTGGCGACCGGGTGGATGCCCGCCGCAACCGGGCCAAGGTGCTGTCCGCCGCCGGCGAGGCGTTCGCCGAACAGGGGCTCGACGTCCCGCTGGGCGAGATCGCCCGCCGGGCGGGTGTCGGCGCCGGCACCGTGTACCGGCACTTCCCGAGCAAGCAGGCGCTGCTGGAGGCGGTGTTCGTCCAGCACCTGAACGACCTGGTCGCCTCCGGCGAGCGGCGGATGGCCCGCTTCGCGCCCACCGAGGCGTTCTTCGGGTTCCTCCTCGACGTCGTGGAGACGTCCCACCGGCGCGGGCCCATGTGCGATGTCGTGGCCTCCGACGCGAGCTGGCCGCGACCGGTGCTCACGGCTTCGGTGCTGAGGTTCCGCCAGGTGCTGGCGGCACTGCTGGAGGCGGCGCAGCGGGTCGGCGGCGTCCGCGCCGACATCGGCCCCGAGGACGTCGTCGCGCTCACCCTCGGGTGCGTCTCGATGCTCACCGCGCGCCGTGATCGAGCGGCCGGCCACAGGCTCGTCCGGCTGACCCTGGACGGGTTGCGGCCTTCCGCTCCTGTCACGGAAGTGCGCGGCTTTCGTGACGGCCTCGGTGGCCACGGGGCCACGGTCGCGTCCTGCGAGGAGTGCGGGGCCGCGATCGCCGTCCGGCCCACCGGCCGCCCGGTGCGCTACTGCGGCGCCACCTGCCGCCAGCGGGCCCGCCGCCGACGCCTCGCGGGCTGACCTGCGTGCATCCCGTGTGCCCGATTGTCAGTGGCCGGTGCGAGGATGCCGTCACCGACTTGAGGAGATCACCATGGGTACCTGGGACATCGGCCACTTCGACAACGACACCGCCGCCGACTTCTCCGGCACGCTGGACGAAACGCCCCTGGCCGAACGAGTGGCCGTGGTCCGCCGCGTCCTGACGCTCGCCGCCGACACCGGGGCCGAGGACTACCTGGACGTCGACGAGGCGGTGGAGGCCGTCGCCGCCGCGGCCCTCGTCGCCTCCCAGTGCCCCGGCGGCGAGCCCGTCACCACCAGCTACGGCCCCGACGAGCCCCTCCCGGTCTTCCCCACCGATCTGCGCCCGCTCGCCGCCGAGGCACTGGACCGCGTACTCGCCGAGGAGTCCGAACTCGCCGAGCTGTGGGACGAGAGCGAGGAGGGCCCCGCCTGGCGCCGCACCGTCAAGGACCTCCGCGCCGTCCTGGCGCCCGAGCCGGAGCCCGCCGGGGAGGCGCTGTTCGACGTCTGACCCCCAGGGGAGCGTTCGCGGCCGATCTCGGGGTGATCACCGATGACCGCCGACGGTTGTGGGCAGCAGAGTCGGTGCCGTCGACCAACCCCGCCCGACCCCGTCGAGGAACACCCTGACGCGTGTCCGTCGCGTCGACCGTCCAGCCGATCCGGCGCGACGCCTGACGACGCGGCGCCTTGGAGCTGGTGGCACCTGATCTGTCGAACCGGATGCCTGAGGGCCTCCCCGATCGCCGTCAGCTCGTCGTCGAAGGTGCGATTCATCGGGGGTCTCGCATGGCTGGGGGAGTGATCGTAGGGCCGGACGCAGCCTTGACCTCAAGTCGGGTTGATCTTGCAGGCTCGCAGTGTTCGCACTGACACACGAGCAGGGGGTAGGCAGCATGCGCGCCGTACAGGTACACCGTTTCGGAGGGCCCGAGGAACTGGTCCTCGGGGAGGTGCCGGATCCGGTGGCGGGACCGGGGCAGGTCGTGGTGGCGGTGGAGGTGGCCGGGCTGACGTTCATCGAGACGCAGATCAGGCGTGGCACCGATCCCTGGCACGAGCCGCCGGCGTTGCCGTACGTGCCGGGCGGCTTGGTCGCCGGCCGTGTGGACGTGGTCGGTCCCGGGGTGGACCAGGCCTGGGCGGGGCGGCGGGTCCTCGCGTGGACCGGGGAGACCGGCGGCTTCGCCGAGCGGGCGGTGGCCTCGGTCGAGGCGCTCTTCCCGGCTCCGGACGGCCTGGGCCTGCCCGAGGCGGTGGCGCTCTACAGCGACGGCAGCACGGCGCAGGGGCTGGTCGAATACGCCCGGATCCGCCCTGGGGACTGGGTCCTGGTGGAAGCCGCGGCGGGCGGGGTGGGCAGCCTCCTCGTTCAACTCGCCCGCGCCGCCGGCGCCCGGGTGATCGGCGCTGCCGGAAGCACGCGGAAGCTCGACGTCGTCCGCGAGCTGGGTGCCGACGCCGCAGTCGACTACCGCGCACCCGACTGGACGGGCGAAGTGCGCGCCCTCACCGCCGGCGCCGGCGCGGACGTGGTGTTCGACGGGGTCGGCGGCGACATCGGCCGGGCGGCGTTCGGGGTGACGGCGCGGGGCGGCCGCTTCTCCGTGCACGGCGCCGCGAGCGGAGCGGCCACCTCCATCGATCCGGCGGTCGCGCGCCGCGCGGGCGTGGAGGTCATCGGCATCGACCAGCTCTTCGGCTTCGGCGCCCACGTCAACCGCTGGGCCCGCGAGATCATGGCTGAAGCGGCGGCAGGTCGGGTCCGGCCCCTCATCGGCCAGACCTTCCCGCTGGACCGCGCCGCCGACGCCCACGCCGCCATCGAGCAACGCACCGCCCTCGGCAAGACCTTGGTGCTGGTGTGAGGACCTGAGCTACCCGGTTACCGCCGAAGGTCCGGTGAACTCCGTGGCGAGGGCGTCCATCACCACCTCGTCACAGACCTGCCCGAGCCAGTACCCGGCCTCCCGCAGCGCCCCGACCGTCCGGAACCCCGCCTTCTCGTAGGTGCGGACGGCCGGCCGGTTGGGCGCCAGCACCTTCAGCCAGACCATCCGCAGATTGGTGATGTGGAACGCGTAGTCCAGCACCAGCCGCGTCGCCGCCGTCCCCAGCCCCCGCCCCCGCGCCTCCGGGGCCATCATCACCACGTACTCGGCCGTCCGGACGGCGGGATCCGGCAACAGCGTGGCGACGCCGACCGGCACGGCGTCGGCGTCGCCCGTGAGCTCGTAGACGGTGAACCGGATGTTGTCACCGCGTAGTTGCCGAGCCATCCCCTCCGTACGGGCCTCCAGCGACTCCGGCTGCTGCCGCCCGTACCCGACCAGTGAGGCCGGATGCTGCTCCCACCGCCAGTACGTCTCGACGAGATCGGCACGATAGGGCCCGAGGCCGCAGCCGCCGTCGCGGATCCAGATGATCGGGTCGGTCTCGGTGGTGATGGCGGCCTCCAGGCATGAGAAGACTGTCCGGCTCACCGGCAGCCGTGCCGTTCTCACTCTGCACCGACCCGTCAGGGGAGCAGGGCGGCGAGTTCGGCGTCGAAGAGGGTCTCGGGGTCGAACTGCAGGCCGGTGAAGTGGCCGGCGAGTTCCAGGGACAGGACGCCGTGGAGGCGGGTCCAGAGGGTGAGGAAGAGGGCGAGCGCCTCGGGTGGCGCGGGGTGGTCGGCGGCCCAGGTGCGGTGGTCGGCGAGGTGGGTGCCGAGGGGGGAGGCGGGGGCGGCCGGGGGGAGGGCGGCGGTGCAGGCGTCCAGGAGGGTGGTGGCGATCTCCCGGGAGATCGCGGTGGTGTCCTCGGGCGCCTGGTAGCCGGGGACCGGGGTGCCGTAGACCAGCAGGTAGCGCTGGGGGTCGGCGAGGGCCCAGGTGCGCAGGGCGTGGGCGAGGCCGGCCAGGTCGGCGCCGTCGGCGGCGGCCGCCGCGAAGGTGTCCGCGAGGCTGCGGTAGGCCTCGCGGACGAGTTCGGTGATCAGCTCGTCGCGGTTGGCGAAGTAGCGGTAGAGGGCGGGGCCGCTCAGGCCCATCTGCTTGGCGATGGCGTTGAGGGAGAGCGCGGAGGCGCCCGCCGTGGCGATCTGTTCCCAGGCGCGTTCCATGACCTCGGCGCGGACCTGGGTGCGGTAGCGCTCGCGGGGGGTGGTGGGGTCGCTCTTCGCCATGGGTTAGAACCTATCACGGAAGCTATTGACTGTCCGGGCAAGAAGAGGTTAGAACTTGTCACGGAAGTGATTGGTTCTAGAGGGAGGACATGTCATGACGGGAATCCGAGCCGCCGCGATCACGGTCCCGCTGGTCGTCGGGATCCTCGCCGGCGCCGCCGTGCCGGCCGGGGCGCAGCCCGCGAAGGGGCTCACCTGCCGGGGCGCGGGCGTCGACCAGGCCGCGCAGGTGCGGTACCGGACGGAGGCGGTGATCGACGCGCCGCTGGAGGTGATCTGGAAGCTCCAGACGGACGTGGACCGCTGGCCGTCCTGGCAGCAGCCCGTCACGAGCGCCGAGCGCCTCGACCACGGCCGCTTCCGGGCCGGGTCGGCGTTCCACTGGACGACGCCGGTGCCGCCCGGGACCGGGATCCCGGCGACCAGCCTGGACATCACGTCGACCGTGCGACAGCTCAAGGAGGGCGCCTGCATCCGCTGGACCGGGCCGGCGGTCGGCGAGGGCGTGCACATCGACGGCGTGCACGTCTGGAACTTCAGCAGGGTCAAGGGCGGTGTGAGGGTCAGCACCGAGGAGACCCACACCGGGCCGCAGGTGGACGCCGACGTGCCGGTGGCGACCGCGATCCTCAAGGCGGGCCTGGACGGCTGGCTGGCCGACCTCAGGGCCGCCGCCGGGGCGCAGGCGTCCGGGTGGACGCCCGCGCCCCGGTCGTGATCAGCCGTCGAGGCGGTCGGCGGCCTCGTCCTCGCTCAGGGCCTCGATCTCCGCGATGAGCAGTTCCTCGACGCGGGCCGCGAGCGCGGCGGCCGTGGACAGCTCGAACGCGTCGCGGATCGGGACGTCCAGGCCGACGCCCGCCCGGATCCGGGCCACCACCCGGGTGACCAGCAGCGAGTCCCCGCCGAGTTCGAAGAAGTCGTCGAGGGCCCCCACCCGCGGCACCCCCAGGACCTCCTGCCACAGCTGGGCGACCAACTGCTCGGCGTCGGTCCGCGGGGCCACGTACGGGCGTGCGGACGCCTGGTCCGGTTCGGGCAGGGCCGCCGTGTCCAGCTTCCCGTTGAGGGTCAGCGGGAGGGTGTCGAGCAGGACGACCGTGTCCGGGACGAGGTAGGCCGGCAGCCGTACGGCGAGGTGCTCGCGCAGGGCGGCCGGGTCGGGCTCGGCGCCGGGCGCCGGGACGGCGTACGCCACCAGGCGGCGCCCGCCGAGCACGACGGCGGCGGCCCGCAGCACGTCCGGACGGCCGGTCAGGGCCGCCTCGATCTCGGCCGGTTCGATCCGGTAGCCGCGCAGCTTGACCTGCTCGTCGGTGCGGCCGAGATAGTCGAGGCTCCCGTCGGTGCGCCAGCGGGCGCGGTCGCCGGTGCGGTACATCGTCCCGCCGGCGAACGGGTCCGCCGTGAACGCCGCCGCAGTGAGGTCGGGGCGCCCCAGGTAGCCGCGGGCCAGGCCGGCTCCGCCGATGTACAGCTCGCCCTCCGAGCCGCGCGGCAGCAGGGCGCCGCGCTCGTCCAGCACGTACAGCCGCACGCCCGGCAGCGGGCGGCCCAGCGGCGGGCGGCGCCCGGCGTCCGGGGCGCCGAGGTCGGCGGCGGTGACGATGACGGTGGCCTCGGTCGGACCGTAGGTGTTGACCAGCCGGACGGTGTCGCCGTGCCGGTCCCGCCAGCGGGTGACGGCGTCGGCGCGGACCTCGGAGCCGCCGAGCACCACCAGCCGCAGGCTGGCGGGCCACGGGGTGCGCTCGTCGTGCGAGACCAACTCCTCCCAGTAGGCGGTCGGCAGGTCGAGCACGGTGACGGCCGGGCCGTGCGGGCCGCGCAGCAGCTCCGGCAGGGTGCGGCCGCCGCCGGGCAGCAGCACCACGCGGGCGCCGGAGGCGAGGGCGGGCCACAGCTCCTCGGCGTGGGTGTCGAAGCCGATCGAGGCGAACTGGACGATCCGGTCGCCGGGCGCGAGGCGGTAGCCGTCCGGGCCGGCCATCCAGTCGACGCGGGCGGCCAGCGCGGCGTGGTCGACGGCCACCGCCTTGGGGGTGCCGGTGGAGCCGGAGGTGTAGAGCACGTAGGCGAGATCCGCCCGGTCCTCGGACTCCACGGGGTCGGCGCCGGGCACGACCCGAAGACCCTCGCCCTCCTCGTCCGTCAGCAGCAGGACGGCGCCGGACTCGCGGACCATCAGGCGCCGCCGCTCCTCCGGGTGGGCCGGGTCGAGCGGCAGGTAGCCGGCGCCGGCCTTCCAGATCGCCAGCAGGGCCGTCACCAGCTCGAACGAGGGCGCCAGCCGGACCGCCACCAGCTGTCCGGCGACCGGGCCGAGCCGTTCGGCCAGTTCGCCGGAGCGGCGGTCGAGTTCGGCGTAGGAGAGCACCTCGCCCTCGCACTCCAGGGCCGGCGCGTCCGGGGTGGCGGCGGCCCGCTCGGCGAAGCGGGCGAGTACGGGGCGGGCGGCGGAAGCGGCCACGGGACCCGCGCCCAGGGCGAGCAGCTCGGCGCGCTCCTCGGCCCCGATCAGCCACTCGCCGTGCAGCGGCACCTCGACGTCCTCCACGGCGGCGGCCAGCAGCGCCCGGCAGCGGGTGCCGAGCGCGGTCACCGTCGCCGGGTCGAGGACCTCCCGGTCGAAGCAGAAGGAGAGCGTCAGACCGCCGTCCGGGGTGCGCCAGCTGTCCAGCAGCAGATCGGTCTTGGCGCGTTCGAAGCCGGAGTCCATGGAGGCCGTCCGTACCCCGGCGGGCAGCGGCGCGCCGCCGTCCTCGCCGGACAGGTCGTACTGGCTCTGGTGGACGAACACCGCCTGGTAGAGCGGCGCCGCGCCGGCCTCGGCGGGCAGGTCCAGGTGGACGGCGAGCCGCTCCAGCGGGACGTCCTGGTGGCTCAGGGCGCCCAGGGTGGCGGTGCGGACGCGGTGCAGCACGGTGCGGAAGCCGGGCTCGCCGGTGAGGTCGGCGCGCAGCACGCCGGTGCGGGCGAAGTAGCCGACCAGCGCCTCCTGCGCCGCCTCCGTGCGGCCGGCGAGCGGGGTGCCGACCACGAAGTCGGTGCTGCCGGTCCAGCGGGCCAGTACGCACTGGTAGGCGGCGAGCAGCACCATGAACGGGGTGCAGCGCTCGCGCCGGGCCAGCGCGTCCAGCGCGGCCGTCAGCTGCGGGTCCAGCGCCACCGTGGCGAAGCCCGCCGGGTGCCGGGGCTCGGCCGGGCGGGGGTGGTCCAGCGGCAGCCGCAGCCGGCCGGTGCCGGCCAGCTTCTCCGCCCAGTAGCGGAAGGCCGCCTCGGCGCCGCCCGCCGCCGCGCGCTCCTGCTCGGCGCGCGCGACGTCGCCGTAGCGCAGGGCGAGCGGCGCCAGCTCGGCCGGCGCCTCGCCGAGCGCCTCACGGTACAGCGCGAGCAGCTCGCGCCAGAGGACCTTGAACGACCAGCCGTCCGAGACGATGTGGTGGACGACCAGCGCGAACGCGTGCTCCTGCGGCCCGGCGGAGACCAGGACGGCGCGCAGCGGCGGGCGTCCGGCGAGGTCGAAGGGCGCGTTGACGGCCGGGCGGCAGGCCTCGGTGAAGTCCTGCTCGGCGGCGCCGGGGGCGAGCGCGAACTGCTCCAGCGGGACGGGCGCGGGCGGTTCGACCAGCTGGACGGGCGCCTCGCCGTCCAGGGCGAAGCGGGTGCGCAGCGGTTCGTGCCGGGCCGTCAGCCGCTCCAGCGCGGTGCGCAGCGCGGCGACGTCCAGCGGGCCGCTCCACCGGCGGCACAGGTACATGTTGAAGCCGGCGTCGGCGGGGTGCAGCTGCTGCAGGAACCAGAGCCGGCGCTGTTCCTCGGTGAGCGGGTGGACGGCCTCGGCGGGGCGGGCGGCGCCGGCGGTCCGGTCGGTGCTGCTGGGGTCGGTGGTGGTCATCGGACGGCGGCCTCGGTTCCGGTACGGCGCGCGGATGCGGCGGGTTCGGCGGGTTCGGCGGAGAGCGTCTCGGCGCGGGTCTCGGACGGGGGGACGGCCCCGGTGCGGGCGGCGAGGGCGGCCAGGCCCACCAGGTCGTCGGGCTCGGCGTCGGGGACGTCGCGGTCGAAGTGGCGCAGCGCCGGGACGGCCAGGCAGACGGCCACCAGCAGCGCCATGGCGAGGCCGAACAGCAGGTAGAGCAGGCCGATGCCGCGGCCCTCACCGGTGCCGATCAGCCGGCCGACGGTGCCGGCCAGCGCGCCGTCCTCGTCGATCAGCGGCTGGACCAGGCGCGGCCCGAGGGGCGCGACGAGCGCGAAACCGACCGGAAGGGTGGACCAGGCGACCATGGTGTTGACCGCGATCACCCGGCCGTGGAAGCGCAGCGGCACCTTGGTCTGCACGATCGTCGCGTAGACGCCGTTGACCAGTCCGAGCCCGTACGCCATGCCGAAGGCGCCGAGCGCCACCGGCCAGACGCTCGGGCGCAGGCCGGTCACCAGGCAGGCGGTAGCCAGACCGAGGGTGGCGAACAGCACGCCGCGCAGCCGCAGCCGGCGCGGACCGCCCCAGACCAGCAGGGTCAGACCGCTCAGCACGGCGCCGAGTCCGGCCGCGACCGAGACCCAGCCCGCGGCCGCGAGCGGGGCGAAGGAGAGCACCAGCGGGGTGGTGAGCAGGAACAGCGGCGACAGGAAGATGTTGAGCACCGCGAAGAACAGCAGCATCGCCCGGAAGTGCCGGCTGCCGAGCGCCCGCCGGAAGCCGGCCCGGATCTCGGCGGTGACGCTCTCGCGCCGCTTGGCGGCCATCACGTCGGGGAAGCGCACCGCCAGCGTGACACCGGTGGCGATCACATAGCTGGCGACGTCCATCACGAGGATGCCGCCGAGGCCGAGCGCGGAGAGCAGACCGACCGCGAACAGCGGGACCAGGAACTGGGCGAGGCCGAAGGCCATCTGGACGACGCCGTTGGCCCGGCCGAGGAAGCGCTTCGGGACGAGCTGGGGCACGGCCGAGTTCCAGGCCAGCCGCTGGAAGGTCAGCGCCGTCGACAGCACCGCGATCAGCACGTAGGCGTGCCAGACCTCCAGTGAGTCGGTGAGGTACAGCAGCAGCATCACCGCCTGGGTCAGGCCCGCCGCGACGTCGCCGTAGAGCATGATCCGGCGCCGGTCGCCGCGGTCCACCAGGGCGCCCGCGAGCGGCGCGGTGAGGATGCCGGGGACGAGGCCGCAGGCGGCCAGCAGGCCGAACTGGGCGAGCGAACCGGTGGTCAGGTAGATCCACACCGGCAGGGCGAACTCGGTGAGCGCCGAGCCGATCATCGAGATCTGCTGGCCGGCCGCGACGCCGAGGAAGCGGCGCATGGTCGGCCGCACCGTCCGGGCCGCCGCCGAAGCGGCCTCGGTGGCGTCCCCGTCCCGGGACCGGGAGAGCCCGGCCAGCCACCAGGTGGCGCCCTCGGTGCGCCCGTGCCGCTCCTCCTCGCCGTCCGCCACCGAGCGGTGCACGGTGGTGAGGATCTCGGCCAGCTCGGCGGCCCGGTACTTGAGGTAGAAGTGGCCCGCCTCGTCGAGCACCACCACGCCGGTGGTGTCGCTGAGCCGGTGCCATTCGCGGTACCGCTCCTCGTAGAACTCGGTGGCCGGGTCCTGGGAGCCGCAGACCGCGTACACCGGGGCGGCGATCCGGCCGTCCTCGCTCTCGAACAGCCGGGTGAAGTACTGCTCGGCCTCCCGGGTGCCGGTCCGCCGGTTGGCGACCATCAGCCGCAGCTGCTCGGTGCCGACCTCGTCGGTCTCCAGGCCCGCCGCCGCCAGGGCGTTGATCATGCCCTGGTCGCTGCGGAGCCTGTCGGCGGTGCGGGCCCACCACTCGCCGACGGCGGCGCCGCGCCCGCGCGGACGGGCGAACGGGAAGATGCCGCCGAGGTGGATCGCGTCGATCTCGCGGCCCGCGGCCTCGACCCGCCGGGCGATCTCGACGGCCAGCCGGACGCCGACGCCGCAGTGGCCGTACAGCACGATCCGGCCCTCGACGTTGTCCAGGATCTCCTGGGCGCAGCCGGCCGCGACCTCGTCGACGTCCATCGCCTCCTCGCCCAGCTCGTGGCCGGGGACGGCGAGCGAGTGCAGGGCCCAGTCGGCGGGCATGGCGTCGGCGAGCGGCTTGTAGATGAGCGCGCTGCCGCCGCCGTACGGGGCGCACACCAGGCTCGCGCCGACCTTGCGGCCGGGCGGGGTGAGCAGGTGCAGCAGGCTGCGCGGGCCCCGGTCGGCGTGCGGGTCGCTGACCAGCGCGGCCAGCCGGCGCACGGTGGGGTACTTGAAGAGGTCCATCACCCCGACGGGGGTGGGGAGTTCGGGGTAGGCGCGGCGCAGCTTGGCGACCACCTGGGTGGCCAGCAGGGAGTGCCCGCCGAGTTCGAAGAAGTCGTCCAGGGCGCCGACCCGGGGCACGCCCAGCAGCTCCGCCCACAGGGTGGCGACGAACTCCTCGGCCTCGCCCTCGGGTTCGACGAACTCGCCGCTCGCGGCGGGCTCCTCGGGCTCGGGCAGGTTGCGCCGGTCGACCTTGCCGTGGGCCAGCAGCGGCAGCCGCTCCAGTACCACGAAGCGGGCCGGGACCATGTAGTCGGGCAGCACTTCGCCGAGGGCCTCGCGCAGCTCGGCCGCGGCCGGGGCGAGGCCGCCGCCGGGGTGCTCCAGGTAGGCGACCAGGGTCTGCCGCAGCCCCTCGCCGCGGGTCATCACGACGGCCTGGGTGATGCCGGGCAGGGCGGTCAGGGCGGCCTCGACCTCGCCGGGCTCGACCCGGTAGCCGCGCACCTTGATCTGGTCGTCGGCCCGGCCCAGGTAGTCGAGCGTGCCGTCGGTGCGCCAGCGGGCCAGGTCGCCGGTGCGGTAGAGCCGGTCGCCGGGCGCGCCGAACGGGTCGTCGAGGAAGCGCTCGGCGGTCAGGTCGGGGCGGCCCAGGTAGCCGCGGGCCAGCCGGTCGCCGCCGAGGTACAGCTCACCGGTGACGCCGGGCGGCACCGGCTGCATCGCCTCGTCGAGGACGTGGCAGCGGGCCCCGGCCAGCGGGGTGCCGATCGGGGTGCTGCCGGGGCCGGCGGCCCCGGCGGTGACCTCGTGCACGGTCACGCCGACGGTGGCCTCGGTGGGGCCGTAGTGGTTGAAGACCGCGCACCGGCCGAGGGCGGCGAGTTCGGCGGCCCACGGCCAGGCCGAGGCCTCGCCGCCGAGCACCAGCGCCCGGCGCGGCAGCAGCCGCTCCATCGGGGCGTCAGAACCGAGCGCGGCCAGGTGCGAGGGCGTCATCTTGAGGTAGTCGAGCTGCAACTCCTCGATGCGATCGGCCAGTTCGGCGCCGGCGATGCGGCGCGGCAGGAGATGGACCCGGCCGCCGGTGCTCAGCGCCAGGTAGAGCATGGTGATGCTGAAGTCGAAGGAGAGCGACTGCAGCAGCCCGTAGCCGGCGCCCGGTTCGATCCGCAGCCGTTCGCGCACCCCGGTCAGGTAGTTGAGGATCTGCCGGTGCTGGACGGCGACGCCCTTGGGCGCGCCGGTGGAGCCGGAGGTGTAGATCACGTAGGCCAGCTGCTCGGGGCCCGAGACCTCCTCCAGCGGCTCGGGGTCGCGCTGCGCAGGGTCGGTGTCCAGCAGCAGCGTGGCGCCCGTGTAGCCGGGGAAGCGCTCGTGCAGCGCCGAGTCGGTGAGCAGTACCCGCACGTCGGCGTCGGCGACCAGGTGGGCGAGGCGGGCGGGCGGCTGCTCCGGGTCCAGCGGCAGGTAGGCGCCGCCCGCCTTCAGCACGCCGACCAGGGCGACGGCCAGTTCGGGCGACTGCTCCAGGCAGACCGCGACCCGGTCGTCCGGCCCGACGCCGAGCGCCCGCAGCCGCCGGGCCAGGCCGGTGGCGCGCTCGTCCAGTTCGCGGTAGTCGACGGTGCGGCCCTCGAACTCCAGGGCGGGGCGGTCCGGGTGGGCGCGCGCGGTGTCGGCGAGCAGGGCGGTGAGGGTGCGCGGGCCGTCGGCCGGGTCGGGCAGCGCCGGTCCGGCGGCCCACCGCTCCAGGACGTCCCGCCGCTCGCCGGGGGTGAGCAGCGGCAGCCGGGAGACCGGCCGCTCCGGGTCGGCCACCGCCGCCGAGACCAGCAGCTCGAAGCGCTCGACCAGCTGCCGCACGGTGGCGGCGTCGAACAGGTCGGTGCGGTAGGTGAGCAGGCCGTACAGGCCGCCGTCGGACTTCTCCCGCAGGTAGAAGGCGAGGTCGGTGCGGGTGGTGGCGGCCTCGTGCCCGAAGCTCTCGGCGGCCGGCGCGCCGGGGGAGCCGTCCGGGCCGGCGGAGGTGGTGGTGCTGCGGTCGCCGTAGTTCTGGAAGGCGAAGCTGACCTGGAAGACGGCGGAGCGGCTGACGTCGCGCTCGATGTCCAGATCGGCGACCATCTGCTCGAACGGCACCTCCTGGTGGGTGTACGCGTCGAGCGTCGTGCCGCGCACCCGGCGCAGCAGCTCGGTGAAGGCGGGGTCGCCCTCCAGCCGGGCCCGGATCGGCAGCATGTTGACGAACAGGCCGACCACGCCCTCCAGTTCGCGGTGCAGGCGGCCGGCGACGGCCGAGCCGATCGCGAAGTCCCGCTGTCCGGCGTGCCGGCCGAGCAGGGTCTGCAGCGCGGCCATCAGCACCATGTACCCGGAGGCGTTCGCGGAGCGCGCCAGGGCGGCGACGCCCCGGCCGAGTTCGGGGCTCCAGTGGAACTCGGTGGCGGCGCCCTCGAAGGTCAGCACCGGCGGCCGGGGGCGGTCGGTGGGCAGTTCCAGGGCGGGGACGTCGCGCAGTTCCTCGCGCCAGTGCGCGCGGGAGGCGGCCAGCGCCTCACCGGCCAGCCGCTCCCGCTGCCAGTGCGCGTAGTCGCCGAACTGCACCGGCAGATCGGGCAGTCGGTCGGGCGTTCCGTGAGCGTGCCGGGCGTACAGCGCGTCGAGCTCGCGGTGCAGCAGGTCGAGCGACCAGCCGTCGCTGACGATGTGGTGCATGACCAGGGCGAGCACGTGCTCGTCGGGGGCGGTGCGCACCAGCAGGGCGCGCAGAAGCGGGCCGTCGGCCAGGTCGAAGGGCTCCGCGACCCGCTCGCCGAGCTCCCGGGCGGCGCGGTCGGCCGGGTCGGGGTCGGCGGAGGCGTCGACGAACTCGGCGGTGCACGGGGCCGGTTCGGCGATCCGGACCAGCGCGGTGCCGTCGGGCGTGGCGGGGAAGGTCATCCGCAGCGCCTCGTGCCGGGCGAGCAGCGCGGTGAGGGCGGCGTCCAGCGCGGTGCGGTCGAGCGGACCGCGCAGCCGGCGGGCCGGGGCGAGCGTCCAGGCGGTGGAGCCGGGGGCGAACTGGTCCATGAACCAGAGCCGTTCCTGGCCGCTGGAGAGCGGTACCCCGGTGCCCGGGGGCCGGGCGGGGACGGTGCTCGCGGGGGCGGGTCCGGTGGCGTCCGCGGAGCCGGCCGCGGCGGCGCGCAGCCGCTGGGCCAGCAGCGCACGCTTGGTCGCGGACAGCCCGGTGGCGGGGTCCTGGAGGTCGGTCATCGGGTGTTCCATTCGGCGCACGTCGGGGCGGTGGGCGTCGGGCCGTCGGGCGGGGTCGCCGCGTGGCCGGGCCACCGCGGGGGGAGGGGAGGCGAGGGCGCAGGGAGGGAGACGGGGAGCGGCTGCCGGGCGGCGCGGGGGGACCGCGCCGCCCGGGGGTCAGCGGAGTTCGCGGACGGCCGCGGCGATGCCGACCGGGGTCGGGGTGGCGAAGAAGACGTCGAAGTCCAGCTCGACGCCGAGCAGGTCGCGGATCCTGGCGGTGATCTGGATGATCGTCAGGGAGTGCCCGCCGAGCTCGAAGAGGTCCTCCTCGGGCCCGAGGTCGGGCAGCCGCAGCACCTCGGACCAGATCCCGAGGACGGCGGTGAGCACCTCGTCCCGGTCCTGGGCGTCGTCCGGCGCGGCGGCGGCCTCGACCGGGATCGGGGGGACGGGCAGCGCGCGCCGGTCCAGCTTGCCGTTGGGCGTCAGCGGCAGCCGGTCGAGCACCAGGAAGCGCTGCGGGACGGCGGCGCCGGGCAGCGAATGCTGGAGGAAGGCCCGCAGCTCGGCGGGGGCGGGGGCGCCGCTCCCGGCGGCCGGGACGAGGTATCCGGCGACGAACGGCTCCTCGCCGTCCTCCTCCCGGTGCACCGCGGCGGCGGCCTCGGCGACGGCCGGGTGGGTCAGCAGCGCGGACTCGATCTCGCCGAGCTCGATCCGGTGGCCGCGGATCTTGACCTGGTCGTCGAGCCGGCCGAGGAACTCCAGTTCGCCCTCGGGGCTCCAGGCGACCAGGTCGCCGGTGCGGTAGAGGCGCTCGCCGGGCGCGCCGAACGGGTCGTCGACGAAGCGTTCGGCGGTCAGCTCGGGCCGGCCCAGGTAGCCCTCGGCGAGCCCGTCGCCGCCCAGGTACAGCTCGCCCGGCACCCCGACAGGCAGCGGGCGGCGCCGGGCGTCCAGGACGTAGGCGCGGGTGTTGGTGATCGGGCGGCCGATCCGGACGGCCTCGGGTGCGGCCGGGAGTTCGGCGCAGGTGGACCAGATGGTGGTCTCGGTCGGCCCGTAGACGTTGAGCAGCCGCTCGGTGCCGGACCGCAGCTGCCGGGCCAGCGGCAGCGGCAGGGCCTCGCCGCCCACCAGGCCGGTCAGCCCGGCGGGCAGCGGCCCGGCACCGAGCAGGACCCGCCAGCCCGAGGGGGTGGCCTGGACGTGGGTGACGCCCTCGCGCTCGACCAGGGCGCGCAGCCCCGGCCCGTCCACGGCCAGGCCGTCCGGGGCCAGCACCAGCCGTCCGCCGGTGGTCAGCGGCAGCAGCAGTTCGAGGGCGGAGATGTCGAAGGAGAGCGAGGTGAGGCCGAGCCAGACGTCGCGGGGGCCGGAGCCCAGCCGCTCGGCGAAGGCGGCGAGCAGGTTGACCAGCGCCCGGTGGCCGATCTCCACGCCCTTGGGGCGGCCGGTGGAGCCGGAGGTGTAGAGCACGTAGGCGAGCCGACCGGGGGCGGCGCCGGTCGGCGCGGGGGTGTCCGCCGGCTCCGGGAGGCGGAGCACCGCCGGGGCGGCGGCGGCCACCTCGGGCGCCGGCTCGCGGTCGGCCAGCAGCAGGGCGGCGCCCGAGTCGGCGAGTACGAAGGCCAGCCGCTCGGCCGGGTAGCCGGGGTCCAGCGGCAGGTAGCCGGCGCCGACGGTGTGTACGGCGAGCAGTGCGGCCGGCAGGTCGGCGGTGCGGGCGAGGTGCAGGCCGACGAGGTCGCCCCGGCCGACGCCGGCCGCGGTGAGCGCGCCGGCCAGCCGCTCGGCGCGCCGCAGCAGTTCGCGGTAGGTCAGCCGCTGCTCGCCGGCGACCACGGCGAGGGCGTCCGGGGCGGTGGCGGCCTGCTCCCGGACCAGGTCGAGCACGGTCCGCTCGGCCGGGTGGGGGCGGGCGGTGTCGTTCCAGGCGGTGGTGACGAGGCGCTGCTCGGCCGCGTCGAGCAGCGGCAGGTCGCCCAGGGCCGTGCCGGGCCCGGCGGTGGCGGCGGCGAGCAGGGTGGCGAGGTGGCCGGCGATCCGCCGGGCGGCGGCCGGGGCGAGGACGGCCGGGTCGTACTGGAGGGAGAAGTCGATCGCGTCCGCGTCCTCGACGGCCTGCAGGTGCAGGGTGTTGCGGGAGGCGTGGTGGAAGACCGTCCAGTCGACGCGGGTGCTGCTGCCCGGGAAGTCCGGGGCGGACGTGGTGCGGCGGCGGTAGCCGAAGGAGACCGGGGCGAGTCCGGCCCGCGGGGTGAGCCCGGGCACGGCGGTGCCGAACGGGACGCCGCGGTGGGCCGCGACCAGCCGGACCTCGGCGCGCACGGCCCGGGCGTACTCGGCGAACGGGGTCCGCTCGTCGGCGCCGTCCGGTGCGTACACGGGCAGCTCGTTGACGAACAGGCCGATCGCCTCGTGCCGGCCGGGGCGGCGGGTGGAGAACGGGACGGCGACCGGTACGGCCTCGCCGCCGTAGCGGCGCAGCAGGCCGTGCAGGGCGGCGAGCAGGAACTCGAAGACGGTGACCCCGGCCTCCCGGGCGGCGTCCGCGAGGGCGTCCCGGCCCGGGCCGTCGAGCCGCCAGTCGACGGCCTCGCCGGGGCCGGCGTCGGTGGTGGCCCGCGGGCCGCCGGGCAGCACCGGGTCGGTGGCGGCGGCCCAGCGGGGGCCGTGGAACGCGGCGGCCGACGCGGCGAGGGCGGCGTCGAGCACCGGCGGGGCGCTGTCGGCGACGGCCGCGGCGGGCGCCGTGCCCGCGAGCGCGGCGGCGTACCCGGCGGCCAGGTCGGCGGCGAGCACGTCCTTGGAGTTCCCGTCGAAGACCGCGTGGTGGGCGACCACCAGCAGGTCGGCGCCGCCGTCCGGCCGCTGGTGCAGGGCGAACCGGGCGAGCGGTCCGGTGGCCAGGTCGAAGGGGAGGGCGAGTTCCTCGGCGAGCCGCTTGGCGAGTGCCTCGCCGCTGTCGGCGGCGGTGTCGAGGACGGTGAGCTCCGGCGTCCGGGCGGCGGGTATCAGGTGGACCACTCCGTCCCGCTCCACCAGGGCCGATCCGAGCGCCGGGTGCCGGGCGGCGGTCGCGGTGACGGCGCGGGCCAGGGCCCCGGTGTCGATCCGGTCGAAGGTGAGGCGCAGCGCGAGGTGGAAGACCTCGGGTACGTGGGTGAGTCTGCTGGTCAGCCAGATCCCGTGCTGGGCGGGGGAGGCGGGCCCGGCGGCGTCCGTGGTTCTCGCCGGTTCCCCGGCGGCGGTGGCGGGGTCGGGCCGGTTGGGGGACTCGGACATGCTGTGCTCGATTCGGGAGTCGGATACGGAGCTGCGGGGCACCCGTCCGAGCGGTGGCCGTGGCGGCGCGGACGCGGCACGGCGCGGTCGGACGGCGCGACTGCCGAAGGGCGGCCGGTCCGCCCCGCGGACCGGTCGGCAGGACGCCGGGGTCCGGCCGGACCCGACTCCCAGGATTTCCCCCCTGATGCGTCAGGCGGTTCGATCTTCTCCCCCGTTCGAAGATCATTGGCCTGGACCTGCCGAGAGATTTCCACAGACCCCATGCCTCGTCAAGGGTTGTCCACGACCTGGCCGGTGACCGCCGACGGTTCGTCAACTACCTTTTGTTTCCGGCATTCCCGGGAATTTGAAGGGGTGCTGTCAAAGGGTCTGCGACAGGCGCTCCGGCGGATGCGGTGGCGGGTGCCGCCGGGGGAGGGCGATGCGGGTCAAGTTGTCTGTACAGCTCTGGGTTCACTGTCCGTCACTGGCGCGCCATCGAACCCGCCGCTCCCGTCCATCTGGGGCCCGTACACATAACGGGTCTGGACCAAAGCGTCCGACCACCCCCGCTTTGTACAAGGAGCCACCCCCGATGAGTCCGAAGCCCGAACTGTCGCGCCGCACCCTGCTCGGCGGCGCGGCGGCGGCCGCCGTGCTGTCCGCCCTGCCGCTCAGCGTGCGCGAGGCGCTCGCCGCCCCGGCCCGCCCCGGCCGGCTGGCGGACATCCAGCACGTCGTGGTGTTCATGCAGGAGAACCGCGCCTTCGACCACTACTTCGGCACCCAGGCCGGCGTCCGCGGCTTCGGCGACCGCACGGCGGTGCGCGGCGTCAACGGGCGGTCGATCTTCCACCAGCCCGACCCCGGCCGCAAGGAGGGCTACCTGCTGCCCTTCGCGATGAACGCCGCCCACACCAACGCCTACCAGCAGGGCGCCCCCGCGTTCGGCTTCGTCGACTCGATGAAGGCCTGGAACGACGGCCTCGCCGACGGCTCGGTCACCCGCCGCTCCGGCGGCTGGCTCGGCCAGGGCTACTACGAGAGCGCCGACATGCCCTTCTACCACGCGCTCGCCTCGGTGTTCACCACCTGTGACGCCTACTACGCGTCGGTGCAGTGCAACACCAACACCAACCGCGACCACCTCATGACGGGCACCAGCGGCGGCACCGTCCGGGACACCCCGGTCACCGACAACACCGAGATCCCCGGCGGCTACGAGTGGACCACCTACGCCGAGCGCCTGGAGAAGGCCGGCGTCAGCTGGCGGACCTACCAGGCGCTGGACAACTTCGACGACAACGCGCTCGCCTGGTTCACCCCCTTCATCAAGGCCAAGCCCGGTGAGCCGCTCCACGAGCGCGGCATGCGCGCCGTCGGCGACCCGGCCAAGAAGGACGACCCCTTCGCCATGGGCGACGCCCTGGTCGAGGCCTTCGCCGCCGACGTCCAGGCCGACACCCTGCCGCAGGTCTCCTGGATCGTCGCCCCCGCCGCGCTCTCCGAGCACGCCAACTACGCGCCGCCGAACGGCGAGCACCTCACCGCCCGGCTGCTGGCGGCGCTCGCGGCCAAGCCCGAGGTGTGGCAGAAGACCGTCTTCATCCTCAACTACGACGAGCACGGCGGTTTCATGGACCACCAGCTGCCGCCCGTCCCGCCGCTGGCCACCGGCCGCGGCAAGTCCACCGTCCCGGTCGACGGCGAGGTCGTCGTCCGGGTGAGCAAGGGCGGCTCCACCTACCACCGGGTGGTCGGCCAGGACGGCAGGTACCGGGTCAGGGCCGCCGACGGCTCGCTCACCTGGTCCGACACCCTGCCCGCCGGCGAGACCCTGGTCTCCGGCCCCTACCCGATGGGTCTGGGCGTGCGGGTGCCGATGGTCGTCGTCTCGCCGTGGACCCGCGGCGGCGTCGTCGACTCCACCGTCTACGACCACACCTCGGTGCTGCGCTTCCTGGAGCAGCGCTTCGGCGTCCAGGAGCCCAACATCAGCCCCTGGCGGCGCTCGGTCTGCGGCGACCTCACCAACGTCTTCGACTTCTCCGGCCGCGACCCGCGCTGGCCCGCGCTGCCGGACACCAGCGGCAACCGGCAGAAGGTCACCGACACCGGCAAGCTGCCCGCGCCGACCGTGCCCAGCCCGCAGGTCTTCCCGCAGCAGGAGCGCGGCACCCGGGCCGCCCGCCCGGCGCCGTACAACCTGATCGTCAAGCCGCGCCTCAAGGGCGACCAGCTGACGATCGACTTCATCAACCAGGGCAAGCAGGGCGCCGTCCTCGCGGTCCACCCGGAGCCCGGCACCCCGCCGCGCCACTACACCGTCGGCGCCAAGTCCCGGCTCTCCGACGTCTGGACGGTCGGCCAGGACGGCTACGACCTGCGGGTGCACGGCCCCAACGGCGCGCTCTGGCACCTGCGCGGCACCGTCGACGCGCCCTACGAGATCTCGCTCTCCGAGGAGCACGACGGCAAGGTGCTGGAGGTGGACGTGATCAACCGCTCGCGCACCGCCCAGACCTTCCTGGTCGGCGACCTCGCCTACGGCGACGGCCTGCGCGAGGTCCGGGTCGCGGCCGGCGACGACCGGACCGTCAACGTCAAGGTCGGCCCCGAGGGCTGGTACGACGTCGCCGTGGGCGTGCGCGGCGAGCTGGGCTTCCGCCGCCGGATCGCCGGCCGCTTCCCCTGGGACGGCGAGCACCTGCTCACCGACCCGGCGATGGGCCTGGCCGACCCGCTGGCCGTGGACGTCGCGCTCAAGGCCGCCTCCACCACTATCGACGAGGCGATCCTGCTGCCCGGCCGCCCGGCCCGGGTCACCGCCCGCTTCACTGCCACCACCGCGCTGACCGCGCTGGAGGCGCAGCCGGTCGTCCCGGCCGGCTGGACGGTCGCCGCCGTCACCGCCGCGCCGACCGCGCTCGCCGCGGGGGCCGCCGCCACCGCCGAGTGGGACGTCACCCCGCCCGCCCAGCTGCCGGACGGTGCCACCCACCGCGTGCTGGTCACCGCCCGGGCGCAGGCCGGCGACCGCTTCGCCGTCGCCGACGGCGAGCTCGCCGCCCGCACCGCGCCGGTGATGGCCGGCCACCTGCTCGGCGAGGACTTCGAGTCGCTGGCCGGTGCGCTCCAGCCGGTCGGCGGTGTCCTCGGCTGGACGCCGCAGGCGCCGCAGGGCTGGTCGGTGGTCAACGCGCCGGGCATGCCGCAGGGCACCACCCGCCTCCAGGGCTGGACCTTCCACACCAAGCGCGAGTGGTCCAGCCCGGCCGGCCAGGACCGCGGCAACTTCACCCGGGGCCTGGGCATCCTGGCCGTCGCCGACCCGGACGACTGGGACGACACCGGCTCGCCGTCCAAGAAGGGCGTGTTCGACTCGACCCTGGTCTCGCCCGCCGTGCCCGTCCCGGCCGGCGCCACCACCCTGCACCTGGGCTTCGACTCGCACTACCGGCAGGAGGCCCCGCAGAAGGCCGCCGTCACCGCGGTGTTCGACAACGGCGCCGAGACCCGCCTGGTGTTCTACAGCTCCGACGCGACCGGCAACGACAACGCCGGCAAGGACGTCCAGAACACCTTCGTCGCCAAGCAGTTCGCCGTCCCGGCGGGCGCGCGCAGCGTGACGCTGAAGTTCCGGATGTACGACGCCGGGAACAACTGGTTCTGGGCCGTCGACCACATCCGTCTGGACGTCAGGCCGATCACCGGCTGACGACCCGCCGCTCCGCCCGGCCCGTCCGGCCCGTCCACGCCCCGTTCCCCGGGGCGCGGACGGGCCTCCGGGCGTCCGACTCCTGGCAGATCAAGCGCGTCTCCCGGTGCGGCATATGCCGGGAACAAGTGTGTCGGCGCACTGTCAACGGGTGCGAATGCGACGCGTAAGGCGGCGTACCGGACCGGAAAGTCACTGTCCGTGTCCATGTTCCCGCCGGTAGGAATGGGGACCGGCGCGGAGAGCCCGCGCCGTGGAGAGGAGCCGCTCCGTGTCCCGTCTTCGTGCCGCCGCCCTGGCCATCGGCTGCGCCGCCGCCGCGCTGACCCTGACCACGACCACCGCGACCCTCGCGCACGCCGCCCCCGGCGACACCCAGAACGTCTGCGCCAGCCAGCTCACCCCGACCGGCTGGGTCGACGTCCAGTGGTGGAACGACATCAGCTGCTCGTCGACCTTCAGCCCGAACAAGAAGCAGATCAAGCAGATCGCCGGTCTGCCGATCGGCACCACGCTCACCGTCTGTTCGTCGACCTACCAGCCGGCCGGCTGGGTGCAGCTCTCCTCGTTCTACAACAGCAGCTGCAACTACTCGGCCGTCCCGAGCCTCAACAACAACGCCTGGCAGATCAAGCGCGTCTCCTGACGCCCCGGGTACCCCGCGGGCAGCCGCCGACGGCCCACCGGTCCCGCACCGGTGGGCCGTCGGCGTGTCGCGGGCCGGACGGCGCCAGACTGGGCCCGGTCCCCGACCCGCCGCCGTCGACCCGTCCCCGACCCGCCCCGGAGGTCCGCCGTCATGCACTCGCCCCTGCTGCGCCTCACCGGCGCCGCCACCGCCGTCTACGGACTCGCCGTCGCCCGCCGGCCCGCGCTGCTCGCCCGCCCCTCCGGCCTCACCGCCCCCGACGGCTCGGTGCCCGCCCCGGTCGCCGCCTGCCTGCGCCCGCTCGCCCTGCGCGACGCCGCCTGCGGCCTCGCCATGGCCCTCGCCCCGAACGACGCCGCGCTGCGCACCGCCACCGCCGTCCGGATCGCCTCCGACCTCGGCGACGCCGCGCTGCTCGCCACCGCCCTCCCCGCCCGGCGGCACCGGGTGATGGCGGTCGCCGTCTCGGTCGGCTGGGGCGCGCTCTCGGTGGCCGGGCTCCTGGCGCGGCCCCGCGATCTCTCCACCCGTCAAGTCTCTTGACGGTCGAGAGATATGATCCGGGCTGTCCGCCACCCCGCCCCAGCCCGGAGGGCGCCCGCCATGCCCGCTGACCGTCCCGCCCCCGCCGCTCCACCGGCCTCCCCGTCGAATCCGTCGGCCTCGTCCGCTTCCCCTGCCTCGTCCGCTTCGTCCGCCCGGCGGCGCCGGGCCCGGCTGCTCGTCCCGCTCGCGCTGCTGGTCGTCTGGCTCGGCCTCGGCGGCGCCTTCGGCTCCTACGCGGGCCGGCTCGGCGAGGTCGCCACCAACGACCGGGCTGCCTTCCTGCCGCGCAGCGCCGAGTCCACCGAGGCCGCCCGGCTCGGCGCGGACTTCCGGGCCGGGAACGCCCTGCCGGTCATCCTGGTCTGGGAGAGCCGGACCGGCTCCGTCGACGACACCCGGCGCGCCGCCGCCGAGCAGGCCCTGCACGCCGCCGCCGCGCTGCCCGGCGCCACCGGACGCGTCTCGCCCGCCCTGCCCGCCGCCGACGGCCGCGCCCTGCAGGGCGTCGTCCAACTGCGCGCCGACCTCGGCCGGGAGACCGGCGACACCGTGCGCGCGGTCCGCGCCCTCGCCGAAGGCGTCCCCGACACCACCGTCGGCGTCGCCGGACCCGCCGCGATCCTCGCCGACCTCGGCGGTGCCTTCGCCGGTATCGACGGCCTGCTGCTCGGCGTGGCGCTCGGTGTCGTCCTGCTGATCCTGCTCGCCGTCTACCGCGCCGTGCTGCTGCCCCTGCTGGTCATCCTCGGCGCCGTCTTCGCCCTCGGCATCGCCTGCGCCCTGGTCTACCTGCTCGCCGACCACGGCCTGGTCACCGTCGACGGCCAGGTCCAGGGCCTGCTGTCGATCCTCGTCATCGGGGCCGCCACCGACTACGGCCTGCTACTCTGCGCCCGCTTCCGGGAGGAGCTTCACCTGCACGGCGACCGGTTCGCCGCGATGCGCACCGCCTGGCGGCAGTCCGTCGAACCGATCACCGCCTCCGGCGCCACCGTCGCGCTCGGCCTGCTCGTCCTGCTGCTCTCCGACCTGACCAACAACCGGGCGCTCGGCCCGGTCGGCGCCATCGGCATCGGCTGCGCGGTGCTCTCCGCGCTCACCTTCCTGCCCGCCGCCCTGGTGCTGGCCGGCCGCGCCGCCTACTGGCCCGCCCGGCCCACCGCCGACGGCCGGGCCCCCGTGCACGCGGTCTGGGGCCGGGTCGCGGCGCTGGTCGCCCGCCGCCCGCGCGCCCTGTGGGCGGCGAGCCTGGCCGTGCTGGCGGCGCTGGCCGCGCTCGCGCCCACTCTCGACGCCGGTGGCGTGCCGCAGAGCGAACTGTTCGTCAAGGCCCAGCCCTCGGCGGCCGGCCAGCGGATGCTCTCCGCGCACTTCCCCGGCGGCAGCGGCAACCCCGCCGTGGTGATCGCCGCCGCCGACCGCTCCGAGGCCGTCACCGCGGCGGTCGCCGCCGTCCCCGGGGTGGCAGGCGTGCGCGCCACCACCGCCGGGGCACCGGGCGGCGCGCCGCTGGTCGTCGACGGCCGGGTCCGGCTGGAGGCGACGCTCACCGACCCGGCCGACAGCGACGAGGCGATCGCCACCGTCCACCGGCTGCGGCAGGCCGTACACGCCGTCCCGGACGCGCACGCGCTGGTCGGCGGCTACACCGCCCAGCAGGAGGACACCCGGACCACCGCCGCGCGCGACCGCACCCTGATCACACCGGTGGTGCTGCTGTGCGTGCTCGCCGTGCTCGTCCTGCTGCTGCGCTCGCTGCTCGCACCGGTGCTGCTGGCTGCCACCGTCGCGCTCTCCTACCTGGCGACGCTCGGCGTGAGCGCGGTGGTCTTCCCGCACGTCTTCGGGTTCTCCGCCGTCGACCCGTCCGTGCCGCTGTACGGGTACGTGTTCCTGGTCGCGCTCGGGGTCGACTACAACATCTTCCTGATGACCCGGGTGCGCGAGGAGGCCCTGCGCTCCGGCACCCGGGAGGGGGTGCTGCGCGGGCTCACCGCCACCGGCGGGGTGATCACCTCGGCGGGCGTGGTGCTGGCCGCGACCTTCGCCGCGCTGGGCGTGATCCCGCTGGCCTTCCTCGCCCAGATCGCCTTCATCGTGGCGTTCGGGGTGCTGCTGGACACCCTGCTGGTGCGCTCGCTGCTGGTGCCCGCCCTGGTGCGGGACCTCGGTGACCGGGTCTGGTGGCCGGCCCGGACCGGGCGGGCGGTCGTCGCCCGCCCGGCGTTGTCGGAGCCGGATCCGGCTCCGGCGGGTGAACGCGTCGGCCCGGGGGTGTGAGCGCGGGCGACACCGTTAGGCTGAACGGGTTAGCCCGACGTCGCACGCAACCGGAGAACACGCCTTGGCGCACCAGGCGGAACAGGCGGAGCAGGGGGAACCGCGGGGATCCGGTACGCCGGAGCTCGGCCGTCTGCTGCAGGACCTCGCCTCCGAGATGAACCTGCTCGGCCACGGCTTCGCCGCCGCGAGCGGTCTGCACACCACCGACGTCCAGGCCCTGCTCGCGATCATGCGTGCCGGTCCGACACCGCACGGCGCCCAGGACGGCCCCGCCGAGCCGCCGCCGGGGATCACCCCCGGGCGGCTCGGCGAGGAGCTGGGCCTCTCCTCGGGCGCGGTCACCGCGGTGCTGGACCGCCTGGAGCGCGCCGGGCACGTCCGCCGCACCCGGGACGCGGCCGACCGGCGGCTGGTCCTGGTGCACTACCTCCCCGGCGCCGGCCGGATGGCGGCCGAGTGGTTCGCGCCGGTCGCCCGCCGCACCGAGACGGTCCGCGCCGAGTTCACGCCCGGCGAACTCGCCGCCGTGGCCCGCTTCCTGGACCGGATGACCGGCGAGCTGGAGGAACTGCGCCACTCACGCTGAGCCGTCCGCGGGGACGCCGCCCGGTCCGCCGCCCGGTCCGCGTGCCGCTCCGCCGCCCGGTCCGCGTGCCGCCTGCTCGGTGATCCGCCGGGCCATCCCGCCGAACACCACGGCGTGGAACGGCGCCACCGCCCACCAGTACGCGTGCCCGGCCAGTCCGCGCGGGTGGAACAGCGCCCGCTGCCGGTAGCGGGCGCCGCCCGCGCCGTCCGGGGCGACCGTGAGCTCCAGCCAGGCCGGGCCGGGCAGCCGCATCTCCGCGCGCAGCCGCAGCAGCCGCCCCGGTTCGATCTCCTCCACCCGCCAGAAGTCCAGCGACTCGCCGACCCGCAGCCGCGCCGGGTCCCGCCGCCCCCGGCGCAGCCCCACACCGCCGACCAGCCGGTCGACCCAGCCGCGCACGGCCCAGCCGAGCGGGAAGGAGTACCACCCGTTCTCGCCGCCGATCCCCTCCACCACCCGCCACAGCGCCGTCGGATCGGTGTCCACCCGCAGCTCCCGGACGTCCTGGTAGAGACTGCCGCCGGCCCAGTCCGGGTCGGTGGGCAGTGGGTCGCTCGGGGCGCCGGGAAGCGAGGCGGAGGACCACCGGGTGGCGACGTCGGCGTCCCGGATCCTCCGCAGCGCGAGCCCGACCGCCGCGTCGAAGCCGATGCCGCCGCCCGGTGGCTCCGGCAGGTAGCGGTCGAGGTCGTGCTCGCCGCGCACCACCTCGTACCGCAGCGATTCCACCAGCGGCCGGGCGAGCGACCCCGGCACCGGCGTCACCAGGCCGACCCAGAGACTGGAGAGCCGAGGGGTGAGGACCGGGACGGCGAGGATCAGCCGGCGCGGCAGCCCGGCCACCGCCGCGTAGCGCTCCATCATCCGCCGGTACGTCAGCACCTCCGGCCCGCCGATGTCGAAGGCGCGGTTCACCTCGGACGGCAGGCCGGCGGCCCCGACCAGCAGCCGCAGCACGTCCCGTACGGCGATCGGCTGGATCCGGGTGTCCACCCAGCGCGGGGTCACCATCACCGGCAGGCGCTCGGTGAGGTACCGGAGCATCTCGAAGGAGGCCGACCCCGAACCGATGATCACCGCGGCCCGCAGCTCCGCGGTCGGCACGCCGCTGTCCCGCAGCACCCGGCCGACCTCGACCCGTGAGCGCAGGTGCGGGGAGAGCCGCCCGGCCGGAACCCCGGCGGGGGCGAGTCCGCCCAGGTAGACGATCCGGCGCACCCCGGCCCGGGCCGCCGCCCGTCCGAACGCCGCGGCGGCGGCCCGGTCGGTGGCCTCGAACCCGGGTCCGGTCCCGAGGGCGTGCACCAGGTAGTAGGCGACGTCGATCCCGGCGAAGGCGCCGTCCAGGCTCTCCGGGCGGGTGACGTCCCCGGCGGCGGCCTCCACCCGCTCGCGCCACGGGTGGTCCCGCAGCCGGTCCGGATCCCGGACCAGGCACCGGACGCCGTACCCGGCCGCCAGCAGCTCCGGTACCAGTCGGCCGCCGATGTAGCCGGTGGCCCCGGTGACCAGGCAGCGCAGCGGACGGGGAGGGAGGGGGTCTGCGGCATCGGTCACGGCGGCTCCCGGAAGGCGGTCGGCCATCGCCACGATGATCGCCGCCCCCGACCGCACCCGCACCCGCAGCGGCGCGGCCGGCCGCGCCGCTGCGGGTGCGGCCCGTTGTCACAAGCCGGGATGCCGTCCGGTCACAAGGGGTGACCAGCCGCTCCGCCGCCAGGGGCCCGAGGTAAGGCCTACGGACGGCAAGGAGATCTACAACCAGAAGACCCAGCCCAACGTCAAGAACATCCACCCGTGGTTCACATCGGCACGGTCGGGTAGCCCGCCCCTGCTCATCGGGGCCCGGCCGGGGCCTCATCGGTCAGCGGGTCGTCCCGGGCAACCGGGACGACCCACTGACCGGCACCGCCGCCGCTTGATGTCCACCGCCGTTCCGGCCTCGGCGGAAGCGCTCCGGTTCCCTCTGCCGGGACCGGTACCCGGCTACCGGCTGCGCAGCGCGTCGGCAGCGATCCGGGCGGCCGTGCCGATGGCGGCGTCGGCCGCCGACCGGCCGTCGGTCCGGGCACCGCGCGGGTGCGCCGGAGCGTACGATCGGCGCCGACCGTTCCGCACCTGACCTACGACGTGATCCGGTGAGCCGATGACCACAGTCAACGCCAAGGGGATCACCCTGGGCATCGAGTCGTTCGGCGACGACGACGCGCCGCTCGTCCTGCTCGCGGGCGGCACGACGATGCTCTCCTGGCCCGACGCGCTCTGCGAACGGCTCGCGGCCGGCGGGCGCCGTGCGGTGCGCTACGACCT
Source organism: Kitasatospora sp. NPDC057965 (assembly GCF_042887135.1). NCBI lineage: Bacteria > Bacillati > Actinomycetota > Actinomycetes > Kitasatosporales > Streptomycetaceae > Kitasatospora > Kitasatospora sp. NPDC057965. The sequence continues at coordinate 189,506 of NZ_JBHVPZ010000002.1, forward strand.
GCGCGACAGCGGGGAGTCGACGGCGGCGGATCCGCAGGCGCCCGCCTACGCCCTGCGCGACCTCGCCGCCGACGCGGCGGCCCTCGTCGACGTACTCGGCGGGGGACCCGCGCACCTCGCGGGCATCGGCGTCGGCGGAATGGTCGCCCAGGTGGCCGTGCTCGACCACCCGGGCGCGTTCTCGGCGCTCACCCTGGTCGGCACCCGGCCGGTCGCCCCCGGCCCGACCGACGACGACCTCCCCGACCACGACCCGGCGACGATGAGCCGGCTGTTCGCGCGCCCGATGCCCGACTGGGCCGACCGCGAGGCGGTTTCCGCGTTTGCCGCCGCCGGCGCGGAGATCCGTGGCGACGACCCCGCCGCCGCACACGCCGTCGCCGCGCGCGTCTGGGACCGCACGCCCGGCACGACGCCCCCGGTCCACCTGGCCAACCAGCTGGGCCTGGTCTTCGCCAGGCTCGACTGCACACCCCGCTGGCGCGAGCGGCTGCCGGGGATCGCGGCGCCCACGCTCGTCGTCCACGGCCGCCGCGACCCGTTCTTCCCCGTCGGCAACGGCGAAGCACTCGCCCGCGAGATCCCCGGGGCACGGCTGCTCGTCCTCGACGAGGCCGCCACCGCGATCCCCGACACGGCGGTCGGCGAGGTCGCCGCGGCGATGCTCGCGCTCCGGTAGCCGACGGGCGGCCCCGGGCGGGTGACCGGGTGGGTCGGCAGGCGGGTCGGCAGGCCGGTGCAGCCCGGCGCAGGCCGGTGTCGCCCGTCCGGCGTAGTGGTGCCGTTCCGGGGGCGGGGCGCGGGCGGGGCGGTCCGGTGCCGTCCGGGTCTGAACGGCGTAGGGCGGGAGGGGTCCTTGGTCCCGTCGATTCAGCCCCTTGGCCCCTGGCGGATCGCCCGGTCGGGGGAGATGCTCGCTGGTACAGCCGATTGGACGACGGGGTCCGGTCGGACCGCGCCTTCGGACGAGGTGAACCGGCGTGCGGCATGCCACCGTCGAATCAGTCATGACCAGTCCCGTGGTCCAGGTCGCTCCCCAGACCGGCTTCCGGGAGATCGTCGCGCTCCTGGCCGAGTACGACATCACCGGGGTGCCGGTGGTGGACGGCGACGGCCGGCCGCTCGGCATAGTCTCGGAGGCCGACCTGCTGCTCACCCTGGCGGCCCAGGAGGACCCGGGGAGCCACATGCCGCCGCCGGACCTCCCCCGGACCGGCCCGGGCGGCGCGGTCACCGCCGCCGATCTGATGACCGGCCCGGCGGTCTGCACCACCCCGGAGGCCAGCGTGGTCGCGGCGGCCCGGCTGATGAGCCGGCACGGCCTGAAGCGGCTGCCGGTGCTGGACCAGGACGGCCGGGTGTTCGCCATGGTCAGCCGGGGCGACCTGCTGCGGGTCTTCCTGCGCGAGGACCGGGTGATCCGCCGGGAGATCGTGGAGGAGGTGCTCGGCCGGATCGAGGGTGTGAGCCCCGCCGAGGTGGGCGTCGAGGTCGACCAGGGGCGGGTGGTGCTCAGCGGCACGGTGCCCGAGCCGCACCTCGTCCCGATCGTGCTGAACCTCTGCCGCTCGGTCGACGGCGTGGTGTCGGTGACCGACCGGCTGAGCGCCGACATCTTCGGCGGCGTGGGCCCGGACGGCGGCTCCCCGGCCGCCTCCGACGATGGATTCGGTGAACTCGGCGGAATCGGTGGGTCGGGGGGCGTGGGCGGTGATGGCGCGCGCGGGAGCGACGCGCCTGCACCCATAGCCTGAACCCGCACGCCCGCGCATCGGGCCCGCTTCCGCGTCGTTCGACCGGACGCCCGGCTGGACCCGGAGTGTCCGGTTCGAATATCGCGCTGCGTACCGGGTATCTCACTCAGCGTGTGCGGCGGTAGCGGGCCGCCGCGCCGCCGGGTACCGGGGAGGCAGCCGTGGCCGTCGTGTTCGACGCGGACTTCACATCGACCAGCCAATGGGTCGCGGGGCGCAGCAGCGCCTACCCCCGGATGGGGCCGACCAATCGGGGCGACCACAAACTCGACTTCCTCAGCCGCGCCTACTGCCCCGACGGCCTGTTCACCGCCACCCGGCGGCACGGCGGGGACCTGTGGACGTGCAACCTGCTCACCACCGAGGGCAGCCCGGACGGCTTCCAGCTCCGCACCGGCGACACCCTGAGCGCGCAGGTCACCCTGCCCGTCGCGCTGGGCGCCTGGCCGGCGATCTGGACGTGGCGGGACGGCGGCAACGAGATCGACGTGTTCGAGTACCACCCCGACAACCCGGACCTGCTGGAGATCTCCAACCATGTCCGGGGCGGCTACCGCTACTGGCACGGGGCCGACGCCGGCATAGCCCCCGGGGCCAGCTTCGGCCTGCGGGCCGTCTTCGGCGCGTACTCGGTGGACTGGTTCGTCGACGACACCCTCATCCACGCCGACCGTCGCGGTGTCGGCTCCGACTGGCACGCCTACCTGATCGTCAACCTGTCGGTCGCGGACGGCACGTACCACGCCCGTCCGCCGGCCTACGGGCCGGACCGGTTCGGCTGGACCTGCCACAGCCTGCGGGTGGAGCGCGGCGGCCCGGGTGCGGGAGCGGGATCGCCGGGGCGGGCGTGACCGGGGGGCGTGCGGTGGTGGCCGGTGCTCGGGCGGTCGGTGTTCGGGCGGCCGGTGTTCGGGCGGTCGGTGTTCGGGCGGCCGGTGTTCGGGCGGTCAGTGTTCGGGCGGTCAGTGTTCGGGCGGTCAGTGTTCGGGCGGGAACATCGCCGTGATCAGGCCGCGCGGGCCCGAGCGCTGGAACCAGACCACCCGCCGGTACGGGCCGATGTGCGCGGGATACGTCACGTAGAGGTCGTTGCGCGGCGCGGACTCGTTGCCGGGCGAGAGCGCCGCGTCCACCGCGTTGGCGGCGATGGTCCGCAGCAGTGCGTGCGCGGTCGTCGCCGCGGCGTCGGGCGAGATGGCCAGCGCGGTGAGCTCGAACCAGAGCACCGTGGAGACGTAGCCGATGGCGGAGTGGCCGAGGGCGGCATGAGGGCGGTGGTCCTGGTAGCGGAGCAGCACCCCGGCCGCGACGAGGCGCTCACGGTCGTCGGCCGGCGGGTGGTGGTTCATGGGGCGAACGCTACCCGGCCCGGTGCGGGCGGGCCCGGGTCCGGGGGATTCCCGGATCGCCGGGCGGGCGCCGACGATGCTCGTCGGCGCTATCCGCGCCGTGCTCCCCGCCCCCGTCCCCGGGTCGCCGTCCCGGCTCCTCACGCCGTCCCGACGGGCGCGGGCGCACGATGGTGGTGAGGCGCCGATCGCCCCGGTGCGGGCCGGCCGTCACGGCCGCCACCCGCCCGGCCGGGGTGGTGAGGAGGTCGTGATGAGGTACTGGAACGGCCATGGCTACGGCCATGGGTTCGGCGGCTGGGGCCTGGGTCTGATGGCGCTGGGGCTGCTGCTGGTGGTGCTGGCGCTGGTGGCCGTCGCGGTGGTCCTGGTCCGGCAGTCGCGGGCGCCCGGGCCGCCGTCCAAGGGCGCTTGGGTCGCGGGCCCGCCGGGTCCGCCCGGTCCGCCGGCCGGGGCGCCGTCGGGGCCGTTGCCCGAGCAGGTTCTCGCGGAGCGGTTCGCGCGCGGTGAGATCGACGCCGAGGAGTACCGGCACCGCCTGGACGTGCTGCGTGAGACGGGCGGCGGGCCGACGCCCGGCGCGCCGCCGCCTGTTCCGCCCGCCCCGTCCGGCCCGCCTCCGCCGCCGCGTCCGCCCGAGGCGCCGGGCGGCTGACGCGACGGGGCCCGCCGCGCACCTGCGCGACGGGCCCCGTCGACCGCTCGGATGGTCCGGCTGCTCGACCCGCTCGATCGGTTCGATCTACGCGACGTGCGTGACCTGCGTGACCTGCGTGACCTACTCGACGACGAGCTCGACCGGGATGTTGCCGCGGGTGGCGCGGGAGTACGGGCACACCTCGTGGGCCTTCTTGACCAGCAGTTCGCCGGTCTCGCCCGCCAGCGCCTCCGGCAGCTCGACCCGCAGCACCACCGAGAGGCCGAAGCCCTCGCCGTCGCGGCCGATGGAGACCTCGGCGGTCACCGAGATGTCACCGGTGTCCACCTTCGACTGGCGGCCGACCAGGCTCAGCGCGCTGGCGAAACAGGCGGAGTAGCCGGCCGCGAACAGCTGCTCCGGGTTGGTGCCCTGACCGCTGCCGCCGAGGCCGGGCGGCATGGCCAGGGCGAGGTCGAGCTGCCCGTCGGAGCTGACCGCGCGGCCCTCCCGGCCGTTGGCGGTGGCGACTGCGGTGTAGAGCGCGTCCATGTCCGTTCCCTTCCGTCCTGCGGTTCGAAGTCTCGGTCCGGCGGTCCGGGCGGGCCGCCTGCCGGAGATAAGTAGAGCACGCAATTCAATTGCGCACAACTCAATAGTGCGTGCGTCCTCGCTACCATGGACCCATGACCGAGCCGACCGAGCCGACCGCGCTGTCCGACCTGCCTGACGTCCCCGAGCTCTCCGACCTCTCGGACCTGCCCGACGACGCCGATCTGCTCCGGCTGGACCGGCAGATCTGCTTTTCGCTGAACGCCGCCTCCCGTGCCTTCGGGGGCGTCTACCGGGTGCTGCTCAAGGACCTCGGCCTGACCTACCCGCAGTACCTGGTCATGCTCGTCCTCTGGGAGGACGGCGACCTGCCGGTCAAGCGGATCGGTGAGCGCCTGCGGCTCGACTCCGGCACCCTGTCCCCGCTGCTCAAGCGGCTGGAGGCGGCCGGCCTGGTGCGCCGCGAGCGCAGCCCCGAGGACGAGCGCTCGGTCACCGTCAGCCTCACCGACGAGGGCTCCGCCCTGCGGGAGCGCGCCGGTCTGGTGCCCCGGCGCCTGCTCGCCGCCACCGGTCTGCCCGTCGAGGAGCTCGCCGCCCTGCGGGCCCTGCTGGACCGGCTCACCCTCGCCCTCGACACCGCCGTCCCGGGGCTCGCCGCGGAGGACTGAGTCCGACCCGGGCGTCGGCGGCAGCGACCGCGGCCGGGCTCAGTTCCCCGCCGCTTGCCAGGGGTCGAAGGGGCTGTCGGCCCCCGGGCCGCTCTGCCGGGCGGTGCGCAGGACGGCGTCCGGCCCGAGCGCCAGGACGACGCGGTGGCCGACGGCGTCGAGTGCCACGGTCGGCGCGCCGACGATCAGCCGGCCGAGGTCGGACCACGACGCGGCGGAGCCCCGGTTGGCGGCCGGCTGCGAGGCCAGGCTGATCCCGCCGGCGGCGTTGCGGATGGCCACGGTCGTCCGGCCGTCGGTGCCGGTCACCGCGGCGACACCCTCCAGACCGGCCGGGCCGCCCAGCGACTCCGGTGTGGTGGTCCAGGAGCCGTTCGGCCGCACGTAGCGGGTGACGACCTGTCCGGTACCGGCCTGGTGGAAGAAGAGCCCCAGCCGGCCGTCCGCGGTGCGGCTCGTGGTGAGCGGTCCCGCCGGGGGCGGGCCGAGGAAGGCGGCGTCCCGGACGAAGGGGCCGCCGGGTGCCGACTGCCGCCAGTGCCCGATCCCGTCCCTGGTCGGCGCGAACAGCTCGACCCGGCCGTCGGTGGCGAGGGCGGCGGCCAGGCCGTCCCGCACCTGGGTGCCGCCGAGGTCGGTCCAGTCCGCGGGCCAGCCGCCGTCGGGCAGTTGGCCGAGCGCGCTGACGCCGCCGCCCGCGTTGCGGACGAAGACGGTCAGCCGCCCGTCTCCGCCGAGGACCGGGACGGGGCTGCCGATGAACCCCGGGGTGACGCGGTCGGGGTTGCCGAGCACCGTCCAGTCGCCCCAGCTGCCCGGGGCGGTCTGGGCGACGGTGACGATCCGGTCGTCGTCGAGCCGGACGCCGAACAGGTGGATCAGCCCGGCGGCGTCCCGCACCACGCCGAGCGCGGCCGCGAGGCCCTCGCCGCCGGGCACGGGCACCGGTCCGCTCCATGCGCCGCCCGGCCCGGACTCGCGCCAGGCCTGCACCCGGTTGTCGAGCACGGCGAAGGCGTTCAGCGTGCCGGTGCCGTCCTGCGCCGCCCATGCGGTGCCGTTCGACCAGCGCGGATACTGCCGGGACGGGAAGTCCGCGTAGAAATTCGCCTCGTCCGGATTCGGCTGGGGGTCGTACGCGCCGGAATATCCGCCGCCGGTTCCGGGGCGTTTCGGTCCCAGATAGGCGAGAAAGGTCTTCTTCTTCTCCTTCGCGGAACTGGCGGGAAGATTCGGCGGCTCCATGCGCACGTTGTAGTCGCGGTAGTTCCGGAGAATCACCCGGCCGTTTCCGTCCGGTCCGTGATAACCGAGTGCGGCCTTTCCGGCGAATCGCGCGGCGGCGATGTGGTCGGCGTGGTCGGCGGGATTGAGCGGATCGCGGCTGTAGCCGTACGGCACGCGCGGGTCCTGGGCGCGCAGCACGGTCGGGCGGAACCGTTCCATCAGCTCGGTCAGCGTGGCCACGAGCTCGTCGTGGGTGTAGTCCTGGTGCGCGTACGCGGGGTCGCACTCGCCGTCCGCAGGCAGGCTGCCGAGCGTGGACTGGTGGGACGGCCCTCCCGAGCCCTCGGTGAAGAGGGTGTCGAGGGTGGCCCGGTTGCCGCCGTCGGGGTAGTTCCCGTCGCCGCCCTCGTGCAGCCTGAGGAACACCAGCTTGATCTGCGGCGCCTGGTCCAGGGTGTCGAGCTGGACGGTCTTCCCGCCGGTCAGCCGTAGTGCGGTGGTGCTCCAGGTCGGCTCGGCCACCCCGGCCAGCCGTGCGTGCGCGGCCCGGGCGCCGGAGTTCCGGCTCTCGGAGTAGGCGCACGGGCTGCCGAGCGAGGTGCCCGGCGTCTCGCCGCCGGTCAGGTAGACGGTGACCGACGGCGCCGCGTACTGCCGGTTCAGGTCCGGGTTCATGAAGAGGATGTCGTCGTCCTGGTGCGCGACGATCTGCAGGAACGATTCGTCGCCCGATGCGGCGGATGCGACGGCCGCGGTTGCCGACTCGGTGAGGTCCTTCGGGGTGGCGCCGACCGGCGCCTGGGGCGCGCTCAGGGCTGCCACGAGCAGCGTGCCCACAATCTTCGGAAATCGCATCGAGCCCCCGCTCTCCTTGCCCCCGAGCAGGAGATCGGTGGTGTCGCCCGGTCGGTCCGGAACGGACTATCCCCAAGGCGATCGGCCGACGTCAAATCCCGGTCGGCGAACCCCGCCGATCGTCGGGGGTGCGGGCCGGACGCCTCGTGATGAATCCCACAGAGAACGGATGAAGTCGATCACTGCTCGCATAGCGCTCTGTATCGCTACAAACCGGACAATGGGCGGGCGGATCATTGGGGAGGAAATCCGGGTAGGGGCCGATTTCGGGTGACCGGGTCTGCCGCGGGCGGCCCGTGGGGGTCCAGGGGCGGCGGGCATGCCGACGCCCGGCCGGGATCGTCCCGGCCGGGCGTGCGAATGTCGGATCCGGCGGCCGTCAGCTGTTGGTCCGCTCGTTCAGGCAGAGGATGTTTCCCTCGCTGTCCTTGAACCAGGCGGCGCGCATGCCTTCGGCCTCCGCGACGCCGTTGACGGTCTTCAGTCCGGGTATGTCGTAGTCCTCGAATTCGACGCCCCTGCCGCGCAGCGCGGCCATCTCCGCGTCCAGATCGGGAACCTTGAAACTGGCCAGGGTGTGGGCGGCCTGGCCGCCGCTGGGTGTCTCGTAGATGCCGAACTCGGTGCCGCCGCATTCGAAGGTCAGGTCGCCCTCCGGGCCGGCGTCGGTGAGTTTGAGGCCGAGGGTGTCGGTGTAGAAGGACTTCGCCCGGGCCAGGTCGACGGCAGGGATGATCGCCACCAGGGGTGCGTCTCCAAGCATGCTGATCGCCTCCTCCCTCCAGCGTAGGTACGCCCCACTGGGCTCGGCCACGCAGGACGACCACCGGACGCCTCTTGGACGGCCGGTGTGGCTCGCTGTGCCCGGCGGACGACGGGGCGTCACACCGGGACGAGGCGCCACAGCGATGTCACCTCGGCGGCGCGGGCCGCACCGAGCGGATCGATGTCCCAGACGCCGGTGCGTCGGGTGGCCCCGGTCGCGCGGGGGTGCCGGGGGCGGATGTCGAGGCGGCCGGCGACGCGCAGACCGGCGGCGGCGAAGGCCGCGTGAAGGTCGGCGCGCGAACGCAGACCGAGGCGCTCGGCGAGGTCGGAGAGGATCAGCCAGCCTTCGCCGCCGCGCGCGAGGCGCTCCGCCAGCCCCCCGAGGAAGCAGTGCAGCATTCGGCCGCCGGAGTCGTAGACGCCCTGCTCCAGAACGGAGGTGGGCTCGGCCGGCAGCCACGGTGGATTGCAGACCACCAGACCGGCCCGCCTGCCGCCGGGCGGGTAGAGGTCGGTCCCGGCCGCTCGGATGCGGTGGGCCAGGCCCAGGCGGCGCGCGTTGTCGCGGGCGCAGAGCAGGGCTCGCGGATTCACGTCGGTGACCAGCACCCGTCCGGCCCCGCGTCGCGCCAGGACGGCGGCCAGTACTCCGGTGCCGGTGCCGAGGTCGAACACCGTCCCGCCGTCGAGCGCGGCGGCGGGAATCGGCGCCCGGGCCACCAGGTCGACGTACTCGCCGCGGACCGGGGCGAACACGCCGTAGCGCGGATGGACACGTGCACCGAGTGCGGGCACATGCACGCCCCGTTGGTGCCACTGCCACGCGCCGAGGACGCCGAGCAGTTCCCGGAGCGCGACCAGTCGCGGCCCGTCGGACGGTCCGTACGCCTCGCGGCAGGCCTGCCGGACGTCGGGTGCGCGGCGCAGCAGGAGGGCGTGGTCGGCCTCCAACCGCACCACGAGATGGCCGAGCAGACCCGCGGTCCGGGCGCGCTCACGCCTCTGTTCCCGGAACGCCTCACCCGGGGTGGTCGTGCCGGCGGCTCGTTGTGGGCGTGCCTCGCGTTCGGCCCGGCGGGCGAGGGCGGTGAGCAGCTGGCGGGCGCCGTGGTAGTCGCCCTGCCAGAGCACGGCGGCACCCTGGGAGATCAGCCGGTGGGCGGCGTCGGCCCGCAGCCGGTCGTCGGCGAGGACGACGCGGTCGGGTGGCGGCGCGCCGGTCTCGCTGTGCCAGCGGGTGGTCGAGGGATCAGCAGGAGTGAGGGCGGTGACGGTTGTACCGGCGTCGGTGCGGGTGGTTGCGAGCACTGGGACTCCTCGTGGTCGAACGTGCGTAAGGGCACGAAGGACACGCCGACGAGGAGGGGAACAAAGGTGCGTCAGACGCGGTGCGGCTCCCCGGTCGGCGTGCCGACCGAGGAGTCGCCGAGCACCAGGCCGGGTACGGCGCGGCCTGCCATGAGCGGCCCCTTTCGTGGGATCACTGACGTGCGGACCACGGTCACGGTGTCACGCGCTGCGGTCGTCCCGCAACCGGATTTGTCCGGTGGCGGCTCGTCACCAGGTGTGCGGGATGCGCTCCAGGACACCGCCCGCGAAGACGTCGTACAGCGGCAGGGTCTCCAGGTGGACGTAGCCGATGTGGCAGTCGCAGACCGGCAGCGGGCAGGGGCGCGGGGCGAGCCGGGCGCGGTAGGAGCCGTCGTAGAGGTTGCCGAGTTCCTCGCGGACGAAGTGGCAGCGGCGGACGGTGCCGTCCCCGTCGACTGAGAGCACCGACTCGCCGGTGCGGCAGGGGCGGCCGGCGCTGGGGTGGGCGTGGCGGCTGAAGCCGAAGTGCGGGTCGAGCGCGGTCCAGGCGGCCGCCTCTTCGTCGGTGTAGGTGTACCCCTCGGCGGCGTTGATCCAGAGGTAGACGGCGGGGGACAGCTCGGCGCGCAGCCGCCGGGCCGCCGCCAGGTGCTCCGGCTGCCCGACCACCCCGATGCTGTACCGCGCGCCCAGGGCGTCGAGTTCGCGGCACTTGGCGAGGAAGCGGCCGTGGTCGACCTGGCCGGGGTGGTAGGTGACCCAGAGCGCGAGGGTGTCGAGGTCGGCCTCGGCCAGCCAGCCGGTGCGGCAGCTGAGATTGGTCTGGACGGCGATCCGCGGGACGTGCGGCAGATGACTCAGCTCCACCATGGCGCGCCGGTACCAGGACCGCACCAGCGCCTCGCCCCAGGGGGTGAACAGCACCGAGACGGTGTCGCCGGTGCCGGCGCGGCCGGCCACCCAGCCGGCGAACCGCTCCAACGCGGCACGGTCGGCGCGCAGTTGCCCGGGCGTGTCGCGTCGCTTGGCGAACGGGCAGTACGGGCAGTCGTAGTCGCAGGAGGCCAGCGGGCCCCGGTAGAGGATGCCGAGGTCGACGGGCTGATCGGGAGCGGCGTCGGGGGAGGCGGACGCGGCGGTGGGCATGCCGAGGAAGGTCATTTCGCCTCGTATCCGGCCATCAGCGTGCGCACCTCGGGCGAGAACAGCATCGGCCCGACCGCGTCCGAGTGCGCCAGCCCCTCGGGGGACAGCCGCAGTCGGTGGGCCGTGTCCGCGTCGTCCGCCAGCCAGCCGCGGGCCGCGAACTCCGCCAGTTCGGCGGGGAAGTCCTCGGTCGGCGTGCCGCCGAAACGGGCCCGGTACTCGCCGAGCGCCAGCCCCTCGGCCTGGAGCAGCGACTGCACGAGGTGCCGCCGCCGTGCCTCGGCCGGTGTCATCGCCCGGCCGACCACGGCACGGTCGAACGACTCGGTCGCCACGTAGTCGTCGATGATGCGGCGCACCTCGGTCGCGTCCACCGCGTAGTCGAAGGAGTAGTGCAGGCGGGACGTGTAGGAGCGGGCACCGCAGCCGAGGCCGACCATGCCGTCGGTCTGGCAGGCGTACTCGCTCACCCCGGCCTGTGGCGCGGCCGCGCGGCGGAACATCCGCATCGACACCTGCTGGTAGCCGTGGGCGAGCAGGTGGTCGCGTCCGGCGCAGTAGAGGGCCAGCCGGCGGGCGTCCCACTCGTCTGGGCCCTCCGCCTCCCCGCGCCGGGCCAGGCCGGTCAGCGGGCGCACGTAGAGCGGGTAGAGGTACAGCTCCTCGGGCTGCCAGGCCAGCGCGGCGTCCAGCGAGTGGAGCCAGCTCGCCTCGGTCTGGCCGTCGATGCCGTAGATGAGGTCGATGTTGAGGACCGGGAACCCGGCGTCGCGGATCCGGCCCAGCGCGGCCTCGACGTCGGCGCGCTTCTGCGGGCGCACCGCCGATCGCGCCTCCGCGTCCACGAAGGACTGCACACCCAGGCTCAGCCGGGTGGCGCCCCGCTCGGCGAGCACCGCCAGACGGTCGGCGGTGGCGGTGGCGGGGGAGGCCTCGACCGACAGCGGGACCGCCCGCAGGTCGGCGCCCATCCGGTGCTCGGCGATGTCGCAGAGCCGCTCCAGCTCGGCGGCGCTCAGATAGGTCGGGGTTCCGCCGCCGAACGCGGCGAGCGCGAACCGGGCGCCCTCGTCCAGCGCCGCGCGCACGGCCACGGCCTGCCGGTCCAGCGCGTCCAGGTAGGCGGTGGTCAGGCCGTCGGGGCCGCCGATCCGGGTGAACAGGTTGCAGAAGCCGCAGCGCACCTCGCAGAACGGGATGTGCAGGTAGAGGGAGAGCGCGTGCTGCGGCTCGCCCGCCCACAGCTCGCGCAGCGGCGGCCGGTCCGACAGTTCCCGGTAGGCGGTCTTGTGGGGGTAGGCGTAGACGTACGACTGGTAGGGGGGAGCGTACGGCGGCTCGGCGACGGGCTCGGCGACGGGCTCGGCGACGGGCCCGGCGGTCGGCTCGGCTGTCGGCGTGGAGCCCGGCACGGAGGGGGGCGCGGGCGCCGGGTCGTGGGCCGGCCGGGCGGGGGCGGTGGTCATGCGGTCTCCTCGGCGGGCGCGGCGGACGGCGGGGTGCTCGCGGGGAGCGTGAAGTGCGCGTACGGGACCGTCCAGACCACCTCGTGGCCGATCCGGTGGCCCGTGTAGCCGTCCTCCCCGTAGGCCGTGCCGTGGTCGGAGCAGACGATCGCGAAGCACGGCCGACGGGCGCTCATCGCCGCGAACAGCCGGCCGATGTGGGCGTCCACGTACTCCAGGGCGGCGGCGTGGCTCGCCCGGCTGTCGCCGTGCTCGCGCGTGGCGCCGGGCAGGTGGAACCAGTTCGGCTGGTGCAGCGCCGAGACGTTGAGGAAGAGGAAGAGTGGCTGGTCGGTGGGCTGCTCGGCGGCGACCCGCTCGGCGCGGGCGACCTGTTCCTCGAAGGAGGTCGGCGAGGGGACGCCCATCTCCGGTGACCAGTGGCTCTCCTGGAAGAGACCGGGCAGCACCGACCCGAGCGGGCCCTGCTTGTTGAAGAAGCCGACCCCGCCGATGCAGACCGTCCGGTAGCCGGCGCCGGCGAGCGCGGTCGGGAGGTCCGGGGCGTCGAACACCCAGGTGCGCGGCGCGGTGCTCTCGGAACCGGCGAACCGGGCGGCGAACAGGCGCGGGTGCGGCCCGTTCGGCGAGGCGGGGGTCGGCAGGAAGCCGGCCAGGATCGCCTGGTGGGCGGCGTAGGTGAAGCTGCCGGGGGAGTGCCGTCGCTCCCAGCGTCCGCCGGGCAGGTGGGCGGCCAGGTGGGGGATCCGTCCGGCGGCGGCCAGTTCCTCGGCGACGTCGAAGCGCAGGGTGTCGAGCGTGACGAGCAGCAGGTCGTGGCTGCCCACCACCGCGTTCATGTCGGGCGAGTCGGCGGGGACGGCGGGGGCGGGGGTGCTGGGGCGGTGGTTCATCAGGGCTGTTCCGTACGTGGGTGGATCGTTGGTGCGGGTGCGGGTGCGGGTGCGGGTGCGGGTGCGGGTGCGGGTGCGGCTGCGGCTGCGGCGTCGTGGGTGGGTGCGGCGCCGAGGACGGCGAGTTGGGCGGCGTAGGTGTCCAGGCCCTCGGCGGGGCCGCCGGGCAGGCCGGTGAGGCCGGGCAGCAGGTCCCCGAAGGCGTTGACCTCGCCGACCACCGTGCGTCGCCACGCGGCGGTCGGCAGCACGTCGACGCCGACCATCGGGGAGTTCGGGAAGCAGGCCGCCGCCCGTTCCGCCGTCTCCAGCAGGTCCGGCCAGGCCGGTCCGGCGGCCTCGCGGGCCAGGTCGAGGCTGCCCCGGGCGCCGCCGAGGTGGAGGTTGGTCATCGGCTGGGCGCTGGTGCGGACCACCGCATGGGTGGCCCGTCCGGCGACCACCACGACCCGCAGATCGGCCGAGCGCCCCGACTGCGAGGCCTTCGGCACCCACTGCTCGACGTGCAGGCCGTCCGGGGCGAGGCGGTCGACCAGCTCCGCGACCAGTCGCTCCTCCCGGTAGCGGCGCACCCGCAGCGAGTTGTGCAGCCGCCCGTCGGCGAGCTCCACCGAGGTGGTGGCCCGCAACTGGCCGCGCGGCCCGAACTCCAGCGCCACCACCCCCGACGCGGAGGAGCCGTGGGACGGTTTGACGAAGACCCGGCGCAGCCCGTCGGCGTCCAGCCGGGCACGGAGGTCCTCCCAGCCCGTGACGGTCGCCCCGCCGAGGGCACGCGGCACCGGCACGCCGGCGCGCGACAGCAGTGCGTGCGTGCGCCGCTTGTCGAACATCACGGAGATCTCCTCCGGGTCGCCGAGCAGCCGCACTCCGGGGGTCCCGGCCAGCGCGCGCAGCGCGGCCGTCACCCCGGCGTACCAGGCCGCGCCGCCCTCGACCCGGGTCGGCGCGTACTGGGCGCCGAGCGCCGGTCCGCGCAGCAGCGCGTCCACCGCCTCCTCCTCTCCCGGCGACTCGATGCGCAGCACGGTGCCCTCGGGCAGCCGGTACGCACCGCGAAGCAGGTCGAGCCAGGGCAGGACGGTGGGCTCGGGCAGGCCGGCGGCCCGGGCGGCGGCCGCGAACAGCGTCACCCGGCGGTGGCCGGGATTGCCGAGCACGGTCAGCCGCCCGTCCGGCGGGAGCCGGTGCTCTGGCCGGGGCGGACGCGGAGCCCGGGCCCGGGTTGGGTCGTCGGCCCGGGTGGCGGCCCCGCCGGCGGTCCGGTCGGCGGTCTGGGGGGTCGTCGTCAGCATCGGTGCCCGCCTACTCGGCCACCGCGACGTAGCGCCACTCGTCCTCGTCGTCCTCCTCGGCGTCGGAGAGGTCGACCTCCACGCCCGGCAGGGCCTGGTGCACCCGCTCCTGCATGGCGTCGGTGAGGTAGTGGTGGTGCAGATCGAGGGACTTGAGGTGGGTGAGCGGCTGGCCGTCGAGCAGCGCGGCCGCGCCCTCGTCGCTCAGCACGCCCATGGCCAGGCTCAGCGATTCCAGCTGCGGCACGACGGGGGCGTGCGCGACAGCGGCGGCGATCTCGTCCTGGAACTCGCTGTTCTCCAGGCCGAGGTGGCGCAGCGACGGCAGCCGGGTGCCGGCCAGGAACGGTGCGAGGTCGTCGATCGTCGCGTCGCCCCCGTACTCGTCGACGCCCAGCCACAGCTCCAGGCGCTCCAGCGCGGGCAGTTCGCTGGCCGCGACCGCCCGCACCACGTCGTCGGGCAGCCCGCCGCTCTCGAAGCGCAGGTCGGTCAGCCGGTCGTGCCGGACCGGGTGGAGCACGAGTCCGTTGCCGCCGCGTACCACCAGGTCGGTGAGCTGCGGGAACGCCTTCAGCACCGGGGTGATGTCCGACATCTCCAGCCAGGAGATCTCGCAGTCCTCGGACGTCACGTCGGCGATGAACAGCGCCTCCAGGGCGGGGAACCGCTCGGCGTCGGCGACGATCCGGGCGAGCGTCTCGCCCACCGGCACGTAGTCCCGCATCCACCAGGGGCCGATGAGCAGGGCGCGAACGGCGGCCGGGTCGACCGCGGCGAGGAAGGCCGACCAGACGTCGTCGAAGCCGGCCTTGGAACCGTAGCCGACGGCCAGCCGCCAGGCGGCGGCGTCCGCAGCCGGCAGCTCGTCGATCAGCCTGTGCCGGTCGCCCCGGTGGGGCTCGTTGAGCGAGAAGGTGACGACCGGCAGGTGGAGGAAGCGGTCGACGGATTTGGTGATGAACACGGGTGCCCCCCTGGGCGGCATGACTGGCGCTGGTGCTTGAGCGGATGCGGGTAACGGACGGGTGGGCGCGGGCTACTCGGCGACGGCGACGTAGCGCCACTGGTCGTCGGGCCGGCCGGCCCCGGAAAGGTCGATCACCGCACCCGGCAGGGACTCGCGCAGCCGCTGCTGCATGGCGTCGGTGAGGTAGTGGTGGTGCAGGTCGAGGGACTTGAGGTGGGTGAGCGGCTGGCCCTCCAGCAGCGCCGTCGCGCCCTGGTCGGTGAACACGCCCATCGACAGGTTCAGCGACTCCAGCCGGGGCACCACCGGGGCGTGCGCGACGGCGGCGGCGATCTCGTCCTCGATCTCGCTGTTCTGCAGGCCGAGGTGGCGCAGCGCGGGGAAGCGCGCGCCGTCCAGGAACGGCTCCAGGTCGGCGAGCCTGGTGGTGCCGCCGTAACCCGCCACGCCGAGCCAGAACTCCAGCCGCTCCAGCGCGGGCAGCTCGCTCGCCGCGACCGCCTTCGGCACCTCGCTCGGCAGGCCGCCCGACTCGAACCGCAGCGCCCGCAGGTGCTCGTGCCGCACCGGCCGGAGCGAGATGCCCTCGCCCCCGCCCGATTCGTCGGAGGCACCACGCACGACCAGCTCGGTGAGCAGCGGGAAGGTCGTCAGCACCGGCGTCACGTCGACCATCTGGATCCAGGAGATCTCGTTCTCCTCGTACGTGATGTCGCCGATGAACAGGCCGCGCAGGGCGGGCAGCCGGTCGGCGGCGCCGAGGATCGCGGCCAGCGGCCCGGCGAAGCTCTCCGGGCCGTCCTGCGACCACTCGCCGACCACCACGGCGGTCACCCGGGCGGTGTCCACGCGCTCCAGGAACTGCTGCCAGCGCGTGGCCCAGTCCTGGTCGGCCTCGAACTCGACGGCGATCTTCCAGGCCGCGGCGGCGGGCTCGGGCAGCGCGGCGCCCTCGTCGACGGCCGCGACGAAGTCGAAGACGGGAAGGCCGTGGAACTCCTCGATGTGGTTGTTGACCGTCATGCGCTGCTCCTCGGAGGGTCGGTGCGGGCCGAACAAGTGTCTACCAGCCCGGACCGACAATCCGGTGCCCGGGGCGTCGCCCGGGCGCGTTGCACTCTGCTCCCCGCACGCCCCGCCGGCCCCGTCCGGCACAGCCGCCACGCGGGTACCGGGCGTCGTTGTCGGACCCTTGCCCTATGGTCCGTGACGTGGGATTCCGATGCGTCGTCGAGTCGGCGAGGGAGAGCTGATGTTCCGTCAGGGAGACGTGCTGTTGGTGCCGGTGGAGGAGCCGGCGGTGCCGGGCCGGGTGGGTTCGTTGGCCGTGCAGCCCAGGGACGTGCGGGGCCGGCTGGTGCTGGCACTGGGCGAGGTCACCGGGCACGCGCACGCCGTGGTCGGCCCGGGGGAGCTGCGGCGCGAGTCGGGGCCGTTCGGCACGGCGTGGCTGCACCTGCCGGAGGGCGGCCGGGTGGTCCACGAGGAGCATGCGGCGATCCCGCTGCCCAAGGGCTGGTACCGGGTGGTCCGCCAGCGCGAGTACGTGCCGGGCGCGGTGCGCATGGTCGCGGACTGACGGACGGACGGCGCGCGCCGGGGCGCGCGGACGAGGGACCAGGATCGGGGCGGGCGCGTGGCGCCCGCGGCACGGCCGGGCGGGGTGCCCGGCCGGGAACGGAGAGTGTGATGGTGACTGGACAGACGGCACCGGCCCCCGTGGCGGGCGGGCCGGCCGAGGTGACGGCCCGCTGGCGGGCTGCGGCCGCCGCCACCGGCCCGGCCGACCGGGTGGGCGTCGAGCGGGCGGTGCGGGCCGCCTACCGGGCGGCCGGCCTGGCCGAGCCCGCCGCGGTGCGGTGGTTCGGCTCGCCGCAGGCGGCCGTCGAGGCGGCGCTGGAGCTGCGCGCGGCGGGCGCCGTGACAGTGCGCGAGGCGGTCCGCACCCTCCCGTGGGACGCCGTGCGCCGGCAGGCCGTCGAGCGGACCGGCGCGGCCGGCTGGGCACCGCTCTGGGCGCTGACCGGCGGCGAGCTCGGCCCGGTGACCAACGCGCTCGCCGACCGGATCCGCGGCGCCGTCCTCGACCGGCTCGCGCCCGAGCCGGACACCGAGAACGACGATGACGACGTGGTCGAGGCGGCCCGCGAGCGCCGGACCGCCGTCCGCCTCGCGTTGCTCGACGCCGTCCGCGGCCAGCACGACGCCCCCTGGTTCGCCGCCTTCGAGGCGGCCGGGGTGCTCGGCTCGTCGTCGGACGCGCCGGGCGGCCCTGCGGGCGAGGCGATCGCCGCGCTGGCCGAGGTCGCCGGCAGCGCCGGCTGGTGGTGGCCGTACGCGGACGTGGCACTGGTCAGCGAGCGCCCGGTCGCCCTGCACCGCGACGAGGCCGGCCGGCTCGACCGCGCCGACGGCCCGGCCCTGGCATACTCCGACGGCTTCGCCCTGCACGCCTGGCGGGGCATGCCGGTGCCCGCCGAGTTCCTCGCCGGGCTCGGGACCGTCACCGTCGAGCGAATCCGCACCGAGGAGAACGCAGAGCTGCGCCGCGTCCTTCTGGAGCACTACGGCTACGAGCGGTACCTGACCGACTCCGGCGCCGTCCCGGTGCACCAGGACGAGACCGGGGTGCTCTGGCGGATCGAGCTGCCCGACGACGAGGCGGTGGTGATGGTCGAGGTGGTCAATTCCACCGCCGAGCCCGACGGCACCTTCCGCACCTACTGGCTGCGGGTGCCGCCCAGCACGCTCACCGCCCGCGCCGGGGTGGCCTGGACCTTCGGCATAACCGAGGCGGAGTACCACCCGCAGCGCCAGACCTGAGCGCGTGGTGCTCCGCGCGGGGCGGCCGGTCCCGGAGGGCGGTGCGGCCCGGGGCGTCCTCGTTCCTTGACAACAGCAGAGGGAAGCGTCGAAGGGCCGCTTCATCAAGGGGAGCCGATGCCGCGCGGGCCGGGTTGCCGAGGCCGGGGTGGAAATCGGGTCGACGCGCCGGGTCGGGGGGCGGCACCCTGCGGGCATGGAGTTCTTCACCTACCACCGGGACCGGCCGCACTCCGGGTCGCTGCGCCAGGACCTGAGGGAGGAACACTGGTCCTACATGGACCGGTTCGCCGCCGAGATGATCGCCCGCGGCCCCACCTTCGGCGACGCCGGCACCCCCACCGGCAGCGTCCACATCCTCGACCTGCCGGACCCCGCCGCGGCCCGCGCGTTCGCCTTCGACGAGCCCTGTTACCAGGCGGGCGCCTACCGGGACGTCCTGGTGCGCCGGTGGCGCAACCTCCTCGGCCGCACCATGGCGGAGTTCCCCGGCGGCCCCACGGGTGGCGACCGCTACCTGGTGCTCGGCCTCGGTGCCGGCCGGCCCGCCGACCTCACGCCCCCGCCCGACCGCGACGAGCTGATCGCCTACGGTCCGCTCCTCTCCGACGACGCCGGCACCTGGCTGGGCACCGCCGCCCTGCTCCGCGCCCCCGACCCGGACGCCGCCGGGGCCGTCCTCACCCCGCACCACTACGCCGCCGTCGAGGTCCACCGATGGGAGTTCGGCGGTCGGCGCTGACCGTCCCGGGGCCGACCGTCCTGGCGGGTCCGGCCGGGTGGACGCGGCACCGCCCGCGCCTGGGGCGGGCGCGGGCGGTGCGTGTTCGATGCTGCGTGTCCGGTGCGGCGGTGGGGTCAGTGGACGTCGATGCCGTCGAAGGAGCCGATGATGGCGTCGCCGCCGACGTTGGTGATCTCGCCACCGGCGAGCTGGTTGCCGGTGCCGATCACGGTGATGGTCGTCGTGTTGACCGTCACCTCGTCGGCGAAGGCCTGGGTGGTGGGCAGGGAAACGGCGCCGATGGCGGCGATGAGGACGGCGAAGGTACGGACGGTGCGGTACATGGTGGGTATCCCTTCGTGAACCAACGGTGCTTCAAACCCTAGATACCGGGGCCGCGTCAAAGATAGGCATGTCACCCGAAGGGGTTGATGTGCGTGTCGTCCGAGCCTGTCCGTCGTTAGCGTCTGAATGGCCCTGATCAGGGGGGCGCGCATCGGGAAAACCGGATTGCGAGGCCACCGGCGCGCTGTCACAGTGCACCTACGGCCGAGCTCCGACCGGAACGAGGGCCGGGGGACGGGGGAGGGCCCGTGACGGTGTCGCGATCACCCGCCGAACTGGCGGCGGCCTACGCTCAGCCGCCCTACCGCATGCCATCGCCGCCACCACGGGAGGGCCACCAGCTGGTCCTGGACGTGCTGCTGCCGTGGCGGCTGGCGAGCCGGGTCTACGGACCGTACCGGATGATGCGGCTGACCGCCTCCGGGGTCACCGCGGCCGTCGGTGCCGACGTCCTCGGCCCGTACGCCCAACCGGTCGTGACCAGGGCCGCCGCGCAAACGCTCGACCCGGTCGTCGAACGCCTGCTCACGCCGCGCGCGCTCCTCGGCCTCGGCATCGTCCTGTTCCTCGTCCGCACGGTCACCGGCACCTGGACCTCCGGCGACCTGCTCATCGAGCTGATCGGCGAGGACAGCGTCGTCATGCTGCTCACCGGCCCGATCGCGTTGCTGCTGGCCTGTGTGCCGCTGGTTCTCCTGGCCTATCCGGGCACCCGGCGGCAGGTGGGGCGGCTGGTGGCGCGGCCGCTGCTGGTGGGGGTGTTCACCGCCGTCGTGTTCGTCGTCATGATGCGGTCGGCCCTCCTTCCGTTGGCCGGCGTGCTCCTGCTGTGGCTGGCGCCGTTCAACCTGTGCGTGCTCTACCTCGTGCACCGCAACTCCTTCGCGGTGCGTGCGCATCCACTGGTGAGGCCCCTGGTGGCGACACTGCTGGTCTGGCTGACCGCGCTCGGGCACGTCCTGTTCGTCGACAGGGACGGGACCTCCACCCACGGCGCGGCCCTGGTCGCGCTGGTCGCGGGCCCGGTCGGGGTCACGGTGACGGCGGTGATCGAGATCGTGCTGCTGCGGCGCCGCCACGGGGTCGGGTTCCGTGGACCGCTCGGACCGCTCGGACCGCTCGGACTGCCCGGTCCGCTCGATGCGGCCGGGTCGTCCGGTCCGGCCGGGTCGTGATCGCTGAAGACGGTCTTCAGCGGCTGTGGCCCGGCGCGGTGGCGCGGGCGAGCAGGATGGGCTGGAAGAAGCCGCTGGCGGCGGGCGGCTGCCACTCCACGTCGGTGAAGCCCGCCTCGGTGGCGAACCCGTCGATCCGGTCCCGGGTGAGCGCCCAGTAGGAGCTGCGGCGCACGCTCGCCTCGCCCCACCCCGCACCGCCGCCGCCCTCCCGCTCCGCGAGCCGGAAGTGCTCCAGGTCGTACCGCTCGCCGTCCTCGTGCCAGTGCCACAGCTGGAAGGTGACGGTCCGTCGGCCATCGCCGTCCATGGACGGCTGGGGCGCCGTGGACGTCGGCCGGCTGAGCCGCAGTTCGTCGTACGGCCGGGTGGACAGCATCAGCAGGCCGCCGGGCCGCAGTACCCGGTGCAGTTCGGCGAACGCGGTGCGCACGTCCGCCGCGGTGAGCAGGTGCGGCAGCGAGTTGTCGGCGCACACGACGGCGTCGAACCGTCCGTCGGTGCAGGGCAGTCGGCGCATGTCGGCGGCGGCGGTCGGCAGGTGCAGCCCGCGCGCCGCCGCCTCCCGGCCGGCCCGGGCCGCGGCGGCCGGGCTGAGGTCGGTACCGGTGACCCGGTGGCCGTGCGCTGCGAGGCCGATCGCCTGGGTGCCGATGCCGCAGGCGCAGTCGAGCACCTCCGCCGGCGCGTCGCCGAGCCGGGCACGCAGGAGCGCGTCCAGGCTCGCGCCCTGCCGGGTCACGCTGGCGGCCCAGTCGGCGTACACCAGGTGGTAGTCCTCGGCCAGTTGGTCGTAGAAGCGGGCGACGGAGTGGCCCGACCCGCCGGACGACGCGGCCTCGGACGACGCGGTGCTCGGGCCGGTCGGTTCGCTCATGCGGTCACGCTACCGAAATCCCGGCCGTCCCGTCCCGGGGGCTTCCGGTGGCCCTGCCCGGTCCGTGCCGGGTCGGTAGACGGTCAGCGCCCGCGGGGCCTTCGCCAGTCGGAGCGCGCCTGCGGCGGGCACGGATTCGCCGTCGACGGCGATCCGGCCGGCGTCGCCCAGGGCGTCCAGGTCGAGGGCGCGGATCCGGGCGGAGTGGTAGACCCGGGAGCGGGCGAGCGTGCCGGACAGGAAGGCGGCGGCGAGCCGGGTGCGGGTGAACGGCCGCCCGCCGTCGACCACTCGGACGTCCAACAGACCGTCGGCGAGCCCGGTCCGGTGGGTCGGGGCGAAGCCCGGCGGATCGTAGACACCGTTGCCCGCGAACAGCAGCCAGAGCCGGCGGTCGCGGCCGCCGGCCCGGACGGTGACCGGCCCGGCGGTCGCCAGCACCCGGGCGGTCGCCACCGCGAGCGCCGGCCACTTGCCCATCCGTCCCTCGAACTCCTCGCGCAGCCGGACCAGTTCGGGGTATACGCCGAGGCTGAACGTATTGATGAAGTGCCGGCGCCCGGTGTCGTCGGCGGCCACGCCGAGGTCCACCCCGCATGCCCGGCCGGCCATCACGGCGGCCGCCGTCGCCTCGATGCCGTCGATGCCGAGGTCCAGCGCGAAGTGGTTGAGCGTGCCGCCGGGGAAGACCGCGAGCGGCACGTTCCGCTCGACGGCCAGCCCGGCGGCGAGGTTGACACTGCCGTCGCCCCCGCAGATCCCCAGCGCGCCGCCGGCCGCCGCGGCCCGGTCGGCGGCCTCGGCGAGCAGGGCGGGCAGGTCGTCCCCGGGCTCGCAGAGCCGGACGTCGGCCCGGGGCAGCAGGTCGCGCAGCGCGGCGACCGTGTCCTCCGGGCCGCCGGCGGAGAACGCGCCGCTGCCGGAACCGGAGTTGACCACCACCGAGAGACCGGCCCCCTCGGGCAGCGCCGGGGCCGGGCGGCGCGGCGGTCCGGCAGCCGGCCGCAGGTGGGAGGCGCGCGGCCACCACCGGAGGGTGAGCACCGCCAGCGCCGAACCCAACGCGAATCCGGCCAGGACATCGCCCGGATGGTGCGCGCCGGTGTACACCCGGGAGACACCGACGGCCAGCGCGGCGGGTGCCACCAGGGCGGCAGCGGCCGGGGACTCGATCGCCACGGCCGTGGCGAAGGCGGCGGCGGAGGCGGAGTGCCCGGAGGGGAAGGAGGTGGTGACCGGCTGGCGGAGCAACCGCCGGGTCGCCGGGACCGGGCCGAGCGGGGGTCGCGGGCGACGGGTGAGCTGCTTGGCCGCGATGTTGGCGGCGGTGGACGCGAGCAGCAGCGAACTCACCCCGCGCAGCGCCGCCCGCCGTTCGGCCCGCCCGCCGATGGCCCCGAGCGCGGCGGCCGTGCCGAACCAGAGCATCCCGTGGTCCGCGGCCCGGCTCAACCGGCGCAGCCAGCGGCCGGTCAGTGACCCGGTCCCGAACGGACGGTCGGCCGCGGCGACCCGGTGGAACAGAGCCCGGTCGATGACGTCCAGTCGCCTCATTCGTTCGAGCCTAGACGCGGTCGCTTCCGCGCGCTCGGCGAGCGGCCGCGCGGGGCCGGGGGGATACCCGGGCCAGGCTGAGTACAGCTACTCAGGCGCCGCCCGGCGGGGCCCGCGCAGACTGGTCGGCAGGACCCGCACCACCATCACCGAGGACCCACGCCACCGCCATGCTGAGCCGCGCCTCCGCCCTCCTCGTGCCCGCCTTCGGGCGCCTGTACATCACCGCCGATGCCACTGATACCACCGCCGAGGCCACGGACGCCGCCGACGCCGGCCGCCCCGCGCCGGGCAGCATCGTCGCGGCCAACCACACCTCGCTGGCCGACCCCGCCGTCGTGCTCGCCGCCCTGCACCGGCTCGGCGCCCGCCCGGTCGTCCTGGCCACCGCCGGGCTCTGGCGGGTCCCGGTGCTCGGACCGGCGCTGCGCCGGGAGGGGCACATCGCCGTCCACCGGGGCACCGCGCGGGCGGCGGAGTCGCTCGAAGCGGCGGCCGAAGCCCTCGCGGCCGGGCGGGTCGTGCTGATCTACGGGGAGGGCGGGCTGCCGCGCCGCCGTGACTCCGGGGAACTGCCGCCCGGCCCGTTTCGCAGTGGCCTGGCCCGGCTCGCACGGGCCACCGGCGCCCCGGTCGTCCCGCTCGGCCAGGCCGGCGCCCGCAGACTGACCTCCGGCGGGCCGCTCAAACAACTCGCGGGCCTGGCCACCGCTCCCGTCCGCCGCCCCGCCCTGCACGTCCACCTCGGCCGCCCGCTGCACCTGCCGCCCGACACCGTCGAGGCCACCGTCCGGGCCCACCACGCCGTCACGGCCGCCTGGAAGGTCGCCGCCCGCCGGGCCGAGGGGGAGGGCGACTCACGCCGGCCGGCGTGAGTCGCCCTGTCCGGTGGCGCGGGGCGATCCGTCGTCCGGCTGCGCCCACGCGGCCGGCGCTGTCCGTCACCGTCAGGAGAAAATTGCCTGGTGGACGGAGGGCATCCCCGTCACAATCCCGGCCATGCCCACAACGACAGTTCTGGTGATCTGCGGTCCCGCAGGTGTCGGCAAGTCCTCGACCGCCTACGAGGTCGCCCGTCTGCTCGCCGAGCGGAACATCGCCCACGCCCTGATCGATTCCGACGAACTGGACCGGGTCCATCCCTGGCCGCTGGAGGGGCGGGAACCCAGCGAGCTGGCCCGTCGCAACCTCACCGCGCTCTGGGCCAACTTCGCGGCCCTCGGCCATACGCGGCTGATCATCGCGGGGGTGTTCGCCGACCTCGACGACGAACTCCGCTGGATCTCCGACGCCGTCCCCGACGCCGAGATCACGCCCGTCCGTCTGATCGCCGATCTCCCGACCCTGGAGGCCAGGGTCTTCCGCCGGGAGATCGGTTCGGGCGGCGCCGACCAGCTCCGCAGGACGATCCGGCAGCTCGACCGGATGGGGCGGTCGGACTCGACGGCCGCGGTGGTCATCGATACGAGTGACCAGCAGGTCGGCGACATCGCGAAGCGGGTCATCGACGTCTGGCTGGCGGGTCCCGGCCGTCGGTGACCGTGCCGTCCTCGGCGTGGCCGGCCCGGTGTCAGGGGGGCTACGGTTCGCGGCACGAACGACGAACACGACGCGCCGACAAGGCTGTTCACGGCGGTGGCCGGACGGTGGTGCTGGTCGAGGACGTCGAGGCGGCGCTCGCCCTCTACCGGGACGGCCTCGGCTTCACCGTGCTCTTCGACGGCGACCACGACGGCTACCGACTACTGCACGTCGGCCCGGCGGGCGGTCCGGGCGGTCCGGGCGGTGAGTCGGGGGCAGGGCTGTGGCTGATGCCGGCCGACTCCGCGGACGCCCGGGCGGCGGTCGGCCAGCAGACGGGCGGCATGCCCCTCCTGGTGCTCCACACCGACGACCTCGACCGGGTGGCGGCCAGGCCGGCGCAGCTCGGTGCGCCCACCCGCCCCGGTGTGCCGGACGGCGGACCGGGGCGCTCGCTGCACTTCCGGGACCTCTACGGCAACGAGCCGATCGCCGCCCAGCTGTAGGGCGGGCCGGGGGCGGACGCGGCAGGATGGGCGGCATGGAGCGTACCTTCGAGGAACTGGTGGACGAGGCGGCCGAGGCCCCGGTCGACGGGTGGGACTTCTCCTGGCTGGACGGCCGGGCCACCGAGGAGCGCCCGTCCTGGGGGTACCAGCGGCTGCTGGGGGAGCGGCTGGCGCTCGCGTCGGCGGCGCTGGACGTGCAGACCGGTGGCGGGGAGGTGCTCGCGGGCGTGGCGGACCGATTCCCGCGCACGATGGCTGCCACGGAGGCGTGGCCGCCGAACGCGGCCAGGGCGACCTCCGTGCTCCATCCGCTCGGCGCGCTCGTGGTGGCGGATCCGGACGAGCCGCCGTTGCCCTTCGCCGATGCTGCCTTCGACCTGGTGACCAGCCGTCACCCGGTGACCGTGTGGTGGGCGGAGGTCGCCCGCGTGCTGCGCCCCGGCGGCAGCTACCTGGCCCAGCACGTGGGTTCGGCCTCGGTGTTCGAGCTGGTCGAGTTCTTTCTCGGGCCGCAGCCGGAGGCGCGTCGGGCCCGGCGGCCGGAGGACGCCGCGGACGCCGCCCGGGCCGCCGGGCTCGAGGTGGTCGACCTGCGCTCCGAGCGGCTGCGGGTGGAGTTCCTGGACATCGGCGCGGTGGTCTGGTTCCTGCGCAAGGTGATCTGGATGGTGCCGGGCTTCACCGTGGAGGCGCACTGGGCGCGGTTGCGCGAGCTGGACGCCCTGATCCGGGCGGAGGGGCCGTTTGTCGCCCACTCCGCCCGGTTCCTCATCGAGGCCACCAAGCCCTGACACCACCGCGGGCCCCGATACCGCCGGCCCCGGCCGGTTTCCACCGGTTTCCACCGGCCTCCACCGGCCTGCGGCGTCACCGGGGCCTCGGGTCAGTCCGCGGCGACCAGGTCGAGGTAGTCCTCACTCCACAGGTCCTCGTCCCCGCCGGGCAGCAGCAGCACCCGGTCCGGCCGCAGCGCCTCGACCGCCCCGGGGTCGTGGGTGACCAGCACGATCGCGCCCGGGTAGTCGCCCACGGCCGCCAGCACCTCGTCCCGCGAGGCCGGGTCGAGGTTGTTGGTGGGCTCGTCGAGCAGCAGCACATTGGCGCCCGAGTGGACCAGCCCGGCCAGGGCGAGCCTGGTCTTCTCGCCGCCGGACAGCACCCCGGCCGGCTTGTCCGCGTCGTCGCCCCGGAACAGGAACGCGCCGAGCACCTGCCGCACATCACCGTCGGTGAGCGCCGGCGCGGCCGCGGCGAGGTTCTCCCGGACGCTGCGGCCCGGATCGAGGGTCTCGTGCTCCTGGGCGAAGTAGCCGAGCCGCAGTCCCGGTCCGGGGACGACGCGCCCGCCGTCCGGGGTCTGCCGGCCGGCCAGGACCCGCAGCAGCGTGCTCTTGCCCGCCCCGTTCGGGCCGAGCACGACGAGCCGGCTGCCCCGCTCGACGGCGAGGTCCAGTCCGTCGAGCACGGCGCGCCCGCCGTACGACTTGGTGAGGCCGACCGCGCCGAGCGGCATCCGCCCGCAGGGCGCCGGCTCGGGCAGCCGGATGCGGGCGGTGCGCTCGGCCCGGCGGACGGGTTCGAGGGCGGCGAGCATCCGGTCGGCCCGGCGGGCCATCGAGCGGGCGGTGACGGCGGTCGCCACGTTCGCCCGCATCCGGTCGGCCTGGGCGTGCAGGGCGGCGGCCTTGCGTTCGGCGTTCGCCCGCTCGCGGGCGCGGCGGCGCTCGTCGGCCGCGCGCTGCGCCAGGTAGGCGGCCCAGCCGGTGTTGTGGACGTCGACCGTGGCGCGCTGCGGGTCGAGGTGGAAGACCCGGTTGACGGTGCCGGCCAGCAGCGGCACGTCGTGGCTGATCAGCACCAGGCCGCCGGGGTAGCCGGCCAGGTAGCCGCGCAGCCAGGCGACGGCGTCCGCGTCGAGGTGGTTGGTGGGCTCGTCGAGCAGCAGGGTGGCGTGGTCGGCGAAGAGGATCCGGGCCAGCTCGACCCGGCGCCGCTGGCCGCCGGAGAGCGAGCCGAGCGGGCTGTCCAGCAGCCGGTCGGGCAGGCCGAGGCCGGCCGCGACCCGCGCGGCCTCGGCCTCCGCCGGGTAGCCGCCACGGGCCTGGAACTCGGCCTCGGCCCGGGTGTAGGCGGTCATCGCGCGGCGCTGCGCGCGCTCGTCGCCGGCCGTGGCCATGGCGCTCTCGGCGGCCCGCAGCTCCCGGACGGCGGTGTCCAGACCGCGGGCGGACAGGATCCGCCCGGTGACGGTCACGGCCGGGTCGGCGGCGCGGGAGTCCTGCGCCAGGAAGCCGACCGGTCCGGTGCGGGTGACGGTACCGGCGGCGGGGCGCAGCCGCCCGGCGAGGGTGGCGAGCAGGGTGGTCTTGCCGGCGCCGTTGCGGCCGACCAGGCCGATGCGGTCACCGGGGGCGATGTGGAGGGTGAGGTCGGACAGCAGCAGGCGGGCGGCGACGCGCACGTCGACACCACGGGTGGTGATCAAGGGGATGACGCTCCGTAACAGCTAGCGGACACACGGGTGGCGTGGAGGCGGGTCCGTCAGCTAGGAGATGCGGGGCGTCGACATGGCGCCGAGGTTAACCCCCGGGGCCCGGCGGGCGCATCCGGATTTACCGGGGGACCGACATTCCGGAAAGTCCTTGCCCGGGCATGTCCGTGACATGTTCGATGTGCCCATGGGGCGTAGCGAGCTCGTTCTGATGACCGATCACAGCTCGACCGAAGGCAGCCGGGAGGCGCTGGTGGCCGCCGTCCGGCGGCTCACCGGAAGGGCGCCGGTGCTGCTCGACGCGCGGCACTTCATGACCGGCGGACCGGACGGGCCGGCCGGTGGCGGCCGGGTCCGCGGCAGCGGCGACGGCGTCGCCCTGGAGGTTCCCGCCGAGGGCCTCGCGGTGACCGCCCGGTCGGTGATCCTCTACGAGATACCGCCGCACCGGCGTGCGGAGCTCGTCGACTGCCAGCGGACCCTGCTCGCGCACGGCGTCCGCTCGCTCGGCACCGCCGCCGACGGATGGCGCACGGCGAGCGACAAGCGGCTCACCGTCGAGAGCTTCGCCCGCGACGGCGTGCGCCAGATGCCCACCGTCACGCTCTCCCGGCCCACCGCCGCCGAGGCCGCCGAGGTGTTCGACCGGCTCGGCGGCGACGTCTGGGCCCGCCCGACCGTCGGCATGAGCGGGCAGGACGTCTTCCACGTCACCACCCACGCCCAGCTCGCCGAGGCGGCCGAGTGCTACGCGCGGGCCGGCACCGACTGGCTGCTGGCCCGGGATGCCCGCAACTTCACCACCGACGGCCGCCGCCACCAGTACCGGGTGACCGTGCTCGGCGGGCGGGCGCTGCGCGCCGTCGAACACGTGCAGGACGACCCGGACGAGCCGTGCAACCTCGCCCGGGGCGCCGTCTCCACCCCGCTGCCGCTGGCGGAGCTGCCCGCCGGCCTGGCGGAGCTGGCGGTGGCGGCCACCGGGTCGGTCGGGCTGCCGTTCGCGGCCGTCGACCTCGCGGCGGAGAGCGGCGGCGTGGTCTTCGAGGTCAACGTCCACCCCGCGTTCGGCTCGCCCGGCGCGCTGGAGGCGGTCGCCGTGCCGTACGTGGCGGCCCACCTCGGCTCCTCCGACTGACCCCGAAGTCGTCCCCCACCCCGAAGCCGAACCCGATCCGGGCCCGATCCGATCCCTTGTCCGCGCAGGGAAAATGACGCAACGTCGGCAAAACGGCCGCCGGGGCGCCCGCCGCCGCTGCGCGCCCCCCCGTCGGGTCGCCGCAGGGCCCCTGGTCGAAGGACCCCTTTCGGGGGTACTAGACTCGGGGAGGTTGTGAAGGCACCTCGTTCGGTGAGGCGTCGCCATGGACACAGGCCACTGACCCCACGACGTCGAGAGACGCCCAGGGTCAGGACAGGTCTCCCCGGCCTAAGGGGTGACCCCAAGTGGCTGCACCCCGGAATCCCGGGGCGCTACGCCGTGGCGTGCCAAAGCTCTGACGAGATTCAGGGGTGCCCACCCGTCGTCGCGGCGCCCGTGTGCGCCCGCTCGGCGGTGTGGAGCCTCCTGGTGGCCCGGTAACGGCGACCCCTCGCGGGCGCCCCGACGGCGAGGAGGTGAGAGCAGTGGAGTGCGGTAGTCCGGGTCGAAGTCGGCCCCGCCCCAGGACGTCCCCCACTCTTCCTGGCACCCGGCACCCCTCCTCCCGTACCGCTCCCGACCCCCACCGCCGCACCGCCCGCCGCTGACCCCGGCGCGGCCGCGCGCGGCCCGGGCGCCGTGCGTGGTGGAGGACGGCCGGGCGCCTCCCGCCCGCCCCGCACCCCGCGACGTGCCACGTCCCCGGGTGCGGCGGCCCCCGAACCGCGGAGGTACCCCGTCATGTCCGACTGGCGTGTGCGCGCTGTGCGCGCGAGCAAGCGTCCCTTCACCCGTCCCGTCACCTCGGCCGGCGGCGCGCCCGCCCAGCCCGCCCCCGAGCACTCCATGGACCCGCGCCCGGACCAGCCGGTCGAGCACGTGAGCCTGGAGCGCTCCGTCGTCGACGCGGCCGTCTACCGCGACGGTCACCGCGTGCAATCGGCCGCCAACCTGGCCGACGTCTACCGCGAGCTGCCCGGCAAGCCCGGCACGATGGCCTGGATCGGGCTCTACCGCCCCGCCGAGGCCCAGCTGCTGGAGGCCGCCGAACGCTTCAACCTGCACGAACTGGCCGTCGAGGACGCCATCGTCGCCCACCAGCGCCCCAAGCTGGAGCGCTACGGCGACACCCTCTTCGTGGTGCTGCGCGCCGCCCGCTACCTGGACGACGTGGAGGAGGTCGACTTCGGCGAGATCCACCTCTTCGTCGGCCCCGACTTCGTCCTCACCGTCCGCCACTCCCAGGCCCCCGACCTCTCCGCCGTCCGCCGCCGGGTGGAGGCCGACCCCGAACTGCTGGCCCTCGGCCCCGAGGCCGTCCTGTACGCGGTGCTCGACGCCGTCGTCGACGGCTATGCCCCGGTCATCGCCGGCCTCCAGCACGACATCGACGAGATCGAGACCGAGGTCTTCGGCGGCGACCCGCAGGTGTCCCGGCGCATCTACGAACTCTCCCGCGAGGTCATCGAGTTCCAGCGCGCCACCCGCCCGCTGCTGGAGATCATGAAGAGCCTGGAGGCCGGCTTCGGCAAGTACGGCACCGACGAGGAGCTCCAGCGCTACCTGCGCGACGTCGCCGACCACGCCACCTACGCCGCCGAGCGCGTCGACGGCTTCCGTCAGATGCTGCAGAACATCCTCACCGTCAACGCCACCCTGGTCTCCCAGCGGCAGAACGAGGAGATGAAGCAGCTCGCCGAGGCCGGCCACGCCCAGAACGACGAGATCAAGAAGATCTCCTCCTGGGCGGCCATCCTCTTCGCCCCGACACTGATCGGCACCGTCTACGGCATGAACTTCGACGAGATGCCGGAACTCCACTGGGCCTTCGGCTACCCCTTCGCCATCGCGCTGATGGCCCTCGTCTGCACCAGCCTCTACTTGATCTTCAAGCGCCGCAACTGGCTCTGACGCCTCTGACGCCTCTGACGCCTCCGGCGGCTCCGGCGGGCGACGAAGGGGTGCCGGGGGAGGACGGCCGCCGCAGGCGCTTCGCGACAGGAGGTCTGCCGACGGGTCGCCCCTGAACGGTCACGATTCGGGTGCGCCGCCCTCGGTCCGAGTGCGGGCACCTGCGGCAGGAAATGACTTGACGTCAGTCAAGTGGCGAAGGAGGTGACTTGGCTCGGAGGTGGGGCCTTCGTGTCAAGGCCCGTGGCGGTGCTGTCGGTGGTGGCGCGGACGTTCATGAGGATGAGGCGCCGGGGTCGGGGGCCCGACCGGAGGCGGAGGGAGGATCCGCCTGTCGGTGCATGGGCCGGTAGTCGGTGTGCCTGCTAATTTCCCGAACCATGGGATCACGTGGAGCACGTGGGATGGCGGCGCAACAGGCGATCGAGGGGCTCCGGGAACTCGTCGGAGCGGGGCTGACGGCCGAGAAGGTGTTCCGCAGGGCCGATGAACTGCTGCGCACGCTCCTGGAGTACGACGCGGTCTGCTGGCACTCGGCGGACCCGGCGACCGGGTTGGTGACCTCGGTGCTGAGCGACGACCTCAGCCTGGTGGGGTTCGAGAACGCCGTGCGTCTGGAGGTGTGGGCGGACGACGTGGCGACCTTTCCCGCGATCCGCCGCAGTGGCGTCCGCGCGGAGACGCTCAGCCGGGCGACCGGGGGCCGGCCGGCGGACAGTGTGCGGTTCCGCGAACTGATCGGCCCGGCCGGGTTCGGCGACGAACTGCGGGCGGTGTTCGACGCACATGGTGGGATGTGGGGCTGCGCGGCGTTCATGCGGGCCGCCGACCGGGGGCCGTTCCTGGCCCAGCAGCGGGAGCTCGCGGACCTCGCCGCGCGCCACCTGGGCAATGCCCTGCGGGCCTGCCACGTGCCGCCGGCCGTCGCCGAGGGCCGCTGGGAGACGGAGTCGGGCTGGTCGCGGGACGACGGGCCGGCCGTGGTGGTGCTCGGTCCGGCGAACCGGCCGCTGGCGCTGTCCGGGCCGGCGGAGGAGCTGCTCGGCCGGTTGGCCGACCCGAGCCGGACCTCGCTCGGTGTGCCGACCGCGTTCGCGGTGGCCGCCGAGCAGGCCCGCCGGGCGGCGCGTGGGCTGGCCACGCCGCAGTCGAAGATCCGGGTGCAGGACGGCGACGGCCGGTGGTACGTGCTGCACGGGTCGACCTTGAAGGGCGGCAGCGAGGGCGAGGTGACGGTGGTCGCGGCCCCGGCGACCCCCGCCGACGCGATGCCGCTCTACCTCTCCGCGTACGGGCTGACGGCGCGTGAGCAGGAGGTGGCGCTGCTGCTGGTGCGCGGGTGCGACACCCGGGACGTGTCACGGCTGTTGGCGATGAAGCCCTACACCGTGCAGGACCACCTGAAGTCGGTGTTCGCCAAGGCCGGGGTGGCCAGCCGCCGTGAGCTGGTTGCGCGGATCATGCTCGGCGGCGGGACGGCGTAGCAAGGGGGCGACCCGGCCGGGTGGCCTGCCTGGGCATGGGGTCGCGGGTGTACGTTCTGACGGGTCGGCGGGAACCACCGTTCGTTAGCTGACAACGGGGGGTCCCGCGGCGGGGCCCGTCGGGCCGTCCGGAGGGGGCCAGGGATGAGCATCGAGGAGACCGCGGGTTCGGCGGGCAACGGTGAGGCCGGTGCGGGCGCCGGTCCGGCGAGCGGCCAGGCGGGCGCACCGGGGACGGGGGAGGCGGCGCCGTCCGCCGCGCCGGTGGCTGCCGCGGGCACCGCGACCGCCACGCACGGGCCGGAGGGGCCGGATGGGTCGCGAGGGCCGGGCGGTTCGGGTCGGCCGGGGGAGGACGGCGAGGGCACCGACGCGGCCGACGGCGGCGGGAGCGGCAAGGCGGCGAAGAAGAAGCGGCCGCTCTGGCAGGAACTGCCGATCCTCATCGGCATCGCCCTGCTGCTCTCACTGGGCATCAAGACCTTCTTCGTCCAGGCGTTCTCCATCCCCTCCGGCTCGATGCAGCACACGCTGGAGAAGAACGACCGGGTCCTGGTCGACAAGTTCACGCCGTGGTTCGGTGCCGAGCCGGAGCGCGGCGAGGTGGTGGTCTTCAAGGACCCGGGCGGCTGGCTGGACTCGGTGCCGCGGGAGAAGGGCAACGCCGTCGTCGAGGGCATCCGCACGGTGCTCAGCACCGTGGGCCTGCTGCCGTCCGACAACGAGAAGGACCTGATCAAGCGGGTGATCGCGGTCGGCGGCGACACCGTCGAGTGTCGGCAGGGCAGTCCGCTGAAGGTCAACGGGGTGGCGCTGGACGAGCCGTACCTGTTCCCGGGCGCCACGCCGTGCGACGACGCGCCGGTGGGTGAGGTGACCGTCCCCAAGGGCCACCTGTGGGTGATGGGCGACCACCGCAACGACTCGCGCGACTCGCGCTTCCACGTCAACGAGCCGGGCAACGGGTTCGTGCCGGTGAAGAACGTGATCGGCCGGGCGTTCGTGATCGCGTGGCCGCTGTCGCGCTGGGACACCCTGCCGGTGCCGGACACCTTCGGGCAGCAGGGTCTGGCGTCCGGCGGGCCGGCCCTGGTCGCCGGGGAGGCCGGGCGCCCCGGGGACGCCGGGAGTGGCCGGCCCGGTGGCGACCGGCCGGCCGAGCCTTCGGCGCCCGAGGCCGCCGCCGTGGCCGCGGCGGTGCCGTTCGCGCTCTGGCAGCGGCGCCGGGCCGCGCGGGCCGGAGGCGGGCGCCGCTGACGTCGGCTCCGGTTCCGGCCGGACAAGTCACCGGGTCACCCGCTCACCAGGTCATCGGGTCCCCGCCGCCTCCGTCCCGGTCGTTCCGGGGTCGGGGGCGGCGGCGGGGCCGTTCACGCCGGGCCGTGCCAGCGCGGGGCGGTGCCGTAGCGGGCGAGGAAGAGGTCGACGCCCGCCCCGATGACCCGGGCGAGTTCGGCTTCGTCCACGGGGGTGGCCGGGGAGAAGGTGTACACCAGCTGCGGGATGCCGACGGTACTGGCCACCAGCTGCTGGACGGCGAGCTTCGGGTCGGACACGTGCAGCGCGCCGCTGTCGGTCAGCTCGGTGAGCAGGTCGACCAGCGGGCCGTTGTTCATGTCGTAGGTGACGCGGTACCAGAGCTGGCCGAGCTGCGGGAAGCGGTCGATCTCGCCGATCACCAGACGGCGCAGCAGCATCACCTCGGGGCGCAGCAGGATGCGGGCGAGGGCGGTGGCGTGGCGCACGAGCGCCGTGCGCAGGTCCGGGGCGTCGGCGAGGGTGCGGGCGGGCGGCGTCAGATCGGCGTAGGTCTTGGGCAGCACGCCTCCGACGACGGCCAGGAACAGGCGCTCCTTGCTGCCGAAGTGCTTGTAGATGGTGGCCTTGGAGACGCCGGACCGGCCGGTGATGGTGTCCATCGAGGCGGCGGAGTAGCCCTCGGCGAGGAACTCGGTGAGGGCGGCGTCGATGATGGCCTGCCGCTTGCGCGTCGCGGCGTCGCCCGGGTCGGGAATGATCGGGATGCCGTACTCGTCGGTGGCGTCCTGGCGCTCGGCTGCCATGTGCGGCCGCCCTTTCATCGGGTGGGGGAGTGCTGAGGGTGGGAGTGCCGACCGTGTACTGACCGGTCGGGTCCGTTGTACTGACCGGTCTGTTCGGTGGACTGCGCAGGTCAGCCTATGAACTGAACCGTTCGGTACGCAAAACCCTCGGGGCTCCGGCCGACTGAACTACACGGACCGGCCTGCCGTCAAGACTGAACTGTTCAGTTGACAGACTGAACTGATCCGTTTAGTTTTCTCGACGTCGGCAAGCCCGACACCCGACGGAAGCCCGATCACCCGCACCACGTCCGAGGAGCCCCCCATGACCGCGTCCAAGATCTTCGCCATCTCCGGCTCGCTGCGCGCCGACTCCCACAACACCCGCCTGCTGCGCGCCGCGCAGAAGTTCAACCCGGGTGGCCAGGAGATCGAGATCTACGAGGGCCTGCGCGATATCCCGCCGTACGACCTGGACCTCGACACCCCCGAGCTGAGGCCGGCCGTCGTTCAGGACCTGCGCCGGCGGGTCCAGGAGGCCGACGGCCTGCTGATCGCGACCCCCGAGTTCAACTACTCCATCCCCGGCGTCCTGAAGAACGCCCTCGACTGGCTGAGCACCGACTGGACCCGCAGCGAGGGCCTGCCGCTGCACCGCAAGCCGGCCGCGATCCTCGGTGCCGCGCCGACCAACTTCGGCACCGTCCGCGCCCAGCTGGCGCTGCGCCAGGTGTTCGTCTGGACCGACACCGACGTCGTGGTGAAGCCCGAGGTCATCGTCTTCCGGGCGCACGAGCGCTTCGACGGGAACGGCAACCTGACCGACACGACCACCATCGAGCTCCTCCAGGGCCTGCTCGTCGCGCTCCAGGAGAAGATCGACGCCAAGGCGGCCCGCGAGGCGAGCTGAACCACGACGCCGCCGGCCAGGCGCACCCGGTACACCCGGCAGACGCCGGCCACTCGGCAGACCCTGGCCACTCGGCAAGCCCGGGCCACTCGGCAGACCCGGCGTCCTCGGCCGGTGGGGCGACCGGCGGGCCGGTCAAGGGCCACCGGGCCCGGATTGGACCTGTTCCCGCCGGGCCCCGCCCCGCCAGCATGGGCGGCATGAGCGACCACCACCGCGCGCTGCGCCCCGAGAGCCGGATCGTCCACCCGCCCGTCGAGGAGGTGACCGGCAGCCGCCCGCTGGGCGTGCCGCTGCACCAGGGCCACGTCTTCGCCTTCCCCGACAGCGACACCCTCGCGGACGCCTTCGGCGCCCCTGACGGGGCGTTCCTCTACAGCCGGTTCGGCAATCCGACGGTCCGCTCGCTGGAGCGCGCGGTGGCCGATCTGGAGGGCGGCAGCGGCGCGCTGGCCGCCTCCTCCGGCATGGGCGCGATCACCACCGTGCTGCTCGCGCTGCTCCGCTCCGGTGACCACGTGATCGCCCAGCAGAGCCTGTACGGCGGCACCTTCGCGGCTCTCGCCGACCTGACGGCGCGCTGGGGCGTCGCGGTCACCTTCGTGCGCGGCGACGACCCGGAGGAGGTGCGGGCGGCCCTGCGGCCGACCACCCGGCTGCTGTACCTGGAGACCGTCTCCAACCCCGTCGCGCGTGTCACCGACCTGCCGGCGCTGATCGGCGCGGCCCGTGAGGCCGGTGTGCTGAGCGTGGTGGACAACACCTTCACCACGCCGCTGCTCTGCCGCCCGATCGAGCACAGCGCGGACATCGTGCTCCACTCGGCCACCAAGTACCTCGGCGGCCACTCCGACGTCCTGGCCGGGATCGCCGTCTTCGCCGACGCCGGGCTGCACCACCGCGTCTGGCACCACGCCCTGGAGCAGGGGGCGGCGCTCGACCCGTTCGCCGCCTGGCTGACGCTGCGCGGGATGCAGACCCTGGGCCTGCGGATGCGCCGGCACAACGAGGTCGCGCTCGACCTGGCCGGGCGGCTCGCCGCCCACCCGGCGGTCGCCGCGGTGCACCACCCGGGCCTGCCCGGCCACCCGGACCACGAGCGGGCCCGGCGACTGCTGCCGGACGGTCAGGGCGGGGTGTTCGCCTTCGACCTGGCCGGCGGGCGGGAGGCGGCGCGCACCTTCGTCGGCGCGGTGCGCCTCGCCTCGCTCGCGCCCTCGCTGGGAGGCGTGCACACCCTGGTCCTGCACCCGGCCAGCACCTCCCACCGTCAGCTGTCCGACGACGAGCTGACCGCCGCGGGCATCGGCCCCGGCACGGTGCGGATCGCCGTCGGCATCGAGCACCCCGAGGACCTCTGGGCCGATCTGGAGCAGGCCCTGGCCGGACTCTGACCGGTCCCGGGCCCGGACGGGGGCCACCGGCCGCCGCGCCCCTGCGCCGCGGGCCCCCTGCGCCGCGCCCCTACGCCGTGGGCCCCCTATGCCGCAGGCCGGGGCCGCGGCCGGGCCGCCAGCACGGCGATGTCGTCCTCCGCCGGGTGGCCGGCGTCCGGGCCGACGCCGTGCAGCGCCGCGTCCAGCAGGTCGTCGAGCGGCCCGGCGGCCGGCAGCCGCAGCGCGGCGAGGCGGGCCAGCGAGGCGTCGATGTCCTCGCCGCGCCGCTCCACCAGACCGTCCGTGTACAGCAGCAGGGTCTCGCCCGGCAGCAGGTCGCGGCCGGCCTGTTCGTACCCGCCGAGCCCGGTGCCGAGCGGCGGCCCGGTCGGGAGCCGCAGCAGTTCGGTGGGCCGGCCCGGGGCGATCAGGGCCGGCGGGAGGTGCCCGGCGCTGGCGAACGTCCACCGGCCCCGGCCCGGGTCGGCGAGGGCGAGCAGGCAGGTCGCCGGGCGGGCGGACTCGTTGGCGGCGATGACGGCGTCCAGCTGGCGCAGGATCCGGTGCGGCGGCAGGTCCATCGCGGCGACGTCGCGCAGGGTGGCGCGGTAGCTGCTCATGTCGACGGCCGCCTCGACGCCGTGGCCCATCACGTCGCCCATGACCAGCAGGGTGCGCCCGAACGGCAGGCGGACCGTCTCGTACCAGTCGCCGCCGACCACCGAGCTGCTGCCGGACGGCAGGTAGCGGGAGGCGAGTTCGAGGTTCTGGTGCGGATGGCCGGGCTCGCTGAGCAGCGCGCGCTGGAGGTCGAGCGCGATGCCCTGCGAACGGCTGTAGCGGCGCGCGTTGTCGATGCCGGTGGCGGCCCGGGCGGCGAGGTCGCCGACCAGCACCGCGTCGTCGGGCCCGAAAGCGGGGGAGCCGGCGGTGCGGGCCAGCGTCAGCAGTCCGATCAGCCGGCCGCGCGCGGTCAGCGGCACCACCAGCAGCGAGGTCACCCCGGCGGCCCGGTACACGGCCGCGCTGTCCCGGTCGGGCGCAGCCTCGGCCAGTTCCTCGGCGGTGCGCGGTGCGACCAGCACGGCGACCCCGGAGGCCAGCGCCCGGGCCGCCGTCGAACCGTCCCGGTGGCGCACCGACTCGCCCGGGCGCGGCAGCCGGTCCACGGCCGGCCGCAGCCCCTGCGCGCAGTCGAGCGCGGCCCGGTGGAAGCGACGGCCCGGCGCCCGGCCGGTGCGGGCGTCGGCGTCCGGCGGCAGGACGTCGACGGTGGCCAGCTCGGCCAGCCGGGGCACGGCGAACGCCGACAGTTCGGCGCAGGTGGTGTCGACGTCCAGGGTGGTGCCGATCCGTTCGGCGGCGGTCTCCAGGAGGGCGAGGCGGGTGCGCGCCCGGGCGAGTTCGCGCCGCAGCTCCCGGTCCGGGTCGGGGTCGTCGAGGACCAGGACCACCACGCCGGCGGGGCGGCCGTCGGCGGTCAGCAGCCGGTAGCGCACCCGCAGGCCGGGCGGCACCGGCGCTCCCGGACCGTCCGGTCCGCCGGTGGTGCGTTCACGGTCCCGCCCGTCGGCCAGCACGCGGCGCAGCGTGCCGGCGGCGTCCGCGAACGCCGTGGCCTCCACCGGCCGGCCCTGCAGGTCGGCCCGGCGCAGGCCGGTGACCGTGCTGAAGGCCGGGTTCAGGTAGAGCCAGCGCAGCTCGGCGTCGAGTAGCGCCACTCCGGCGGGCAGGACGCCGATCAGCTCACCGAGTAGAACCGGGCCGTCGCCCTCCGTAGCGCCGTAGGCCCTCCCGCGGAGCGCCGCGGCCGCCGCCGTGAGCGCGTCGGTCTCCGCGCCCGGCGGGGTGCCGCCGTCTCCTCCTCCGCCGCCGTGTCGGAACCGCATAGGCCCATGATCACGCCCCGGGCCGCGCCGCGCCCACGGAGTGGCGCGTGCTTGACCGGTCGATGGGCTTCCGGTAATGCGACCGCAAGGCGACCGGGTCGGGGGCGCCTCAGGCTTCGGGGCGGTGCTTGAGCTTCGCCCAGACCCTTTCCAGCGCGGCGATGTCGGCGTCGTCGAGGCGGTCGTCGAAGGCCTCGGCGAGTGCGGCGCGGCGGGTCGCGTCGGCGGCGGTGAACAGTTGCCGGCCCTCCGGCGTCAGCGCGATCCGTACCGAACGGGCGTCGGTGGGGGAGGGGGCGCGCTCGACCAGGCCGCGCGCCTGAAGGGCGTCGGCGACCCGGGAGACCTGGCTGCGGCTCAGCAGCGTCTTGGCTCCCAGGTCGGAGGCGGCGACCGGCCGGTCCTGGGCGTGCAGCCAGAGCATCACCTCGAACCAGGAGAGCGGCAGGTCGTGGGCCCGGGTGAGGGCCTGGTCGACCCGGGTGCTGAGGGTGGTGCCGGCCCAGACCAGGCCGTAGAAGGCGTGATCGCGGGCGGTGAGGTCTCCCAGGGTGAGGTCGGTGCGCTGCGCCATGCCCGTCAGCCTACCTTTGTGCGTGTGCGCGCACACATCTTGCTATGGTGTGTGTGCACGCACACAAGCCGAAGCCGCAAGCGCGAAGGAGCCCTCATGGCCAGTGACCGGATCGTCCTCATCACCGGCACCTCCAGTGGTATCGGCCTCGCCGCCGCGGTCGCGGCCGCCCGCGCAGGCTTCCGCGTCATCGCCACCATGCGCGACACCGGGCGCTCCGGTGCGCTGCTCAAGGCCGCCGAGGCGGCCGGGGTCGCGCACCGGGTCGAACTCGCCCGGCTCGACGTCACCGACACCGCCTCCGTCGCCGAGTGCCTGGCCGGGGTCCTCGACCGGCACGGACGGCTCGACGCCGTGGTCAACAACGCGGGCGCCGGGCGGGTCGGCACCGTCGAGCAGGACGGGCTCGCCCCCGTCCGTGAGGTCATGGAGGTCAACTTCTTCGGCGTCGTCGAGGTGACCCGGGCCGCCCTGCCGCACCTGCGGGCCACCGGCGGCCGGGTGGTCACCGTGACCAGCGTCGGCGGCGTGGTCGGCCAGCCGTTCAACGAGGCCTACTGTGCGGCCAAGTTCGCCGTCGAGGGGTTCATGGAGTCGCTCGCCCCGGTCGCCGCCACCGTCGGCGTGTCCGTCTCCGTGGTCGAACCCGGCGCCGTGGCCAGCGAGTTCGTCGCCAGCCAGGGCATCGACCTGCCCGCCCTGCTGGCCGCCGCCGGCCCGTACGCGCCCGCCCTGGAGGCCTATGCGGCGCGCACCCGGGCCGC
This sequence comes from Kitasatospora sp. NPDC057965, assembly GCF_042887135.1. Classification (NCBI taxonomy): domain Bacteria; kingdom Bacillati; phylum Actinomycetota; class Actinomycetes; order Kitasatosporales; family Streptomycetaceae; genus Kitasatospora; species Kitasatospora sp. NPDC057965. The sequence goes on from NZ_JBHVPZ010000002.1 coordinate 228,510, forward strand.
CTTCGACCAGGCGCAGACGTCCGAGCGGGCCGCCGAGGCCGTGATCGACGCGCTCACCGCCGAGCGGCCGGCGTTCCGCCTGCAGACCTCCGACCGGGCTCGCGCGTTCGTGGGCGCCAAGCTCGCCGACCTCGACGGTTCCGCTGTCCAGGCGATGACGAGCGGCTGGGTGGCCTGAGCCTGGTCCTGGGCCTGGGCCTGCGCGTGAGCCTGGGCCTGGGCGTGAGTCTGAGCCTGGGCGTGAAGCTGGGCCTGCGACGCCGGTCCCGTTCCGGCATGTTCACCTAAAGATCATTGACCCACCGTCAGTGTCGCTGGAACGATTCGGGGTCATGACTACGCGCGTAAACCTTCTGTCCCGTCGGTTGATCGCCCCGTTACGGTGGGCGGCCCTGCTGTCCGTGCTGGTGTCGGTCGGGGTCTTCTTCGCCGGCGCCGGAGCGGCCCAGGCGGCGCCCGCCTGCGGGGTGCTCTCCACCGGGGCGGCGCCCCAGGCCGCCGCCGCCGTCCGCTCCGCCTGCGGGCTGATCGGCACCCCGTACTCGTGGGGCGGCGGCCACGGCGCGACGCCCGGCCCGACGTACGGGCTCTGCGACCCCGCCAACGGCGCGCCCAACGACTGCAACGTCCGCGGCCTGGACTGCTCCGGCATGGTCCGCTACGCCTACGACCTGGCCGTCGGCGAGGACGTCATCAACGGCACCACCCGGACCCAGTGGCCGACCTCCAGAGCCGTCGCCCGCTACTACCGGGCGGACGGAACGGCGCCGTTGCTCCCCGGGGACCTGGTGTACTTCGGGAACACCGCCTCCACCATCCACCACGTCGCGATGTACCTCGGGCAGGGCTGGATCGTCGAGGCCCCGTACTCCGGCGGCTACGTCCAGGTGGCGGCGCTCTCCTCGCACGGCGACTACTACGGGGCCATCCGGCTGTACGGATCCGGCTCCTCCTCGACCACGCCTCCGACCACGCCCCCGGCGGGCGGCGGCCAGTACTGGGTGGACACCTTCTCCAATGCGCCGGTGTACGGTTCGCCGACGTCGACGAGCAGTACGGGGACGCTGTACCAGGGGACGAACTACGTGTACTGCAAGGCGTGGGGCCGTGAGGTGTCCAGCGGCGGCAGCTTCAACCACTGGTG
>NZ_JBHVPZ010000002.1:229753-431946 GCF_042887135.1 Kitasatospora sp. NPDC057965
ACCAGGGGACGAACTACGTGTACTGCAAGGCGTGGGGCCGTGAGGTGTCCAGCGGCGGCAGCTTCAACCACTGGTGGCTGAAGACCGACCCGGACTCGGGCCCCAGCCGTCAGTGGGTGTCGGCGTTCTACCTGTCCCGGTGGGGCAACGACACCGCCAAGGACAACAACGGCACCACCATCCCCGACTGCTAGGACGCGCTCGGGACGGACGGATGCCGGCCGTGCCGCTCGCAGCCTCGAACCCCTGGCTGCGACCGGCACGATCGCTCGGTACCCGCCCGCCCTCAGCCGCCGCTCGTGAGCACGACGAGCTGCCGGGTCGCCCGGGTCATCGCGACGTAGCGGTCGACCGCGCCCGCGACACCCTCGCCGAAGGACGCCGGCTCGACGAGCACCACCAGGTCGAACTCCAGGCCCTTCGCCAGCTCCGGCGTGAGCGAGCGGATCCGGTCGGTCTCCCCGGACCCCTCCCCGAACGTCTCCGCGAAAGCCGCCGTGAACGCCGCGTCGCCGATCACGCAGGCGGTGCCCTCGGCGTGCGCGTCGAGCCAGGCGCCGAGCACGCCGTCCAGCTCCGCGACCGCCCCGTGGGTGACCGGCACCCCGCTGCGCCGCACCGAGGTGGGCACGTTGGCGTCCGGCAGGGCGGCCCGGACGACCGGCTCGGCCTCCGCCATGACCTCCTCGGGCGTGCGGTAGTTGACGCTCAGCGAGGCGACCTCGGCGCGGTCCAGGCCGATCCGCGCCAGCCGCTCCCGCCTCCCGCCAGGACTCCGCGAAGCCGTCCCGGGACTGGGCGCGGTCCCCGACGACGGTGAAGCTCCGCGACGGGCAGCGCGCCAGCAGCATCTGCCACTCGGCGTCGGTCAGCTCCTGCGCTTCGTCCACGACGACGTGGGCGAACGGCCCGGCCAGCCGGTCCGGGTCGGCGGCGGGCAGCGCGTTCCCGTCGGCCAGGGTGTCCCTGAGGTCCTGGCCGCGCAGCATGGTGACCGCGCCCTCGCCGTCGTCGTCGGCCGCGAGGATGTCCGTGATCACCTCGGCCATCCGGGCCCGCTCGGCGGCGAGCGCGGCCTCCTGGCGCCGCTTGCGCCGGGCGGTCTCCGGATCGCCGAGCCGCCGGCGTGCCGCGTCCAGGATCGGCAGGTCGGACAGTGTCCAGGCCTGCGCCTCGGTGCGCCGCAGCCGGCGCACCTCCTCGGGGGCGAGCCACGGGGCGCACAGCCGCAGGTAGGCGGGCACCGTCCAGAGGTCGCCGACCAGGTCGGTGGCCTCCAGTAGCGGCCAGGCACGGTGCAGGGCGGCGACCAGCTCCTCGTCCCGTCGCAGCGAGCGCAGGAACGTCTCGACCGGAATCACCTCGCCACCCTCCAGCTTGGCCAGCAGCAGCTCGGCCAGTTCCGCCCAGATCTCCTCGCGCGCCTCGTTGTGCGGGGTGCCCGGGTCCGGTGCCTCGAAGGCCTCGGCCCAGTCCTCGGCGCTCAGCCACAGGTCGTCCCAGTCCGTGGAGACGGTCATCCCCTCGGTCGGCGGCTCCTCGTAGATCCGCACCGCCTGCTCCACCGCCCGCACCATGGCCGCCGAGGACTTCAGCCGCGCCACCTCCGGATCGGGTTCGGGCGCCGCGTCCGCGCCCTCGGCGAGCAGGTCCCGCACGGTGCAGGTCCGCACGCCCTCCTCGCCGAGGCAGGGCAGCACGTCGGAGACGTAGTCCAGGTAGGGCTGGTGCGGGCCGACGAACAGCAGGCCGCCGCGGCGGTGGCCGAGCCGCGGGTCGGAGTGGAGCAGATACGCCGCGCGGTGCAGGGCGACCACCGTCTTGCCGGTGCCGGGGCCGCCGTCGACCACCAGCGCGCCGCGCGAGCCGGCCCGCACGATGGCGTTCTGGTCCGCCTGGATGGTTGCCAGCACGTCCCGCATCCGCGCCGAGCGGCTGCCGCCCAGGGTGGCGATGAACGCGGACTGGTCGTCGAGGGCGGCGTGCCCCGCCAGTCCCTCGGCGGCGAACACCTCGTCCCAGTAGTCGGTGATCCGCCCGTCCGTCCAGCGGTAGCGGCGGCGGCTCGCCAGGCCCATCGGGTCGCCGTGGGTCGCGGCGAAGAACGGCTCGGCGGCGGGTGAGCGCCAGTCGAGCAGCAGCCGGCGGCCCTCGCTGTCGGTGAGGCCGAGCCGGCCGATGTACACCGGTTCGCCGCCGTCGGCCGGAACGATGCGCCCCAGGCACAGGTCCAGGCCGAAGCGGCGCAGCGTCCGGAGCCGCCCGGTCAGACGGTGGACCTCGATGTCCCGGTCCATCGCGGCCCGTCCGGCACCGCCGGGCGCCCGCCGGGTGGTGTCGAGGAGCTCGGAGACCTCGGCGGTCGCCCGCTCCAGGCTCCGCGCGACGGCCGCGAAGTGCCGCTCGTCCTGGGCGACGAGCGCCGGGTCGGCCTTGGCGCGGAGGCGGTCGGGGAGGCCGAACGCACTGGTGGTGTCCGCGCCGGTGGCGAACGTGCTGGTGGCGGGGGCGGTCATGGCAGCGGCTCCGGTCCTGGAATCCGACACAAGCTGATGCACTACGCAAAGCTCCCAAGTGGGGTTGGTTCCGGCTTCGGTCGACGATTGTGCGCCAGGACCGGGGCCTTGCGGCAAGGCCCCCCGTGCGCTATAGCTTGAGAGTGGCAGGAGGAGCGTGCCGTTCTTCCGCTCCCTGCTCTCCCCTTCGGTTTCCGTCCGTGCGCGCGGGACATCCCGCCGATGACGCCGTGACGACCGGTCATACTGGCTGATGCCCAGGCCCGGGCGCCGACCGACGCACCCCGGACCGCGCCTGGCTGCGCCTGACCGCGCCCCACTGCCGCGTCCGAGACCGGAGGACCCGATGAGCCGCGACCTGCCGACCACCGTTCCGCCGGGCCCCGCGCCGGCGCAGCCGTGGAACCGGCAGCGGCTGCGCAGCAACAACGAGTGGCTGCTGCTCGAACGGCTGCGCCTCGACGGACCGTCCTCCCGGGCCCAACTCGCCCGCGACACCGGCCTGTCCAAGCCCACCGTCTCCGCCGCCCTGGCCGCTCTCGAACAGGCCGGACTGGCCCGCGAGGCCGGGCGGTTCATCCCCGAGCGCGGGCGCACCGCCGTGCTGTACGAACCCGACCCGCTCGCCGGGCACGTCCTCGGCGTCGACATCGGCCGGGCCCGGCTACGGGTCGCCGTCGCCGACCTCGCCGGGGACATCGTGGCCCGCCGCTCCGTCCCCAACCGGGGGCGGACGGCGAACGCGGTCGCCGACGCGGTCGTGGCCGCCGCCCACGAGGCCATCGCCGAAGCCGGCGTCGGGGCGGCCGACATCGTGCACGCGGTGATCGGCACGCCGGGCGTCTGGGACGAGCAGCGGCGCGGCGTGCGGTACGCCACCAGCCTGCCCGGCTGGGGCAGACCCGGGCTGTTCGACCGGATAGCGGCCGGGCTCTCGACCGCCATCACCGTCGGCAACGACGCCAACCTCGCCGCGCTCGGCGAGTACACGCTCGGCGCCGGGCGGGGGAGCGGCAGCCGGATGTTCGCCTATGTGCTGGTCGGCACCGGCCTCGGCGTGGGCGTGGTCAAGGACGGCGAGCCGCTGGTCGGCGCGCACGGCGCGCTGGGCGAGGTCGGCCTGGTCCCGCTCCCGCCGCACGCCGACGGGACGCCGGGCGGCACCGTCGAGCAGGCGGCGGCCGCCGACGCCGTCGTCCGCACGGCCCTGGACCTCGGCATGACCGGCCCGTTGACGGCCAAGGGTGTTTTCGACGCGGCCCGCTCCGGCGATCCGCTGGCGGCCGTCGCCGTGCACCGAGCCGCCGGTCAACTCGCCTATGCCGTCGCCGTGTTGTCGGCCGTACTCGACCCGGACCTGATCGTTCTCGGCGGCGGCATCGGCGCCGGCGCCGACCTGCTGCTCGACCCCCTCGGCCGGGCCCTGGACCGCCTCAGCCCGATGCGGCCCACCCTCGCCCCGAGCCGCCTCGGTGAGGAGGCCGTCCTCCTGGGCGCCGTCGCCACCGCCCTCGACCGAGCCCGCCCCGAGGTCTTCGAACGCCGCTCGGCGCCGGTGGACTGAGCGGCCGGGATTCTGATTTCCGGTCAGGCCGTGTCAGGTCGTGAAATCACCGCCCGCCGTTCCCAGGATCAGGCGCGAGGGGGCGATCGGCGTGTCGAACCCGATCGCCGCGACGACGAAGAAGGAGATTCCGATCCCGAAGGCCACCGAATGCGGCTGATCGAGGGTGAACGTGTTCTGACCGTCCAGCCCGGTGCGGTGCTCGCCCTCGGAGGCGAGGTTCTCGAATTGTTGGAGCGGTCCTCCGGACCCGTCCCAGACGTGAACCCGGGTGAGCCGGCCGAATCCGACGTCGGTCTTGAACAGGACGAACACCCTGACCAGGTTCGTCCGGACGTCATTGACGATCACCGGCGTCGGCACGGCGACGTGGAACCAGCTGGACTTGCCCGGTGTGATGTCCACGTCGGAACCCCACCCGAAGTGCCCGTTGCGGCTGAGATTCTCGGGATTCTCCACCACCATGGCGTTCCCGTGGACCCAACTCGCCTGCAATGCCACAAGACCCACCTCCTCGGCAGGTTATTTCTTTTCTTGTAGTCTCACACCCCGAAGTCGGGGCTTTCAAGAGCCGAGCCCTGCATACTTTCCGCTATCAAGGCCCCATTACTGATTCGTACAGTAATGGTGAACACCGCGGCCCCGCACCGGATCGGTGGGGCCGCGCTCGCGGTTTCAGCGGCGGGTGACGAAGCCTTCGACACGGACGCGGCCACGAAGGCGAGCCACGCATCGCTGCTGAAGGTGAGCGCGGGCCCGTGCGGATCCTTGCTGTCGCGGACCACGATCGTGTCCTCCAGCGTGCCGCACTCCACGCAATCGTCGTTCGGACTACTGGCCGTCGCCTTCCGCCACATCACTGGGAGGGCGGAAGCAGCGGAATGAAAGCTCGCCTGAACTGTTCTCCTTCGCGGGCGGTCCAGCCAGTGGAAGGACTGGCCGAACGCGACGACGTCGAACTCGCCGAGGTCGTCCGGCAACTGCTCGGCCCGGGCCCGGATCCAGTGACACGAATCGCTCAACCCGATTTCGGCGGCGGCCCGTTCGGCCTCGGCGATCATCCCGGCGTCCGGATCAGGGAAGACCGGGTGGACGTCAAGGGCACCGTCACCCGGGCGACCGCCGGTCTGACCAACGTCGCCGTCACGCCGTGATGACGGGGCGGTCCCCACTTTCGTCGGGGAACCGCGTCGCACAATGGCGGTCCCGGGGCGAACCGACGCTTCCTACCGTCGAGTCCATGAAGCACACCGACCGGCAGGCCGCGGACCGAGGCCCCTCCACGACACTCGGCCGTGCGGACGGTTGGGCGTTCCTGCGGGAGGCCGTGCGGGATCTGCGGACCACCGGCGCCGTCGCCCCCAGCGGCAGGGCCCTGGCCCGGACCGTGACCGACCCGATCCGCGTCCGGGCCCCGCGCCCGCTGTCCGTCCTGGAGGCGGGGGCCGGTACCGGTGCGGTCACCCGTGCCCTGCTGCCCCAGCTGCCGCGCGGCAGCCGCCTCGACATCGTGGAGGCCAACCCGCGTTTTGTCGCCCGGCTCCACGACTTCCTCGACGCGCACCCGGCCCCGCCCGCCCGGCACATCCGGGTCACCGTGCACCAGGCCCGCGTGGAGGACCTGGACACCGAGCAGCGCTACGACGTCATCGTCTCCGGCCTGCCGCTGACCAACTTCACCCCCGACCGGGTCGACCGGATCATGGCCCGCTACCTGGACCTGCTCCACCCCGGCGGCACCCTCTCCTACTTCGCCTACCTCGGCACCCGCCGGGCCCGGACCCTGCTCGCCTCCCGGGCGGAGGCCCGCCGCCACGCCGCCGTCGACGCGGTCACGGCCGCCTACCGGCGCCGCTACGCCACCGGCCGCTGGACGGTCCTCGCCAATCTGCCCCCGGCCCACGTGTGGGAACTGCGGCGTCCCCAGGCGACCGGCGAGCAGTCCGGGGAGCAAGTCGATGGGCAGGTCGATGGGCAGGTCGATGGGCAGGCCGGTCACCGGCGGTGAACGTCCTGACCGACGCCCTCGGCCACCTGTCGCCGATCGCCGTGTACGCGGTGGTGGCCCTGACCGTCTGTGCCGAGTCGGTCCTGGTGCTGGGCGCGTTCGCCCCCACCCTCGCCCTCCTGCTGACCGCCGGTGCCCTGGCCCGCGCCGGCGACGTCAGCCTGCCGCTGGTGATCACGGCCGCCGCCGTGGCAGCGTTCGCGGGCGACTGCCTCGCCCATCGCACGGGCCGCGTGATGGGTGAGCGCCTGCGGGCCGGCCGCCTCGGCGGGCGCCTCCCCGCCGTGGCCTGGCAGCACGCCGAGAGGCTGATGACCCGCCACGGGGGGCGGGCCGTGTTCCTCGGGCGGTTCCTTCCCGTGGTCCGCACCCTCACTCCCCACCTGGCCGGTGCCACCGGTCTGTCCTACCGGAGCATCGCTCCCTACAGCGCCTGCGCCGCCGGACTGTGGGCCGTCGCCGAAGCCGGCACCGGATACGCCGCGGCGACCTCCCTCCAGGGGCTCCTCGGCGTCGGTGGCCCCGTCCTCGCGGTGGTGGCCGTTCTGGTGGTCACGGGCGCGGTTCTCTGGGTGAGGAAGCGGTACTGACAGATCCACGGCTCAGCTGGACCGAAAGGGGGCGGTATGTGATCGAAACTCTCCGCTGATCGACGCTCCGTGATCGTCAGATCTCGATCTGCTTACAAGTGCTTGAACTATGGACAGATCGTGTGGCTTATCTGGTTGACTCGCGAACCTCTTCCAAGCGGAACGGAGCGTTCACGTCCATGCCTTCACGGATGCGCGGCGGTCGTCGCGGCCTGGCCGCCGTCGCCGGACTCGTCCTCACGGTCGGCCTCGCGCTGACCGGCTGTGACCCCACGACGGGCGATGCCTCGACCACCGCGGCCTCCTCGCCCGCCGTCACGGTCACGGCCACCACCCCGGCCGCGCCGGCTCCGGAGCCGCCCGCGCCGGTGGTCACCGCGCCGGTGGTCACCCCGCCGCCGGCCGTGCCCGTCGAGACGCCGCCGGTGCCCCCGGCACCTCCGGCACCGGAGCCGACCGCGGCGGCGCCCGCGCCGACCTCCCCGGCGGTACCGTCGAAGGCGCAGCCGACCAAGACCGCCGCCGCCCCCGCCAACACCCCCAAGCCGCAGCCGACGCCCACCAAGGCCGAGCCGCAGCCCAAGGTGACGACCGCCCAGCCGCCGACCGATCCCGACCCGGCGCCCGCCGAGACCAAGGCCGCGGCGGCCACCGGCGACTGCGAGATCAGGTCGAACGCGGGCAACTGCTACAAGGCCGGCCAGTTCTGCCGCAACGACGACCTCGGCAAGAGCACCCACGAGGCGAGCGGCCGGGTGATCAGCTGCGTGATGGTCAGCGGCAAGCCGCACTGGCAGGCGTGAGCCCGGCGCCGGCAGCCGGGAGCGACGGCTCAGGGCAGCTCGGCGAGCGTGCTCCGGAACCCTCGCTCGTACGCCTGTAGCAACCGGCCGTACTCGCGGGCGGCGTCGAGGTCCGGGCCGGCGTCCACTGGACCTGCTGCCCGACCGGGAGGCGGCCAGCCTGGCGGCTTGGCTCGCGAAACGGCCGGGGGTGGAGGTGGTCTGCCGCGATCGGGCACCGTTCTTCGCCGAAGGCGCCACGGCGGGGCGCCGCAGGCGGTGCAGGTCGCGGACAGGTGGCATCTTTGGCGCAACCTGAGCGAGGCTGCAGAGCGGTGCGTCGCAGACCACCGCGGATGCCTGCAGGTCCTGGCGCCGGATCCAGGCCAGCCTGCCCCCGAGCCGAAGAAGTTCGAGGACCCCTCCGGCTCGCCCTGGCCGAGGGGACACCGCTTCGCCGACCGCACCCGTGCCAACCACGCGACCGTCCAGGAACTCCCGCCGCGCGGGGTCGGACTCGGCTTCGGCCATCGTCCCGAGCAGAGCGGGCGATCAACCGAGCCCTGCCAGCGGCACGAGCACCGGTCGAACGAAGCATCGCGCGACTCAAGTCCTGGCAGATCCTCCGCCGGGCCCGCTGCAGCCCCAACCGGATGACTTTCATCGACGCAGCCATCCTCACCTTGGAACGTCAATGCTGCTGAATCCCATTGCCGTTCCAGGGTGGGGACGGATTGGCAATGGCCGTCCTCCAGTTGGGAGCCGTCTCACGACCAGACAAGTCGACCTTCGGTGAACCGACAGACCGGTGAGCTTCCATCGGCGATCCTCGTCAGCGTCTCCGCCACGGAGTCGAAATACTGGGCCATCGATTCGTACTCGCCCGTGACCGTGGGGTCACCCACGAACCAGCTGCCGACGCGCCCGTCCCGAACATCGACGAACTTTCCCATCCAGCCGTCCTGGTCCGACAGGAACGGGATCCACTCATTCCGCCAGAACGGGGAGTCCGGCTGGTCCGGAGGGTCGAATCCGCAGGAGGTGGAGCGGTTCGCGTGGAGCCTCTCCATCGCCCGGATGCCCAGAAAGAAGCTTCCCTCGTCGGGGAACCCGTCGAAGCCGCAGCATGCCGCTTCGTCGTCGACGTCTCCCTCTGGCAGATCCAGATTGTTCTGCAACAGCCACGTCCGCAGGTCCCCATGCAGGGAGATCCCCATCCGTGCCTCGGCTGCCGCGAGCATCTGCTCCGTAGCGGGCCCCGGCAGATCTGCGTGATCGGCCGGTGCGTGCTCCCGAAGAAGAGTCATCACACGCGACCAACTCTCAGTCACACTCATCGCCCTTTGCCCTCCGTCCTCTCTGCAGGGATGTCTCCGCCCGACCGCGCCGCTGCGGGTTGGGAAGTATCGGCCGAAGAACCTTGCAGGGATGGTACTTCGAGTGTGTGTTCCTCCTCTCCCCATGATCATCTTCCCGTCTGCTTGTGCGGGTGCAGGTCGAGTGTGATGTGCGGGTCGAGCGCGTGCAGGAAGTCGGGGGCGTCGAAGATCTCGCCGGCGGAGACGACGCCGACGGTCTTGGTGCGGCCGGTCAGGACGCGCTCGAGGGCCTCGGTGACGAGGGGCGCGGTGACGGCGTAGATGTCCTTGCCGGCGGCCGTGGCCCGGCGTTCGGCTCCGCCGGAGCGGACGACGACGTCGACGAGGAAGGTCTGGTTCGAGCGCCCGCTCTCGTCGGCGGCGGTCGGGGCCGGCGTGTGGGGCGCGGCGACGTCTCGGGCCGCCTCGGCGGTCATGTAGGTGGTCACATCGGGGATGGAGAGGTGCTGGGGGACGGTGACGACGTCCGCCATCGTGAATTCCCCGATCACCGGCCGGGGTCCCATCGGTTCCGGGAAGGTCCACTCCAGGGTGGGCGCGGCGTCGGTGCGGTGCTCCCACTGTCCGCCGCTGTAGCGCAGACGGTGGTCGCCGCGTCGCTTGCGGGAGACCGCACCCGAGAGCCGGGTACCGGCGGTGGGGTGCCAGTTGCTGAGCGCGTAGGCGATGTGGGCCTCGTCGGCTTCGGTCCAATCGCCCATCGCGGCGGTGGCCAGCAGGTCGCCGAGGCCGCCGAAAAAGGCCATGGCCGGAACGATCACCGCCTCCGCGTCCCGGGCCCGCTCGCGGTAGTGGGCGAAGGTGTCGAGGTTGGCCTCGAGTTCGGCGGCCACGTCCAGGTAGGGGATCTTCGCGCGGAGCGCGGCCTCGATCACCGGGCCGGTGGTCGAGGCGAAGGGGCCGGCGCAGTTGACGACCGCCGCCGTTCCCGCCAGAGCCCGGTCCAGCGAGGCCGAATCGTTGACCGACGCCACCCGGGCCTCCAGCCCGTGCTCGTGGGCCAGCTCTTGCAAGGTCTGCGCGTTGCGCCCGGACAGTACCGGGACGAACCCGCGCGCGGCCAGCTCGGCGACCACGAACCGTCCGGTGTGACCGTAGGCGCCGAACACCGTAACCAGCTGACCTGACCCCATGAGACCGCTCCCGTGGATTGCAACACCCGCTGCGAGGTCGATCCGCCGCGGCTTGACTTCCCCATCCTGTCCCTCGGCCGACGCCCGGCGGGAGCGTCGGAAACGACATGCCACGTACAGTTTCGGACATGCCCACCGTTGCGCTGGCCGTCACCGACGGCATGCTCCACTACGAACTCTCCGTGGCTGTCGAGGTCTTCGGATCCGACCTGACCCATATCGTGGACCCTTGGTACGAGTTCTCCCTCTGCGGGAGCGGTCCGGTGCGCATCGACCGTTTCCGCCTGGAACCTGACCACGGACTCGACCACCTCGCCCAGGCGGACACAGTGATCGTCCCCGGCTGGGCCGACACCGACCTCGACCCGTCCGCCGAACTGGTCGAGGCGGTGCGTGCGGCCCACGCGGCCGGTGCCCGCGTGGCCTCACTGTGCACGGGGGCCTTCGTCCTGGGCGCGGCAGGACTGCTCGACGGCAGACGTGCCACCACGCACTGGGCTCACACGCGGGAACTGGCCCGGCGCCATCCGTCAGCCGTCGTCGATCCGGACGTCCTCTACGTCGACAACGGCGACGTCCTCACCTCCGCGGGCAAGGCCGCCGCCATGGACCTGTGCCTGCACCTGGTCCGCCTCGACCACGGCTCGGCCAACGCCAACAAGATCGCCCGACGCCTGGTCGTCCCGCCCCACCGCGACGGGGGCCAAGCCCAGTTCATCGCCACGCCCCTCCCCGCCCCGGGCAACCACCCCCTGGGTGAGATCTTCCCCTGGGCGCTGGAGCGGCTGGACCAGCCGCTGACCGTGGAGGACCTGGCCCGACAGGCCCGCATGAGCTCACGTCACCTCGGCCGCCACTTCAAGCACCTCACCGGCACCACGCCACTGCAATGGCTCCACACCCAGCGCATTCGCCGCGCCCAGGAACTGCTGGAGACCACCGACGCCACCGTGGACACCATCGCCGCGGCCACCGGCATGGGCACCGCTACTACCCTGCGCCGCCACTTCCACCGCAACGTCGGCGTCCCACCCGACACCTACCGCCGAACCTTCCGTCCCTAGAGGCAATACCGGTGATTTAACTGGGTTTTCGGTTGGTTGGGCCGGTCTTGGTGTCGGTCCGACCAGCTCGCCGGGCCCGGCCGATGGCCGCCGTCGTCGGCACCCGCCAGGCACCGGCCCACCGGCCCTCCCGCTCCAGGCCCTGGACGAGAAGCCGGGCCACCTCCTCATAGCCCTGCCCGAAGAACAGGCACATCGCCAGGACGAAATGGACACTTCGCGTGCGGCGCGGTCGGCGTGGAGGGGGTCGGGGAGGTGGGTGGAGGGTGGGAAGCCGGTGGTCCGCTCCTCGGGCCTCAGGTGCCTGCGGAGGTGGGGGGCTCGGTGTCGGAGAGCGCGTCGGTGTAGATGCCGGTCATCGCCGTCACGGCGCGTCGGCGGTCCAGGTCCGGGTCCAGGCGGTGCTGGATGTTGATGCCCAGGGTGCCGCCGAGCAGGGCCGCCGCGACGGCCTCCGGGTCGGCGGCGTGCGCGCCGGTCGCGCGCAGGTGGTCGGCGTACAGGCCGCGGATCTTGGCGTACTCCTCGGCGTAGGTGGCGCGCAGGGGGGACTCGCGGCTCACGGCCTCGATCAGGAGCGTCGAGAAGATGTGCGACTCGGGGCGGGACATCAGCGCGAAGTTCGCCTCGATCAGGGCCTCGACCCCGGCCTGCGGACCGGCGGCGGAGAGGCGCTCGCGCATGAACTCCACGCCCCACCGGAACGCTTCCTCGATCACCGCCTTCAGCAGGCCGTCCTTCGAGCCGAAGTGCCAGGCCACCGAGCCCCGGCTGATGCCGGAGCGCTCCGCCACGGCCTGGACGGAGGCCGCGGCGGTTCCGCCCTCGGCGGCGAGTTCCCAGGCGGCGGCCACCAGCCGGCGCCGGGTCTCGGCGGAGATCTCCTGCTTGCGGGTCGCGCCCACGCGGTGTCCTTTCCAATGCTGCGGCCGCTTGACCGGGCCGATTCTGTCACGCCACGGCCGGGTGGTTCCGGGGCGGCGAGCGGTTGCCTGTGTTGGAAGTCCAGTTCTATGCTGAGCGTCCAATAACAAAGGAGGATCCGTGATGGAACTGATCGACCTGACCAGGACGCTGGACCCCGCCGACCGCGAACTGCTCCCCGAGCCGCTGCGCCCGCTCGCCGAGGTGATCGCGCCTTCCATCGCCTACGCCCACCCCGCGGGCGAGGGCCGCGAGCAGTTCGCCGCCGCCCTGCACTGCCGCGTCGAGGACCTGCCCGACGGCGAGGGCTGGGGCGCGGAGACGCTGACCGACTTCAGCACCCACCTCGGCACCCACGTCGACGCCCCGCTGCACTACGGCTCGACCTGCGAAGGCAGGCCCGCCCGCACCATCACCGACATCGCCCTGGACGAGCTGTGGTGCGAGGCGCTCGTGCTGGACCTGCGGGGACGCTGCGAGCTCGACGCCCCGATCACCGTCGAGGCGCTGGAGTCCGCCCTCGCCGACAACGGCGCCCCGGTCCCGGCCGGCGGCGCGGTCCTGCTGCGCACCGGCCAGGAGCGCTACGGGCTGTCCGACCCCGAGTTCTTCCGCTACCCGGGGATGAGCCGTGAGTCGACGCTCTTCCTGGCCGACCTCGGAGCCAAGGTGCTCGGCACCGACGCCGGGGGCTGGGACCTGAGCTTCCCCGTGATGGCCCGCAGGTTCCGTGAGAGCGGCGACAACTCCGTGCTGTGGGACGGCCACCGGGCCGGCCGCGAGCGGGAGGTCTTCATCGTCCAGCAGCTGACCAACCTCGCCGCCCTGCCCCCGTCGGGATTCCGGGTGGCGTTCTTCCCGATCAAGATCGCCCGCGCGAGCGCCGCCCCGGCCCGCGTCGTCGCCTTCGTCTGACCCCACCGGCCTTCGCCCGATCCCAGGGGTCTTCGTCCGACCCCCTCGGCCTTCGTCCGACCCCACCCCGCTTCCCGTTCCCTCCTGAGAAGAGGAACCGACCGTGAAACTCGCAACCGTGGAACACGAGCGCGCCGAACGGACCGCGCTCGTCCTCGACCAGGGCGCCCGCCTGCTGCTGCTCGACCGCGCCCACCACCTGGCGACCGGCGACCACGCCCCCGCGCTGGCCACCATGCAGGCGATCATCGACGGCGGCGATCCCGTACGGCGGATCCTGGACCGGCTCGCCGGACAGGCCCCGGACGAAGCCGTGGTCGCCGCCGCCGAGGTGCGCTGGCTCTCCCCGCTGCCCAGGCCCGTGCAGATCCGGGACTTCGGCGCCTTCCCGGGCCACTTCCGCAACGCCCGCGCCCGGATCGAAGGCATTCCGGCCGAGCAGGTCGAGCTGCCGGCCGTCATGCTCGAACGGCCCCTGTACTACTTCACCAACCGGCTCTCGGTGACCGGCCACGACAGCGACATCGCCTGGCCCGGCTACTCCTCGGTGCGGGACTACGAGCTGGAGTTCGCCTGCGTGCTCGGCCGCGGCGGGACGGACATCACGGCCGCGGACGCCCCTTCGCACATCTTCGGCTACACCATCTTCAACGACTTCAGCGCCCGCGACACCCAGCTGGAGGAGATCGCCACCGGCCTGGGCCTGAGCAAGAGCAAGGACTTCACCGACGCCAACGTGCTCGGCCCCTGGATCACCACCGCCGACGAGGTCGGTGACCCCTACGGGCTCACCATGACCGCCCGCGTCAACGGCGAGGAGGTCAGCCGCGGCACCACCGCCGACATGCACCACACCTTCGCCGACATGATCGCCTTCGCCTCCCGGGCGACCCGGCTGCACGCCGGAGAGGTCTTCGGCTCGGGCACCGTGCCCACCGGCTGCGGACTGGAACACGGCCGCTTCCTGGAACCCGGCGACACCGTGGAGCTCGAAGTCTCCGGCCTCGGCATCCTGCGCAACCGGGTGGTGTCATGAACCGCGAAGCACTGATCCTCGGCGTCGGCGCCACCCCCTTCGGCCGCCACCTCGACCGCACCGCCGGCGACCTCGCCGGGCAGGCCGCCCACGAAGCGCTGCGCGACGCCGGACTCACCCCCGCCGACGTCGGCGCCGTCTTCCACGCCACGGTCAGCCAGAAGGCCATCGACGGCCAGCACATGATCCCCGGCCAGGTCGCGCTGCGCCCGCACGGCTTCGCCGGCGTTCCCGTGGTGAACGTGGAGAACGCCTGCGCCGGCGGCGCCACCGCGCTGTGGCTGGCGATCGCCCACGTCCGGGCGGGTCTGGCGGACGTCGCCCTGGCCGTCGGCGTGGACAAGCTGGTCTGCGCCGACCCCGCCCAGGGGCTGGCGGTGTTCGACGGCGCCATGGACGTCGCCCACCGCGAGGAGACCCTCGCCGCCCTCGCCGCCCTGTCCGACCCCCTGCCGCCCGAGCTGTCCGTGCCCGACGGCGACCGGTCGGTGTTCATGGAGATCTACGCCTCCCTGGCCCGCGCCCACATGCGGCGCTTCGGAACCACCGAAGCCCAGCTGGCCGCGGTCGCCGCGAAGAACCACGCCCACTCCGTCCACAACCCCCGGGCCCACTTCCGTAAGCCGTTCACCGCCGACCAGGTCCTCGCGGCGCGACGGGTGGCCTGGCCGCTGACCGTGCCGATGTGCTCACCGGTCAGCGACGGCGCCGCCGCCGTCGTCGTGAGCAGGGCCGGCTTCACCCGCGACGAAGCGGCCGTGGCGGTGCTCGGCAGCGTCCTGCTGTCCGGCACGGACCGGGCGGCGGACGAGGCCGAGCGGCACATCGGCCGCCGGGCCGCCCTCGCCGCCTACGAGCAGGCCGGCGTCGGACCGCAGGACGTCGACGTGGCGGAGGTCCACGACGCCACCGCCTTCGGCGAGATCCAGCAGGTGGAGAACCTGGGATTCTGCCCGATCGGCGACGGCGGCCCCTGGTCCGCCTCCGGCGCCGGCGCCCTCGGCGGCAGCCTCCCGGTGAACCCGTCCGGAGGACTCGAATCCCGCGGCCACCCGGTCTCCGCCACCGGGCTCGCCCAGGTCTTCGAACTGGTCACCCAGCTGCGCGGCCGCGCCGGCGAGCGCCAGGTCCCCGGCGCGCGCATCGCCGTCGCCGAGAACGGCGGCGGCCTCTACGGAATCGAGGAGGCGGTGGCCGCCGTCACCGTCCTGGGGAGAACACGATGAGACCCGGATACGCCGAGCTGATCCTGTCCGCGCTGCGCAGGCGGCCCGAACGCACCGCCTTCCGCTTCACCGACGACGACGGGGCCGAGC
The DNA here is from genome assembly GCF_042887135.1 of Kitasatospora sp. NPDC057965. Lineage (NCBI taxonomy): Bacteria > Bacillati > Actinomycetota > Actinomycetes > Kitasatosporales > Streptomycetaceae > Kitasatospora > Kitasatospora sp. NPDC057965. The sequence continues at coordinate 244,981 of NZ_JBHVPZ010000002.1, forward strand.
ACAGCTGGACCTACGGCGGGACCGCGGACCGGATCGAGCGCACCGCGGCCGCGTTCAGGCGGCTGGGTCTCGCACCCGGCGACGGCGTCGCCCTGCTGTGCGGCCCGGACCCGCGCGCGTTCACCGTCATGGCCGCCGCCTGCCTGGCCGGACTGCGCTACACCGCCCTGCACCCGCTGGCCACCGCCGCCACCGACCGGACCGTCCTGCGCGACAGCGCGTCGGACTGCCTGGTCGTGGACGACACCCGCTTCGCCTCCCGCGCCCGCCCCGAGGGCGTCCGGGCGATCACCCTCGCCGAACTCGACGGCCTCGCCGCCGACACGGCTCCCGGCCCCGACGACCCGCGCGGCCCCGCCCTGTACCTCTTCTACACCGGCGGCACGACCGGCGAGCCCAAGGGCGTGATGCTGCGCGACCGCTCCCTGCTCGCCAACGCCTGGGCCTGTTCCACCTGGGCGTGGCCGCCGGACACCCACTTCCTGATCACCACCCCCATGTCGCACGCCGCCGGCCTCCTCGTCGCCCCCGGCCTGCTGCGCGGCGCGAGCTTCGAGCTGCACCCCTCCTTCGACCCGGACCGCGTCATCGACGCGATCGAGCACGACGGGGTGAGCGCCACGTTCGTCGTCCCCACCATGCTCTACGCGCTGCTCGACCACCCCCGGCTCCTCACCGCCGACCTGTCGGGGCTGAACTGGGTCCTCTACGGCGCCGCACCCGCCGACCCCGCCCGGCTCGCCGAGGCGCACCGCCTCCTCGGCCCGGTGCTCAGCCAGCACTACGGCCAGGCCGAGGCCCCCAACGCGCTGACCGTCCTGGATCCGGCCGAACACCGCGACGACCCGCACGTCCTGGGCAGCTGCGGCCGGCCGGTGCCCGGCGTGGAGATCGCCCTGCTCGACGCGCACGGCCGGCCGGTCCCGGACGGCGAGCCCGGCGAACTGTGCGTCCGCGGGCCGCTCGTGATGGACGGTTACTGGAACAAGCCCGAGCAGACCGCGGCGGCTCTCGAAGGCGGCTGGCTGCACACCGGCGACCTGGCCCGCCGGGACGGCACCGGCCTGATCACGATCATCGACCGGCTCAAGGACATCATCATCACCGGCGGCTTCAACGTCTACCCGCGCGAGGTCGAGGACGCCCTCGCCGCCCACCCGGCGGTCGCCGCCGCCGCCGTGTACGGCACAGCCGATCCGCACTGGGGCGAAGCCGTCACCGCCGCCGTGGTCCTGCGCCCCGGGCGGCACGCCACCCCCGCCGAACTGGCCGAGCACGTCCGGGCCGGCCGGGGCGCCCTCTGGGCCCCGAAGCGGATCCACCTCGTCGACGCCTTTCCGGTCACCGCTCTGGGCAAGATCGACAAGAAGAAGCTCCGCAACCGGCCCTGAACGGCCGCGAGTCCCCGCCCGCACCGACGACTCCGTGGCCGAAGCACCCCGGCCTCGATGGCGCCGGAAAGCCTCGGGACCTCGGGCACCACGCGATCGAGTCGTTTCCCGTGGTCGGCTCCGGCGGCGCGCTCGCGGAGCTGCTCGAAGCCCCGAGGGGCACCGGATGCGTCCGGTGCCCCTCGGGGTGTGGTCCTGCCGGGTGGCCGTCAGCCCGTGAAGGTCACGTCCCAGTGGTTGCCCTCGTTGGCGTAGACGTTGCCCGAGGGGGCGGTGTAGAGGGTGGCGCCGTCGCCGCGCACGCCGCTGTAGGCGAAGTTGCCGGTGATGTGGCTGGTCAGGCAGCTCACCATCGCGAAGTCCAGCTTGTAGCCGTTGGCGTGGCTGTAGGTACCGGCGGCGTGGCCGGTCTCGGTGCCTCCGGTGATGGTCAGGCCGCAGCCGCCCACGGCGTGCTTGAGCGCGACGGCGCCGTCCGCCGAGGCGCGGCGCAGGCCGTCGAAGGAGGTGCAGCTGCTGTTGTTGCGGTTGGAGCAGTTGCCCGAGGAGGACCAGGTGATGCCCGCGGAGGAGAACATCGAGGCGGCCTGGGACTGGCTGAGCAGGTCGCCGCTGCCGCCGCCGGTGCCGCCGCCCGTGCCGGAGAGCAGGGCGGACCAGGTGGCGGGGCCGGCGATGCCGTCCACCGGGCTCAGGCCCGCGGACTGCTGGAAGCCGCGCACCGAGGAGTCGGTGCCGGCCCCGAAGGCGCCGTCCACGGCGAGGTTGGCGCCGCGGGCGTTGAGCTGGACCTGGAGCGCCTTGACGGCGTCGCCGTTGTCGCCCTGGCGGACGGTGACGATCAGCTTCGGCCAGGTGGCGCCGCCGACGATGCCGTCCACCGGGCTCAGGCCGTTGGCGCTCTGGAAGCTCTTGACCTTGGCCTCGGTCGCGGGGCCGAACGCGCCGTCGGCGTCGGTCGCGTAGCCGCGGGCGTTCAGCAGGTACTGGACGGTGGACACCTTGGCGCCCTGGTCGCCGCTGCGGACGACGGGCCAGCTCGCGGCGTGGGCGGCGGGGACGGACAGCACCGCCGCCAGGAGGCCGGCGAAGATCGCGGCCACGACGGCCGGGAAGCGCTTCACAGAAGTTCCTCATTTCTGCTGAGGTGGAGGAGGGGAAGGGGACGTACCGTCGGCGGACGGCCCCGGGAACGGGTCGGGCTACCAGGTCGGCAGGTTCTCCCAGCAGGTGGTGCCCCAGGAGAACTCGTTGTGGACGATCACTTCCTGCATCTTGCTGCCGGTCTGGATGCCGACGATCCCGTCCACGTCGAGGCCGTTGGCCTGCTGGTACCGGCGCACGGCGGCCTCGGTGCGGTCGCCCCAGATGCCGTCGACCTGGAGGCCGGAGTGCAGGGAGGCGTTGACCGCGAGCTGGACGCACTTGACGCCGGTTCCCCGGTCGCCGTAGGCGATCTCGCCGGCGGTGGGCCGCGCACTGGCCGTGCCCGCCAGGACGGTGACCGCGAGGGCGGTGGTGGCCGTCACGACGGCGGCGCGCTTGATGACCGGGAACATGGGCATGGCGGGGCTCCTGGGAGACGTGGGTGAGGACGGCCGCAACGGCCGGTCGACAGCCGACACTAGGAAGCCCCGAGGACGTCCCGCGATCGTTTTCGCGTCCCTGGGACGCCCTCCCTCACGGGGCGTCGGCCGGGGACGGCGGCGGAGTCGCCGCGCCGTGCCGGGCGCTGGGCCCCGGCTCCGGACCGCGGGCGGCGACGGCGTCCCACGGCGCCCGTCCGAGGCCAGCGGTGTCTCAACCTGAGCGGTTCCGGCGTCTCAAACCGCAGCTCAGGGCGGTTCGATGCGTCGTACCCATCCCAAAAATCCGAAAGATCGTGGACTTCGTCCCGGGGATGGCACACAGTGGATCAAGCCGCAGCACGTGACCCGGGGTGGGCCGTGCCGCGGGAGGGCGCACCGTGGGGGCGGGGGGCCTCGGCCGCCGGGAGACCGGTTCGGCCCGTGGGGACCGGCCGGCGGGAGTGCGGCACGGCGCCCGGCTCCGTTGCGCGTCCTCGATCGCACCGGAACGACCTGGGGGGTACACATGATGGACCACGTTCCTTTGTCCGGCGGCGCGCCGAAGGGCCCTGCCGACCGGCTCTGCGAGGAGCTTCAGTCACTGAAGTCCTCGTCCGGCCTGACCTACGCCCGGATCAGCGAGCGCACCCACTACGCGAAGTCCTCGTGGGAGCGGTGGGTGAACGGCAAGCAGTTCCCGCCGCGTGACGCCGTCGAACGGATCGCCGCCGTCTGCCAGGCCGACGAACGGCGCCTGCTGGAGCTGTGGACCCTGGCGGAGGCCTGCCGCACACCGGCCGCCGTACTGGGCGCCGCACCGGGGGCCGCACCGGGGGCCGCCGGGTGCGGCGCCGCGCCCGGCGAGGGGGACGCCGCCTCGCCGGACCGCCGGCAGGCGGTCCGGCTGCTGCTGACCGTGCTGGCACTGGCCCTGACGGCGGGTCTGGCGCGGTCCGTGGCCCTGCGACGGGAGCTGCGGCGCGATACCCTTCCCGGCGGCGGCGTGTAGGGACGACGCGGGCAGGGCCCCACCCCGCCCGGGGTGGGGCCCTGCCCGCGTGCCGCTCAGTACCAGTTGTGGGACTGCCAGAAGCTCCAGGCCGAGCACGGGTCGCCGTAGCGCGACTTGATGTAGCTCAGGCCCCAGCTGAGCTGGGTGGCCGGGTTGGTCTGCCAGTCGGGCCCGGCGGTCGCCATCTTGGTGGCGGGCAGCGCCTGCGGTATCCCGTACGCGCCGGACGAGGGGTTGGTCGCGTAGACCTTCCAGCCGCTCTCGTGGGTGTAGAGCTGCTCCAGGCAGCCGAACTGCCCGCTCACGCTCCAGCCGAGGGCGGGGAACTTCCACTGCGCGGTGATCCGCACGGTGCGGGCGATCCCCAGCGCGTTCATGGTCGCGGGCCCGGCGATGCCGTCGGCGTCGAGCCCGTGCGCCCGCTGCCAGGCGGTGACGGAGGAGGTCGTCCCCGCGCCGTAGGCCCCGTCGGCGCCCGAGCCGGTCGCGCGCTGGACCTCGGCGACCTTGTTGTGGAGGGCGAGTTCGGTCCGGGGGCCGTACACGCCGTCCTCGTCCAGCCCGTTGTCGCGCTGGAAGCCGCGGACGGCGGCGGTGGTGGCCGGGCCGTAGTCGCCGTCGACACCGCCGCTCGCCAGGTAGCCGATCCCGACCAGGTTGCGCTGGATCCAGGTGGTCGAGTCGATGGCCTGCGCCTGGGCGGGCAGCAGGGCGAAGGCGACGAGTGCGAGCACGGCCACGGCGAGGCCGCGCAGGGCTGCGATGTGTTTCACGGTCATTCCTTCCGGTGCGCCTGTCGGACGATCAGGCGGTGCGGTTCACTCTCGGCCCGGGTACGGGCGTCCCACCACGGTCCGTGGCGTCCCGGGGACGTCCCGCGACGGCCCGGGCCGGCCCCCGTGCGCCGGGCGTGACGCCGCCCGCGGTGACCTGGTCCGCGGGCGGCGCCGGAGCCGTACGGCATCGTGCGTCAGGCGAGCAGCCGGCTCCAGGTCCGGGCGTCGACCACGCCGTCGGCGGGCAGCGACGCCGCGCTCTGGAAGGACGCCACCCCGGACTGCGTCCCGGGGCCGAAGGCGCCGTCGACCGCCACCGTGACGCCGTGCGCGACCAGCTGGCTCTGCACGGCGGTCACCGCGCTGCCCGAGGCCCCGCGCGCGAGCGGCGCGACCGCCTGGCTCCACGTCTGGTTGCCCGCCACGCCGTCCGCCGAGGCGTGCACCGTGCTCTGGAAGGCCGTGACGGCGCTGCGGGTGGCGGGACCGAACGAGCCGTCCACGGTCAGGGAGGCGCCCCGCTGCACCAGCAGGTACTGCAGGGTCTTCACCCGCTCGCCCGAGGCGCCGCTGCTCAGCACCGGCCACACCGGGCCGGTCGGGTCCCCGCCGATCTGGGCGGCCACGTCGCGGCGCAGCTGCGGAATCAGCGCGTACAGGCGGTCGCCGGGGCACTCGGTGGCGTTGAAGTCGCGGTGCCCGTAGATCTGGTAGGCCCGCAGTCCGTACTGGCGGCAGATGTGGGTGATGAGGGCGACCAGCGCCGCGTACTGCTCGCTGCGCGGGTCGACGGTGCTGTAGGTGCCCTCGTTCTCGATGCCGATCGCCACCGTGTTCTGCCCCGTGCAGTGGGCGGACTCCACGTGCTGGGTGCCGCCGGTCAGCGTGGAGAGGCTGTTGTGTCGGCCTTCCGTGATGTACGCGCCTCGGCTGACGGTGAAGTGCTGGCCGGTGTCGATCCAGCCCTCGGTGTCCATCTGGTACGTCTGCATCGACCTGGCCAGCGAGAACGCGGCGGCCTGCGAGTAGTCGGTGACGTTGGCGGTCGCGGTGTGGTGCACGATCACCTTGTCGGGCGCGCCGGGCAGGATGTTGAGCGGGCCGGACGCGGGCCGGGCGCCCCAGGCGGCCGTGGAGGCGATCGCCGGGCCGGTGGCGGCGCGTGCCGTCCCGGAGGGGAGCGCGGTGGAGAGCAGCGCGCCGGTGCCGAGAGCGAAGGCGCCGGCGAGTACCGAGCGGCGCCCGGGGTGGGAGGGGGTGGGGTCGGTGGTCATGTCGAGGGCTACCTGGTCCTTCGGAGGAGGAGTGGGAGGTCCGGGGCGCGGCGGAGCACCGCTGCCCCCGCGCCTGCTGTCGGCACGAGGGCAGCGGTGGGCCGCCGGGATCCGGCGGGTGGGTGGGGCGTCCGGGCGGCGGGTCAGCTGCTGGTGGGGATGTACTCGTAGCAGAGCTCGCTCAGGACCACGTCGCCCGAGTTCAGGAGAAAGCCGTTGTAGAGGACGTCGCCGGTCCTCCTACCGACGATGCCGTCCGCCGAGAGGCCGTGGCGGCTCTGGAAGTCGGTCAGTGCCGCGTAGGTCGCGTTGCCGTACTGGCCGTCGACCGCGAGGGAGTACCCCGCCCTGTTCAGCCCCGCCTGCACGCAGGAGACCGCCCGGCTGTGCTGGCCGGGCTTGATGTTCGCGGCGCTCGTACTGGCCTGGGCGACGCCGGCAAGCGAGGTGACGGCGATGGCCGCGGCGCCGAGGGTGACGGCTCCGCGCCGGAACACGTGCTTGATCATGGAAGGTTCCCCCTTCTCGGAAGCGGTCACGGGCCGCCCCCGCGGGAAACTCCCCCCGAGGCTGCGGTCCGTGACTCGGACACGGCCCATGCTCAGCGCCGCGGCACCCGTCCCTCCAGGGCCTCTCCGTCCCTGGGACGCCCCGGACCGGCCGGGGGAGAGCGGCCGGGGCGTCCCCCTCCGTCCCGCTCCCTCCCTGCCCTTTCCCGCCCGCGTCCCGGCCCCGGTCCCCGGTGCGGGACGCCGTCGCGGCCCCTTCTGGACGTGCCGGAGGCGAGGGCTCCCTGTCCGGTCGACCGGATCGAGGCCTGGTCTGCTGGTGCGTAGCCCACTGAGGCCGGGCGCGCGTTTCCTCACCGGACCGGGGAGTCAGCCGTGTTCCGCCGAGCCGCTGAGTCGGAGTTTGCGCTGGGCCCGCTGGTAGAAGGTGGTGTGGCCGAGCCGTACGACGCGGGCGGCGGCAGGGAGCATGGTCACCTCGACGGTGTCGCCCGGTGCGACGTGGCCGACCAGGAGGCCGTCGGCCTCGACGGCGAGGTCGCCGCTGTGCGGGAGGACCTTCAGTTCGAGTCGCTCGCCGCTGGAGAGGAACACGGAGCGGTTGAACGCGGCGTGCGGTGCCACGGGCGTGATCAGCAGGCCCTCCGCGTTGGGGGAGACGATCGGGCCGCCGGCGGAGAAGCTGTAGGCGGTGGAGCCCGTCGGGGTGGCCACGACGACCGCGTCGGCGGTGTAGGCCACGAACGGCTCGCCCTGGACCCGCACGGCGACCGCCGCGGACCTGTGCCCGGGGCTGCGCAGGAGCACCACGTCGTTGAGGGCCGTCTCCTGCGCGGCCCCGAAGCGGGCGTGGACGCCGGAGCGGGCCTCCACGGTGAAGCGTTGGGCGTCGATCGCGTCCAGCGCGCCGGGGAGTTCCGGGATGTCGACCTCGGCGAGGAACCCCAGGCGTCCGACGTTGACGCCGAGGACCGGCGCGTGGCCGCCGGTCGCGAGCCGCATGGCGCGCAGCATGGTGCCGTCCCCGCCGAGGCTGATCAGCAGGTCGGCGCTCGCGGCCATCTCCTCGGCCTCGACCGGAACGGCCTCGCAGCCGATCCGCGTCACCTCCGCCGTCAGCCCCAGCACCTTGGTGCCCCGGGCCCGGCTCCACTCGATCACGGCCTCCACGGTGGGCGCGCAGGTGCGCTCGGGGTGGAGGACCAGTCCCACCGTGCCGATGAATCCCATCCGGGCCACCTCGATGTCCGCCTGGCTGCTGTTGCCCCCTCCAGTCATGCACAGCCCGGGCCGGAACGCCTGCGCTGAGGCGGTCCGACTGCTGCTCGTGGCGGCCTCTCCGTGCGAGTCGGCCGGTCGGGATCCGGACGGGCGGCCCGACGGCTTCGGCGTCGACCTGCCCGGGAGAACATCCGCCCCAAGGCCTTCTCGCCTGCGGACCGGCTCTCGGGCGAGCGGGTGTAGAAGACGTCGAGCACCTTCGCGGGATCGATCTCGGGGGTGCCGACGGCATCGATGACCCAGGGCGCCCAGCCGTGCATGCCGGGCGCCCCTGAGGTGCGGCCGAGGCGAGCACGAGACGCCGGACCAGTGAGGGTCGGATCAGCGCGATCTCCTGGGCCACGAAGGAGCCCAGGGAGAAACCGTGCGCAGTGATGGATCACCCCCCGCCGAGCGGGCGGTGCCGGCCGAAGGCGGCTGCGTGGACGATTCGTGGTCCGTAGGGTTGTCCCGAACGGGCCGAGCGGAGTGGCTGTCCGGCCCGGAGGGCAGGAGGTGGTCGTGGTGCAGGTCCAACCCGTCCTTGTCACCGGTGTCGGCGGGCGCGTCGGGGGAGTCGGACGAGCGGTCCTGGACCGGTTGCGTGCCGGGGGTGTGCCCGTGCGGGCGTTTGTGCACCACGACGACGAACGGGCCTCGGCGCTGCGGGCCGTGGACGGCGTCGAGGTGGTGGTCGGAGACCTCACCCGCGGCGCCGACGTGCTGAAGGCCCTGGCGGGCTGCCGTCGGGCCTACTTCGGGATGGGCGTGTCGCCCGCGTACCTGGAGGCCGCGACGACGGTCGCCGCGGCCGCGCGGGAGGGTGAGGGCCTCGACCTGCTGGTGAGCATCTCGCAGATGACGGTCTCGCAGATGGACCTCACCAGCGCCGCCGAGTCCCGGCAGCAGCGGCTGCACTGGCTGGCGGAGCACGTCCTCGACTGGTCGGGTGCGCCGGTGGTGCACGTCCGGCCCACGGTGTTCATGGAGAATCCGTTGTTCGCGCGGATCGCCGTCGCCTCGATCCGGCGGGACCGCACGATCCGCCTGCCGTTCGGCTCCGCCCGGACCTCACCGGTCGCCGCGGCCGACGTGGCGGAGGTCGTCGCACGGCTGCTGCTCGATCCGGCGCCGCCGTCCCGCCGCGTCTACGAACTGACCGGGGCGCGCTCGCGTGACATGACGGCCGTCGCGGCCGAGTTCTCCGCCGCCCTGGGCGATGCCGTCACCTACGTCGACGTGCCGTACGAGGAGTGGCTGGAGCGCGACCTGAAGACGCAGGACCTGCCGCCCCACGTCTTCGAGCACATCGCCACGATGGCGCGCCTGCACGGCGAGAACCGGTACGACCGGGCCACGAACGACGTCGCCGAGCTGCTCGGGCGCCCCCCGCTGGGGTTCGACCACTTCATCAGGAGCACCGCCGGCCTGCGGTTGTAGGCCGACTCCGCCGGCCCTTGCCGTGGAGGTCGTACGCGGTCCGCAACTGCGTTCGGGCCGCTTGGCAGTGGCGCTTGCGGCGGAGCTGTGCCGTGCCCGGCGGCGGTGCGATCCCGCACGCCCACGGCCGCGAGGAGGAGGCGTTCCACGTGCTCTCCGGCGACTGCGGCTTCGTCAATGGCGACGTGATCATCAAGGCGGGGCCCGGGGACCTCCGCTTCGTCCCACGAGGCAACCGGCGCGGTTCCACCGGCACCGGTGACCTGCCAGGCGGATTGCCCGCCTTCATCATGCTCGGCGGACGCGAGGGCTTCTGGCTCGACACGGCATCGATCCGGAGCCCGGGAAGGCGGCGCCGCCCCTGGCCCCGGAGGGCCTCATGGCCTCACGGCGGAGCCGGCGAGGCACCAGGTGACGATCATGCCCGACCGGGAACCCTGACCTCCCGCCTCACAGGGAGTCCACGAGCCCGCCGTCGATGACGAAGTCGGCGCCCGTGATGTTCGCGGCACCGGGACCGGCGAGGAACAGGACGAGGTCCGCGACCTCCGCCGGGCGGGTGAAGCGGCCGGTCGCGGACTGGGCCGCGGCGGCCCGGGCCACGTCGTCGGGGCCGACACCACGGGACCGTCCGACCGTGGCGGCGACGCCGTCGGCGCCCTGCCACAGCGCGGTCTCCACCGGGCCGGGGCCGATCGTGTTCACCCGTACGCCTCGTGGCCCCACCTCCTTGGACAGGGCTTTGCAGAAGTTGGTCAACGCGGCCTTGGCGGCTCCGTAGTCGATGACCAGCGGGTCCGGCAGCCGGGCGTTGACCGAGGAGACGGTGACGATGCGTCCCGCGCCGGAGGCCAGCAGGTGCGGCAGGGCGGCTCGGGTGGCGCGGACGGCGGTCAGGAGGTTGACGTTCAGGGCCCAGTCCCACTCCTCGTCCGTCACGCTCAGGAAGCCATCCACCCTCGGGCGCACCGCTCCGACATTGTTCACCAGCACGTCGATGCCGCCATGGAGCCCGGCGGCCTTGGTGATCAGCTCGGCCGGACCGCCCGGTGTCGCGAGATCGACTTCCACGACGGTGAGGTCCGCGCCCTGCTTCACGTGCGCGTCGAGGGCCCCGGTGCGTGCCCGTGATCCCGCGACGACGTGGCATCCCGCTGAAAGGAACGCCTCGGTGATCGCGAGCCCGATGCCGCGCCCGGCCCCGGTGACGACGACGGTCCGGCCGGCCAGACCCGGGTCGGCACCCGGCACTGCCCCTCGCGACGGTGTGGAAGGGGTCATCGCAAGGTCTCCGCGGTCGGTCGTGTCGGACCGCTGAACGCGGTGCCTGCCAGGCTGCTGTGCGGTCGGCGTCCGTGAACGAGGATGACGGGAATCGAGGTGGTCACGGTTGCGGCCTCTCTGCGCGTGCGTGCGCGGGTGCCCTGACCCGGTATGTCCATATCAGACCGGAACCCTGGCGGCCCCGCATCAGGAAGGGCCGTGGTGTTCACGGTCGGCTACCGACAGCCGCGGGCCGGGCGTGAATCCGGCGGGGCTTCGACACCGCCCGCGCGTTCTCCTCGATGCGGGGGCCGCGTGGTCGTCGGCGGTGACGCCGGTGGTCGGGGTGGACGGCGTCGGCCCCAGTTCCATGACGACCATGGCAGTCCGAACCCGCAGACGGAGGTGGAAGGAGCAGCAGTCGCGGCCGACTGCGACGAGTCATAGCATGGCGACCCGGTGTAGCCGGATCATCATGGCTCGATGACGACGAAATGAGGAACCCATGGCCAGCAAGGCCGGCATCGTCTTCGCTCACGGGCTCTGGGCCGACGGCTCGTGCTTCAACAAGCTCATCCCCGTGCTCCAGGCCGAGGGGCATGCGGTCTCCAGCTCGCAGCACGGCCTCGACTCGCTCGAAAGCGACGTCGCGTGCGTCACCCGCTCCATCGACCACGTGCCCGGCCCGGTCGTGCTCGTCGGTCACTCCTACGGCGGGACCCTGATCACCAAGGCCGGCGTTCACGATCGCGTCGGCGCACTGGTCTACATCGCCGCGCTCGGCCCGGACGAGGACGAGACCTCGCAGGAGCAGCAGAACAAGTTCCCCCGTACGCCCGTGTTCGATCACATCGACATCTCCCACGGCCGGATCTGGCTCAAGGAGTCGGGCACCGACGATTTCTGCGGCGATCTGCCGCCGGCCGAGCAGCAGCTCGTCCGGGCCGTGGGCGCCGTGCCGGTCCCCGACCTGTTCGACCAGCAGGTACCCGGCACCGCCTGGCGCACCAAGCCGAGTTGGTACATCGTCGCGAACAACGACCGGACGGTGAACCCGGACCTGGAGCGGGCCGCCGCCGAGCGCATGGGCGCCAAGACCTACGCCGTCGACAGCAGCCACGTGCCCATGCTCTCGCACCCGGACTTCGTCCTCGACGTCATCCGCGACGCCGCCAAGTCCCTCGAAGCGTAGGCACCGGTCGAGCGGCTCTCTCCCGGCGGCACACGCGGTAGGTCACGGCGAGCCCCGCAGGATCACGAAGAGCTTGGGTGGCGCTGTGACGAGTCGGGTACCGGCGACTTCTGCGGGTACGAGCGGTCCGGCGGGCGGCTTGGAGGCGGCTCCGAGGCCGTGACGGCGGGTGGATGCCGCGCCTCCGGAGGGGCATTCGGGCCGGTGGCCGTCCGGGGCCGAGATCGTGTGAGGGCGGTCAGCGGCAGGAGCCGGAGGTGCCCGGCTGCGCGGCGGTCGGACACCTCCCGTCCGTTCAGGGGGCGGCCCGGTGGTCGTCAGCGAACTCGCCGAGCCCGGTCGTGCTTGTGCGAAGCCGCTCGGGGTGGGCGAAGCCTCGTTCCCGCACGCGGTCGCGGTGGATCTCCTTGTCGAAGCCGAGCAGTCCGCCGCCCGGCGCTCGACGGCCGAGGGAGCGCGGGCCAATGGGTTCCGGGAAGTACGGAGTGACCGGAACCGATTGCCGTCCCGATGCTCCGTGCTCCCGGTTCGGGAGGCGGTGGGGCGTCGGTGCGACGATCGACGCGGGGCCCTGCCGGTTGGCGGCGGAGCGCGGTTCCGCAGGGTCGCGGCCGGGCGGTCGCGGCCTGCTGCTGGTACACGGCCATGTGGGCCGACAGCCCCGTCGCCCGCGCGCCGCCGACGGTCTCGCGCAGCAGGCCCAGCCGATACGGACCGGGTGGCACCCGGGCGGCGGCCAGCGCTGACAGGGCCGTGCCGACGGCTTCTCGCAGGGTGGCCCAGGCCGCGTCCTGCTCCTGGGGCCAGGCCGCATCAGGCACCTGGAGCATCCGCGCCGCACACCCCAGGTGGCGCCGTGCGCCCCGCTCCGCCGCCACGTGAGGGCGGCCGCTGGGTGCGGGGCGAGGGGTGAGGGCGCTCATGCCGGCCATCCCCTTCGGCGGGCGGCCACCAGGAACGAGTGCAATGGCCCGGTCAGCTCCGCAGCGTGGGTGAAGGAGCAGTACCGGGTGTCCACGAGTGGGCTGAGGTCCTGCAGCAGGGTCGTCCTGATCGGGCAGGATGCGTGGACGGCGAAGAAGATGGGCAGCCGGGGCCCGGCGTGGACGTTGTACGCCACCTCGTACGCGCCCGACTCGCTCAGCTCGGTGCGCACGACCAGCATCGCGTGTGCGCTGTCGAGCAGACCCAAGCGCCAGGCCCGGAAATCCGCGGGCGTGAACTCCAGGCCGGTCTCCTCGGTGAAGGCCTCCTTGAACGTGCCCGCGTGCTGGGCGGCGGGATAGGGCAGGAGGGCCACCAGGCCGCTTGCCACCCCGGGATCGGCGGCCAGGTCCACCACGGCCTGCACCACGTTCCGGTCGCCCGGGCCGGAACGGGTCAGCGGTTGGCGGACGAACAGGCGCAAGGGACCCGACGTGGGAGTGGCCGTCGGTGTCGTGGTCAGCGAAGGGGACGAGGTCGGGACGGGAGGCATCAGGATCACCCCAAGTTGATTTACCTTTCCGCAATCTCTCCGTAGCTCCAAGGTTACCCACTGGGGTTGCTCGGCGGCGCGCCGTACACCGACCGCCATGGGCGCTTCCGGCGGGCGTCGGACGGGGAGGCGCCTTAGCATTCCGGTGGGACAGGGGGCCGCACGCACGGGAACATCCGAGGAGTTTCGCCATGAGCACGCAGCCGTACCCTCCTCGCGCACGCCGTGGCCGACGGCTGCGGGTGCACGGCCACCTGTGGCCGCATGGGCAGGCCGCCCGGCAGTATCCTCACCCGCCCACGGTCCATGGCGTCACCACCCATCTGGCGGAGGCGGCGGCCGCGCTGCACAGCCTCGGTGAGGACGACGACCAGGAGCGCACGGCGATCCTGCGGACCGCGCGCCATGCGACGGACACCGCGCTCGGCGTGCTCACCGCCCTGGGTGCCGCTCCCGGCCCCCGCCGACTGGAGCTGTTGCGCGACTCGGTCCGCGCGGCGCGCGGCACGTTGGAGTCCGGGAAGACGGCGATATACCGGAGCACCGGCGACCGGCTCAGCTGAGCCGGCCCGTGATGCCGGCCGGTTTCAGCGCGGGCGACACCGCTTTCGTCCTGGTCAGCGCGGCTCTGGTGATGCTGATGACCCCGGGGCTGGCGTTCTTCTACGGCGGGATGGCCAGGGTCAAGAGCACGCTGAACATGCTGTTGATGTGCTTCGTCGTCCTGGCGATCGTCAGCGTGCTGTGGGTGCTCTACGGCTACTCGCTCAGCTTCGGGCCCGACGCCTTCCACGGCCTGATCGGCAACCTCGACCACTTGGGGATGCGCGGTATCGGGCGGGACGACCTGCACGGCTCGGTCCCGGTCACCGTGTTCGCCGCGTTCCAGCTGATGTTCGCGGTGATCACCCCGGCGCTGGTGAGCGGCGCGATCGCCGACCGGGCCAGGTTCACCGCGTGGACGCTGTTCGTGGCGCTCTGGGCCACGGTGGTCTACTTCCCCGTCGCGCACTGGGTGTTCAGCACCGACAACGGGCGCGGCGGCTGGCTGGTCGACCGGGTAGGCGTGATCGACTTCGCCGGCGGCACCGCGGTGCACGTCAATGCCGGGGTCGCGGGCCTGGCGCTCTGCCTGGTGTTGGACAAGCGGGTCGGCTTTCGGAAGAGCCCGATGCGCCCGCACAGTCTGCCGCTGGTGATGCTCGGCTCCGGACTGCTCTGGTTCGGCTGGTTCGGCTTCAACGCGGGCTCGGCGTTGGCCGCGAACGGCATCGCCGGCACGGCGTTCCTGAACACCCAGATCGCCGCCGCCGCCGCGATGCTCGGCTGGCTGGCCTACGTGCGGGCGAGGAACGGTGTGTTCACCTCGCTCGGCGCGGTCTCCGGCGCGGTCGCCGGCCTGGTCGCGATCACCCCGGCCTGCGGGTCGGTCTCGGTCCTCGGCGCCGTTGTGATCGGGCTGGTCGCGGGCGCGGTCTGCGCTGCGGCGGTCAGCCTCAAGTACCGGCTGGGCTTCGACGACTCGCTCGACGTGGTCGGCGTGCACGCGGTCGGCGGGGCGGTCGGCTCGATGCTGATCGGCTTCCTCGCCACCGGACACGTCGCCCAGAGCGCCCGGGGCCTGTTCTACGGCGGCGGGATCGGACAACTCGGCAAACAGGCGGTCGGAGTGGTCGTGGTCGCCTGCTACTCCTTCGCGGTGTCCTGGCTACTCGGCCGGACGATCGAGCGGACCGTCGGCTTCCGGGTCGCCGAGGAGGTCGAGGTGGACGGCATCGACCAGACCGAGCACGCCGAGACCGCCTACGACTTCACCGCGGCGGGGGCTCCCCGGCGCGAGCCCGCAGCCCCCCGCCCCCGGCTGCGAGGTGCGGTGGGCGGCCTGGCGACGGCCGTGCGGAAGGCGTTGCGAAGGAACGCCCGGTAGGCGCTCGCACTGTCGACGACCTCGCGTAGCGGCGTCGGCGGCGTTCAGCCAGGAGGAGGTGGACGGGGTGTGGGCGATCTCAACGTTCTTGGTCCCGGCCCGGTCCACCACCCGGCGGCCCTTCCCTGTCGGCGCCGCATTGGTCACACTCTCTGTGGATGGTCAACAGGTGCCGTGCGATGAGGAAGGACAGGAAGCTCTGCGGGAACCGGGTCTCCCACGCCTGTCGGCTGCACGTGCAGGGCAGCGACAGCGACGGCACACCCGTGCAGATCTACTGGTGGAACGGCACCGGAGCCCGGGACGGGACGACCGCCGAATGGACGCCCCCGGAGGTGGGGTGTCGGCTCACTCCCCGCTGAGTGCCGCGATGTAGTCCGGGCGAGCGAGGGGGCTGTCGAGGAGTGCGGGCGGGACGGCCATCAGGTCCACCACACGCGCGGCCAGCGGGCGAAGCCTGTCGTGGATTCCGTCCAGGGCCACGGACCAGCTGGTGACCTGATCCGCAGTCGCCAGTCCGGACATGAGGTATCCGGCGGGGTCCGAAACCACCCGGTCCAGGCGGGCAGCGCGCAGGAGGTCGGCTGCCACGGGGTCGTCGGCCTGCCGGGGCAGCGCGGTCTCGGCAGCGGTGCGGGTGACGTGGGCGCGGGCCAGGGCTCCCGCCAGGGCTGACTGGTCGTCCCAGGCGTCGGCCGGGTCGGCTCCGTCGGCGGCGGCTCTGGCGAGTCGTTCCGTCAGGTCTTCGTGCAACGTGCGCTCGTGCGTGCGGAAGAGGGCGCCGAGGCCGTCCTCGTCCCGGAGGTGCGCGAGGCCCGCGGGTGGCGCGGGTTGTGCCGCGAGGGAGCGGGCGGCGTCCAGCATGATCAGCCGGTTGTCCCCGCCGGCGGAGTGGAAGGCCGCGGTGAGTGCCTGGTAGTCGACGAGTCGGTTCTCGGAGAAGAAACCGAGTGCTCCGGTCGCCGAGCGGCACCGTGCCACCGCCCGGTCGGCGAGCAGGTCGACGGCCGCCTTGGTGAGCGCCAGGGTGCTCATCACCTCGGGAGATGGTCCGCGGCCGCGCCCGCCGCCTGCGGGGATGTCCCAGCAGGCGGCGGTCACCTGGCGGGCGAGGACGGTGGCGGTGTAGGCGTCGGCCGCCGCACCGAACAGCAGACGCTGCTGGTCCCGGTGATCCAGGGCGGTCCGCTCGCCGCCGTTACGGTCGGCGGTGATGCGGCGCAGCGCGTGCGGCAGTGCGATGGAGACGGCGGCACGGGCGGCGGCGGCCAGGCCGACGGTGACGGCGCCCCACGCGAAGCGGCTCATGCCCAGGCTGCGCCGGGTGCGCTCCCCGGCACCGCCGGCCGGGTCGTGGAAGCCGCCGTCGGGAGTGAGGGCGGCGCCGTCGGCGAGCCAGCGGTGGCCGGGGATCCGGACCCGGTCGAAGCGGACGGTGGCGTAGTCCAGCGGCAGCAGGGCGGTCGGGGGATGCCGGCGGATGGTGACACCCGGCGCGGTGGCGTGCGCGTCGCGGAGCTCGACCAGGAAGAGGAAGACACCACGGTCAGTGCCGTCGACCCGCAGCCGGGCGCTCACGACGGCGAGCCGTGGCACGCCGGGTTCACCCACGTTGGGCGGGTACTTGGCCGCGCCGGGCTCTGGTGAGTGCAGGACGAACTCGCCGCCGGCGCGGTCGAGGACCGCTTCGGTGCGGATGGCGGCACTGCTGTTCCCCCGTCCGAGTTCGGTCATCAGGGCGGCGCCGACGAAGCTGCCGGTGGCGAGTGCGTCGAGGTCGGCCGGGTGGGCACCGTAGTCGAGTGCCGGGCCCAGCGTCATGCAGTGGTGGAGGAACATGACGTGGAAGAGCCGGGGGTCGGCGGCGGCGGTGAGTTCGAGCAGGTTCCGCAGCCGCGGCTGATCGGTGATCATGGGCTGGCCGGCGCCGAGTTCGGCGGTGAGCCGGCGCAGCGCGGGGTAGGGAGAGGCCGTCCGGTCCGCGTCGCGCACGCGCAGCAGCGCCTCGGTCACCTGGTGGTGGGGGCGTCCGGTCACGGGTGTGGCTCCTCGGGGTGGGGTGGTCCGCCGCACCGGTCGGCGATCCAGGATTCGATGACCCGGGCCAGGGCGGGCGCGTGCTCGGTCATGACGGTGAGGTGGTCGCCCGGGACGTCCGCGGTGGTGTGCGGCAGGTTCCAGCGGGCCAACGGACCGACGCTGGACAGTGGTTCGGCTGCCCGAACCAGCAGCGTCGGGGAGCACAGGGGGCCGGGAACGAGGTGCTCCAGCAGGCGGAGGTAGCCGCCGGCGGCGCTGAGTCGGCGGGTGCCGATCGGCTCGGTGGCCAGCGGGTCGGGGCGTTGGGCCAGGCGGGCGAGGACGGGCGGGAGGGTGGTGGCGTGGAAGGCGGCGTCGGGCCACGGGGTGTCGAGCAGGACCAGGCCGTGCGCCGGGTGGCCCAGCCGTTCCAGATGCTGGGCCAGGGCGTGGGCCAGCAGACCGCCGGAGGAATGTCCGCAGAGCAGTATCGGCGACTGCGGTGCGTGCCGGCGCAGGCTTTCGACGTGGCTGGTGGTGAGTGCCGTCAGGTCGGCGGGCAGGGCCTCGGTTGCGGCGAAGCCGGGCAGTGGCAGGACGGTGGTTCGGCCGCGGTAGTGCCGGGCGAGTTCGGTGTACTCGTGGGGGCCGCCGGTGGGGAGCACGGAGGGGACGCAGAGCAGGAGGGGAAGGCCCGCGGCGGGGTGTGAGGTCCCGCCGGGCAGCGGGATCGTCCGGGGCGCCTGCGCGCCGGCAGCCTCGCGGGCGAAGGTCCGGCGGAGCGCCGCGGCGGCCTGGAGGAGGTCGCGCGCCGCCGCGCCGTTGCCCGTGCGGCAGGCTTCGCGGTACAGCGCGTCCAGGCCGTCCGGGAGTTCGGGGTCGTCGTCGGGAACGGACCGCTCCGGGGGCCTGGCGACATCAGGGGTGGCGGGCTGCTGTCGGAACTGTTGTGACAGGTGGTCGGCGAGCCGTCGCGGGGTCGGGTGGTCGAGGACGACTGTTGCCCGCAGGGCGAGGCCGAGCTCCCGGGCAAGGCGGGTCCGCAGCTCCAAGGCCGCCAGGGAGCCGGCGCCGAGCTCGCTGAAGGTCGCGTCGGTCGGCACTTCGGCGTCCGAGGACCGGCCGAGGACGGCCGCGGTGTGCGCCACCACACGGGTCAGCAGGTCGGGGCCGCCGGTACTGGGCTCGTCATCTTCGACGGGTGCGGCGGGATCGGCGGTGCGGGTGGTGGTGAGCCAGAAGCGCCGGCGCTGGAACGGGTAGGTCGGCAGCTCCACCCGCTCCGGCGGTGCGTCATGCAGAACGGGCCGCCAGTCGACCGGACCGCCGGCCGTGTGGACCTCGGCCGCCGAGAGCAGGAAGCGGTGCGGGCCGGGCTCCCCGCGGACCAGGGTGGGGATGACGGTGGCGGGCAGGGCGGCCGCGTCGGCGGTCTCCGCCACGGCCTGGGTGAGCACGGGGTGGGGGCTGATCTCGATGAAGCGCCGGTGGCCGCCGTCCAGGAGGGTGCGGACGGTGTCGGCGAAGCGCACCGGTTCGCGCAGGTTGCGGTACCAGTACCCGGGGTCCAGGCGGACGGTGTCCAGGTGGCCGGGTTCGACGGTCGAGTAGAACGGCACGGTGGCGGGGGCGGCGCGGACCCCGGCCAGCGCGGTGGTCAACGTGGCGGCGAGCGGTGCCACGTGGGCGGAGTGCGAGGCGTAGCCGACGGGCAGCAGTCGGGCCGGTACGCCCTCGGCGGTGAGATCGGCGACCAGCCGTTCGACGGCCGCGGTCTCCCCCGCGACGACTGCGGAGCGAGGCGAGTTGCGGGCCGCCACCGTGATCGCGCGGCGGCCCGCCAACTCGGCGGCCAGTCCGTCCTCCGGCAGCGCCACGGCTGCCATCGCGCCGGGCGCCAGCCGCCGGACCTCGCGGGCGCGGACGGCGACCAGGCGGGCCGCGTCCTCCAGGGAGAGGGCTCCGCACACATGCGCGGCAGCGATCTCGCCCTGGCTGTGGCCGGCCACGGCGTCCGGGTGGATGTCGAACGACCGCCACAGCGCCGCCAGGGACACCATGACCGCGAACAGCGCGGGTTGGGCGACATCGGCGCGTTCCAGCGGGGGCGAGTCGGCCTCATCGCGCAGCAGTGCCGTCAGGGACCAGTCGACGTGCGGGCTGAGCGCGCTCTCGCAGGCGACCAGCGATCGGGCGAACGCCGGGAAGGCCGCGGCCAGGTCGCCGGCCATACCCGGCCACTGGGATCCCTGCCCGGGGAAGACGAACACCGTGCGGCCCGGCTCGTCGGCCCGTCCGAGGACGGTGTCCGGCGACCACGCGCCCGCCGCCACCGCGTCCAGCCCGGTCAGCAGCGTCTCCTGGCGGGTACCGACGACGACCGCCCGCTGCCGCAGCGCCGGGCGGGTCCCGAGCAGGGCCCGCCCGACCGCTGCCGGTACCTGCTGCGGCGCCGCCCGTACGGTCGCCGCCAGCCGCCCGGCCACCTCGCGAAGCGCCTGTGGGTCGTGCGCGGAGAGCAGCCAGGGCACTGGGGTGTCCGCACGGAGCTCCGGCCGTGGCCGCGCCGGTGCGGGCGGCTCCGGCGGCGGTTCGGCGAGGATCACGTGGGCGTTGGTGCCGCTGATGCCGAACGCCGAGACGCCGGCGCGACGCGGCCGGTCGGTCGAGGGCCAGGGCCGCGCCCGGTGCAGCAGTTTGAGCGCGCCGTCCGCGAGGCCTGGGGGCAGGTCCGGCCCGGTGACGTGGCGGGTGGCAGGCAGCGTGCCGTGCCGCAGCGCCAGTACCGTCGTGACCACCCCGGCCATGCCGGCCGCGGCCTGGGTGTGGCCGAGGTGGGACTTGACCGAGCCGAGCCACACCGGGCGATCGGCGCGCGTGAAGACGGCGGTCAGCGCCCCGGCTTCGATCCGGTCGCCCAGCGGGGTTCCGCTGCCGTGTGCCTCGATGGCGTCGATCTGTTCGGGTGTCAGGTCGGCGTCCGCGAGGGCCTGGCGGATCACCCGTTCCTGGGCGGGACCGCTGGGTGCGGTCAGGCCGTTGCTGGCCCCGTCCTGGTTGACGGCGCTGCCCGCCACCACGGCGAGCACCGGGTGGCCCTTGGCGCGGGCGTCGGACAGCCGCTCCAGGACGATCACCGCGGCGCCCTCGCCCCAGCCCGTGCCGTCCGCCTCCGCGGTGAACGGCTTGCAGCGGCCGTCGGGGGCCAGCGCCCGCTGCCGGGCGAAGTCCACGAAGGGGGCGGGCGTTCCCATCACGGTGGCACCACCCGCCAGGGCCAGGTCGACCTCGCCCTCGCGCAGGGCTCGCACGGCCAGGTGCATCGCCACCAGGGAGGACGAGCAGGCGGTGTCGAGGGTCAGGGCGGGCCCGGTCAGGCCGAGCTGGTAGGCCAGCCGGCCGGAGGCGACGCTCGGCGCGGTCCCGATGAGCAGCTGCCCGTCGTACAGTCCGGGGGCCTCGCCCACGCGCGGCGCGTAGTCACCGGGCATCACCCCGAGGTAGACGCCTCCGGCGGTGCCTTGCAGGGTGGTGGGGTCGATGCCCGAGCGCTCCAGCGCCTCCCAGCCAGTCTCCAGCAGCAGGCGCTGCTGCGGATCCATCCGCAGGGCCTCCCGGGGCGAGATGCCGAAGAAGGCCGCGTCGAAGCCGGCGGCGTCGGACAGGAAGCTCCCGCCGCGGGCGTACGTGCGCCCGGGGCGCCCCGGCTCGGGATGGTACAGCCGGTCGACGTCCCAGCCCCGGTCACGGGGAAGGCCGGTCACCGTGTCGCGGCCCTCGGTGAGCAGCCGCCACAGTGTCTCCGGGGAGTCCACCGCGCCGGGGAAGCGGCAGCCGATGCCGGTGATCACCACGGGATCGTCATCGTGCTCCCGGAGCCGGTCGGCTGCCGGGGCGGGCGAGGGTGTGGCCGTGAGGAAGCGGGCCAGTTCACGCGGCGAGGGGTGGTCGTAGGCCGCGGTGCTCGCCACCGGCCGCCCGAGCCGTCCGGACAGGCGGACAGCCAGGCGCACGGCCCCGGCCGAGTCCAGCCCCAGCTCACGGAACCGGGCCCCGGGAGTGGGAGGGGCGCCGGTGAGGCCGGCCAGCTCCGCCTCGATCAGCGCCAGCACGGCCTCGAACGACGCCGGGCCGCCTGGGGCGGCCGACCCGGGGGCCGCCAGGTCGGCCAGCAGGTCAGCGAGCCTCGCGCGGGCCACCTTTCCGGTCGGGGTCAGCGGGATCGCGTCGACTGCGAACAGGTCCAGGGGCCACTTGTAGCGGGCCACGCCGCGCTCGGCCAGCAGGTCGTGCACCTGGGCCAGGTCCAGCGCCGTCCCGTCCCGGAGGGCCACCAGCAGCACCGGGTATTCGCCGAGCCGGGCGTCCGTGCGCGCGGCGACGGCCAGCGTCCGTGGTTGCGGCAGGGCGGCGAGTTCGGTCTCGACCTCGGAGGCGGTGAACTTCAGGCCGCCGACATTGATGAGTTCGGCGTTCCGGCCTCGGTGGACGAGGTTGCCGTCGGCCCGGCGCAGGGCGCGGTCCCCGGTGCGGAGCCAGCCGTCCGGGGTGAACGCCGCCGCGGTCGCCTGTGGATCGTCCAGGTAGCCGCGGAACAGATGCGGTCCGCGGAACTGGAGTTCGCCGGTCACGTCGTCGGGGCACAGTGTGCCGTCCTCGGCGACGACCCTGGCGTGCGACCCGGAGACGGGACGGCCGATGGCGGCCACCGTCTCGGGCGGATCGTCCGGCCTGGTGAAGGCACCGGCGCCCAGTTCGGACATCCCCCACTGGACGACCGTCCGCGCGCTCAGCACCTCGCCCACCTGGGCGACCAGTTCGCCGGGCACGGCCGCGCCGCCGGTGCGCACCTCCCGCAGGGTCAGGTCGCCGGGCTCGACCTGCCGGACCAGGTCACGCAGTTGCGCGGGCACGGCGAACAGCACGCTCGCCCCGCTCTCCCGCGCCAGCGCAGCGAACGCGTCCGCGTCCCAACGCTCCAGCAGCACCTGCCGGGCGCCGGTGACCAAGGCCAGGTGAACGGAGAGCAGGCCGAACAGGTGCGTGAACGCGCTGGCGCTGACCAGCACGTCGGCGGCCTGCGCCTGACCGTCCCGGGCGACCGCCTCGGCGTTGGAAAGCAGTCCGGCGTGGCTGTGCAGGCAGATCTTGGGCCGCCGCGAGGTGGTGCCGGAGGACGGCATGAGGACGAGCGGAAGGTCCGGGGTGACCTCCACAGGCTCGGGACCGCGCCCGCTGAACCGTTCCACCAGCTGCGCGAAGTGCGGCGCGGAACCGGCGCCCGGTCCAACGGCGAGCCGGCGGACCCCGGCGCTCTCCTGGCCGGTCGGAGCCACGAGGAGTGCGGCCCGCGCCCGGTCGAGCAGGGCGGCCGACTCCCGCGCACCGAGCGCGAGGTGCAGCGGTAGCAGGACGGCACCGAGTTCGGCGACGGCCGCGTGGGTGACCAGGTACTCCCAGCAGTTGGGCAGTTGGACGGCCACCACGTCGCCGGGGCCGATGCCGAGGTCCTGGAGGCCGGCTGCCAGGGCGCCGGCCTCGGCCCGCCAGTCGGCCCAGCTGTGGCTGCGCCGCCCGTCGGTGGCGGCGACCGCCGCACCGAGGGCGGCGGCCCGGCGGTCCAGCAGCCCGGGCAGGGTGTGCCGGTAGGCCGCGTCCGGCCCGGGGGCGACCAGGTAGTCGGCCGTGGTGACGCTCATGCCCGCACCTCACGTTCGGCCGGGGCGCCGCCCGGTTCGGGCCAACTGGCGCGCAGCAGGTGGCCGTCCAGCGGCAGGGGACGGACCTCCGTCACCCGCGGGCCCGCCGTGGCCGGCGGTTGCTCGTAGTGGCCGAGGGCCCGCTCGCGGCCGCCGACGTCGCACAGCATGTGCAGGTCCCAGGGAACGGCGAGCGAAGGCCTCTCGTCCTCCGGCAGGAGCCTTTCCACCACGAGGAGTTCGGCGTGTGCGGGAATGGCCCGCGCGCAACGCTCCAGCAGGTCGGCGCAGAAGCCGTCGTCCCAGTCGTGCAGGACCCGCGAGAGCACGTACACGTCCCCACCGCCCGGCACGGTCCGGGTGAAGTCGCCGGACACCACCTCGCAGCGGTCGGCGAGGCCGGCGGCAGCCATCCGGGCGCGGGCGGCCCGGGCGACCGCCTCCCGTTCCAGCAGCACCCCCCGCGTCGCCGGGGCACGGGTCAGCACACCGCGCAGCAGCTCACCGTCGCCGCCCGCCACGTCCACCACCACCCGGGCCCGCGAGGCCGCCACCGCCTCGGCCACCGGTGCGAACATCGCGGCGCCGGCCGCCATCGCCCGGTCGAACAGGACGGACAGCTCGGGATCGGCGGAGAAGTGCTCGAAGTGCCCGCGTCCGAAACGGTGCGCGAAGGCCTCGCGGCCCGTCCGCACGGCGTGATCCAGGTCGGCGAAGGAGTCGTGGAACGGGCCGCCGTACAGCAGCGCCAGCGGCCGCAGGCTGTGCGGGACGTCGCTGCGCAGCGACGCGCCCAACGGCCCCAGGCGATAGCCGCCATCGTCGCGGGCGGCGATCCCGAGGGCCGACAGGTGACGCAGCAGCCGTCCGAGCCCGTCCGGATCGGCGCCCGCCCGCTCCGCCAACTCCCCGACCGACGATGCCGGTTCGGCAGGCGCGGGCAACAGGTCGGCCAGACCGGGCCGGGCGGCCACGGCGATCGACTGGCTGGTCCAGGCGCCCGTCATCAGCTCCAGGAGCCGGCGCTCCGGTTCGACAGCGGGCTCCTCCAGGTGGGCCGCCAGCACCTGCGGGTGCGCGCCGCGTGCATACAGCTCCAGGCGGCGGCGCAGCGCCGGTCCGCCTCCGGAGCCGGCCCGGAAGTAGAGCACCGTGCCGTCCTCGTGTGCGTTGTAGCCACCCCCGTCCGGCCGCATCCCTCCCGCGCCGGTCAGCAGCACTCGTAGACCGTCCGGGACAACGCGGTCCGGCCGGACCACCCGCAGCGCCAGGTGCTCCTCGCCGCGCTCGACCGCCTCCCGCTCGGCCACCCGCCGGGCGGGCGACCCGTCCGGCGCGACCAGGGCGAAGACCTCGACCTCCCGCGGCCGGCCACCGGGTCCCGGCACCGGGGCGCTCAGTATGCTGACCTCCAGTTCCCGCGGAGCCAGTCCGTAGCGGTCGGCCAGGCGCTGCCGCACCACCGTACTCGGACGGGAGGAGCCCACCTCCAGCCCACGCGAACGCACTGCCGCGCGCAGCACCGGTTCCGACGGAGCACTCAGCAGTACGGCCGCATGGGCGAGTTCGCAGTGCCGGGCGAGATCGGCGCGCTCCCCGGGAGCGAGGGCGGGGGCCACTGCGCCCAGCGCCTCCTCGATCCCGGCCTCGCGGATCAGCGCGAGCGCCTCGTCGAGCGGTGCGAGATTCACCGGGCTGGTCGCGGGCTCCGACTCCGGACGATCCGTCATCGTTGTCTCCCCTTCTCGGCAAGCTGCACCGCTCCTGCTCCGCGTGACGCAGCCCCGCCAGGAACTTCCCCGACCGCGGTGCCCGAACACATCAAGGTCAGGAGAGATCCGCACGGGATTCCCGAGGCGGGCCGTGAACGCGCAGTTGATCTTGGCCAGGCAAGAGGTATCCCGTGGCGAGGTGATGAACCTTCGCTGAGGACGCACATGCGAACGCGGGGGGCGCCCGCGGTGGGCCACAGGACGCCACCGCCCTTGAGGCGGCATCCCCGTAAGCCTTCCGGTCGGCTCTCCCGGCTGCAGGACCGCATCGAAGTCGCCAAGGGCAGCGCTCTGACCAGCGGCGAGGGAAGTGATCTTCGAGGAAGGGGGAACCTGCGCAGCATGACTCACCGCTTGTTGCAGGTCAACCGATTGTGTCGAGCGGCCGCGGCCGTGGTCAGAGGGGAGTCGACCCACAGGCACCCGGCGTGATCACCGTCACGGAAGACGCCGACGCCATCCCCCGGCTCGTGGACCTGCTCGGCACCCACCGCATCTGGGAGCGGTTCTCGGCGCAGAACTGACATCCGTCGACGTGCCTGCACGCGTGCTGAAGTACCCAGACGTGCAGGCACGTCTCGCCCGGGAGGCGCCCGGAAGAGCGGGTCAGGAGCAGGAGAGCAGACGGCTGGGTCTGCGGGCTGTCTCCCCGGCGGCGGCCCCGGTGGGCGGGCGTCCGTCGGCCGTGTGCGCAACGATGGACAGGGACAGCTCCCTGCGGGGCTGCCCTCAGCAGGCTCAGGTCTTCGGAGGACAGGCGATGGCTGCGCGGCTGCGGACGGATCCGCTGAACGTCTACTTGAACGACCATCTCACGGGCGCCTTCGGCGGAAGCGCGCTCGCCCGCCGTATGGCCGGCACCCACCCCCACCTTGCGCGCGCCTCCGCGCTGCGCCAGCTGGCCCTGGATGTGGAGCAGGACCGGGACGACCTCGTGCGGATCATGAACCGGCTGGGCGTACCGGTCCGGCACTACCGCACCTGGCTGGGCGTGGCCGGCGAACGGCTCGGGCGCCTCAAGCCGAACGGCACGCTGGTGCGCCGCTCCCCGTTGAGCGATCTGATCGAGCTGGAGACGATGCGCGTCGGCGTCGAGGGCAAGGCCGCGCTGTGGCGGGCGCTGCGTGCCATCGCCGACCAGGACGCCCGCCTGGACCCGGACGACCTGGACCGCCTCACACATCGGGCCAACGAACAGGCCCGTCTGCTGAACGGCTGGCATCACGAGGTCAGCGTGAACGTCCTCGCCCCGCAAGGCGCCGGTCACCACCGTTCCGCGTCCACCCGGTGAAGCCGACGACGAGCGCCGTACGGCGGTGGAGTGGCAGTTCTCAGCCTCGATCGATGCCGGGGCGCGAGTTCGGGGGCCTGCGCCGGCAAGAGGCAGCCGTCAGACGCGAAGGGCGACGCTCGGACCGAGGTCGGAAGCGCCCGACTCGGAGACGCGTGTGTGAGCTGTCGCCCCCGCGGCACCGGTGGGCAGCATTGAGGGGGGACAGACAGTGGAGGTCATCGTGATCATCCTCGGAGTAATCCTCCTGGTCATCGGATTCCTCACCAGCATTCCCATCCTGTGGACCATCGGCATCGTTCTGGTCGTTATCGGCCTGATCCTCTGGATCCTGGGCGCGGTCGGCCACGAGGTCGGCGGTCGGCGCCACTACTTCTAGTACTTCTAGACACGGTGTATCCGGCAACCTGACGTTGAACGCGGTCGCTCCACGCGCGTACTGGCGACTGTTGCCGCAGCCGGGAGGCGTGCAGCCGCTAGCCGGCATCGGGCAGGCGGGCCTGGAGGTTGCCCTCGCGGTCCGTGCGGGTGGCGAAACACGGCTGCGGGGCGGTCGCCGGGCCGGCGACGTTCCAACCGTCGGACAGGCGGAAGACGCTCCCGTGCCAGGGGCAGGTCACGCAGCCGTCGGCAACGTGGCCTTCCGAGAGGGGACCGGAGGCGTGGCTGCAGCGGTCGGCCAGCACGTGGAACACGTCAGCGGATTCCCGCACCACGAGCACCGGCACCTCGCCCACCGCCCGACGTGCCGGCCGGCCCTCGGCGAACTCCTCCGTGCGCCCAAGCGTGTGCCAGCCCGGCTCCACCAGATGCGGGACGGGCTCCGCCTTGTTCGCACCGGTCGCCTGGCGGTAGGCGAGATGGCCGCCCACCGCCGCTCCGCTGCCGGCCGCCGTGAGCCCTACCAGGCCGAGCGCGCGCCCCATCCGGTGGCGGCCGCGCGAGCGGGCCGCCCACGACGCACCGAACAGGCACGCCGCGGCGGCCATCGCCCCGGCGTGCAGCAGGCCGGTACGCATCTGCTGGTTGGGTTGTTCGGCCCAGTCGACCCACCCGGTCAACGCTGCCGGAGCCGCGGTGATGACACCGACAGCGACGAGAAGGCGTGCCGCGCGCTCCGAGCCGGGCACGAAGTCGAGGACGGTTGAGGACATCCACGCGCCGACCGGCAGCTGGACGAGGGCCGGGTGCAGCGGGTGCCCAAGGGGCCGGCCGTGCAGCACCCCGCGCAGCCGCCCCAGCGGCAGTGCCTGGACGACGCGCTTCAACGGCGCGGTGACCGTGTCGAGCTCCGCCGCTCCGCCCACGGCGTCGAGCGTCCGCAGGGCCCGGGCCCCGGGCGCGTCGCCGTGGCCGGACCGGGTGGCGGCGCTCATGCGCGCGATGAAGGTTCCCATGAGGACAACGCTGCCCGCACGGCCGTCCGGGCGCGGCCCGTGTTGAGCCGGACGGTGCAACGACGAGCCGCGCGCTCCGGGCCCGGTCGGAGGGCTGCGCCGGTCGTCGGGAGGAGCGGCCCGGACGGTGCCGCACGCACGCCCGGCGAGTGCCGGACGCGCCCGGCGCTCCGGTCAGGGCCGTTCGTCCTCGGGCCAGGGTGTCTCGGGAGCCGGATGTACGGCTCCTCGTCCTTCGGCAGGCCGCCCTCGATGGCGCGTGCGCGGGAGAGTTCGGCGTCGAACTCCAGGGCCGAGCAGGTTGGCAAGGTTGGAGAGCCACAACCAGACCGTGTCCGACGCCATTGTCATCGGAGCAGACCCAACGCGCTGGTGGCCGCCAACATCCTGGCCGATGCCGACTGGCAGGTCGACGTCCTGAAAGGCCGGCCCGAGCCCGGCACGAGCGGGTCCGGGGTTGCGCCGGCCGACGGTCGTGGGGACCGGACCGGTTTCCGGAGCCGGGTCCACAGGGTCACCTGCCGGCCGGGTTGGGCGGGCCCGGCGGGCTCAGTGCCCGGGGGAGCCGTAGTAGGTCGCGAGGCCCTCGCGCTCGCCGGAATCTCCCTGGTGGACGTTGGAGTCGTACTCGGGCGCGTCCTTGATCTGCTCGTCCGGCCCGGGCGCCCACGGTTTCGAGCCGGACGGCGCCCGGGACCGGACGGACCCGGCGGGCGGGTCCGGAAGGGGTCAGTGCTTGAACGCGTCCTTGACCTTGGCGCCGGCCTGCTTGAGGTTGCCCTTGGCCTGGTCGCCGCTGCCCTCTGCTTCGAGGCTGCGGTCGCCGGTGGCACGTCCGACGGTCTTCTTCATGCCGCCCTTGACCGCTTCGGCCTTGTGGGCGGTCTTCTTGCCGATACCCATGACTGGTTTCCTTTCGTGGCTGCGGACGACGGGGCAGCTGCGGCGGCCTACTGGCGGCCGGAGCCGCGCCCGAGGAGCAGGTGGGGTCTGCGGTGCCCGTTGTCGGACTCGGGTTCGACGTCGTCCGGCGGCATCGGGGCCGCCGGTTCGGCATCGCTCTGCGGCATCCGGGCCGCCGGTGTGGCGGTGCCCTGCGGCATCGGGGTGAGGCGTGTGCCGGCCGTCTGCTCGTTCGTGTGGAGCTGCCGGCTCATGAGGTCGTCGCGCTGCTCGGCGAGCGTGTTGCGTTCCTGGGCGACATTGTCCCGGTCCTTCGCCATCGCGGTCGCCTCCGCACGGGCGCTGTCGCGTTGCTCGACCAACTCGTCGCGGCGCCTGCTGGCGGTCGCCGTTTCCTTGCGGGAGTGCCGCAGTCCACGGCGCGTATTGGCCGCGCGGCGCGCGCCGACCAGCAGGAGGCCGAGCCCCAGCATGCCCACGGCCCCGACGACGATGCCGTAGAGGAACAGTGTGCCGGTGGAGCCGGTCATGTGGTGCCCGAACACCGTGAACGTGTCGGTGAGCCCGTGTCCGCTGCCGGTGTTTCCGAGAATTCCCGCCACCGCGACAACGGCCGCGGCGACCAGGATGATGAGTCCGAGAAGAATGATCATGACGTGCTCCAGGGGATCTACGTCGTATGTCTACAGTGAACTCCTGGATTAGACTGGCGTCTACACCGTAGGTCTACGAACTTTTAGTCACCTGCCATCACGCCGAGCGAGAGAAGGTGCGGACATGGTCGCCCCCCCGGTCGATTCCGCCAGCGCGGACGGCGCCCCGTCCACGGGCGGAAGGCTCAGCCGAGAGCGGATGCTGGCCTGCGCACTGGAGATCATCGACAACGAAGGCGTCGACAGAATGTCCATGCGGCGGCTGGCCCGCGCGCTCGGCCACGACCCGATGAGCCTCTACCGCTACGCGCCGAACAAGGCCGCTCTGCTCGACGGCGTCGCCGAGACCGTCCTGGCCGAACTCGCTGTGGACCCCACCGATCCCGACTGGGCCGCCCAGCTGCGCACCGTCGCCCGCGACTACCGCCGCCTCGCCCTGGCACACCCGCACGTCGTGCCGCTCCTGGTCACTCGCCCGCTCGCCACCCCGCTCGCGCTGCGTCCGCTCGGCACCCTGCGCCCGCTGGAAGCCATCCTCGCGCTGCTGACCCGGGCCGGCTTCAGCGGCCCGGACGCCCTGCACGTCTATCGCGCACTGTTCGGTCTGCTCCACGGCCACATCCTCAACGAGCTCCAGGAACTCGTCGAGAACGCCGACGAAACCGACGACCTGCTCCGCCTCGGCCTGCACCGGCTGCCAATCGCCGAATTCCCCCTCCTGCGGAGTCTCGCGACGGCCATGGTCACCTACGACGGGGCAGCCGAACTCGAACGCAGCCTCGACATCCTCCTCACCGGTCTGGCCTCCGGGCTGGCCCCGGCCCCGTAGCGCCCCGGCGGGGAACCGCAAGACCGGCGGCCGGACCGGACGACGCCGCAATTCCCGGATTAGAAACCCGCGAACAGGAAAAACGCAGTACGCCGACGGCTTCCGCGCGCCCGAGCCGGCTCCGGCGGGTGATTGTCTGGTGAGGTCGCGTTTAGTGGGCGTTGTTGGGTTGGCAGGTATCACGCCGGCGACAAACCGGCGCTTCGAGGCGGTCAGGTGCAGTCCGTGCACGCGGCCCTGCTAAAGGCTGTACGAGGCTCTTCCGGGCGGGCTTACGCCTCTTCCGCGGGAATGGCCGGCCGTGCCGCGTAGCGGCTGCGCATCGCGTCGCTGGCTGCGGGGCCGGCGGCGAAGACGTAGGCGGTGCTGTCGTCGAGTCGGCGGCCGGTTTTGGCGTCGACGACGACGGGCTCGACCTCCTCGCCGCTGTGCGCGTCGACGAGGATCATGCTGCGCTCCGCCGCCGTGAGGCGGGCATTGCCCCACGCGGCCAGGGCGACGATCACCGGGCGCAGCGAGCGCCCGAGTTCGGTGAGTACGTACTCGTGCCGGACGGGGCTGGTCCGGTATGGCCGGCGCTCCAGTAGACCGTCCGCGACCAGGGTCTTGAGCCGGGTGGTGAGCATGCTGGAGGAGATGCCCAGGCTCTCCTGGAACTGGTCGAAGCGGGTGTAGCCGTCGAAGGCGTCGTGGAGGATCAGCAGCGTCCACCACTCGCCGACGTGTTCCACCGTCGTGGACAGCGGGCACTCCCGGTCCTCCAGCCTGATCCGGCTCGCCACGGCGACCATCCCCTCAGTTACTGCTAAAGTCGAAGTTAGTAGCTTCTATTTTAGCAGTAGAGGTGGGGCGGCTTTAGCAGTAGAGGTGGGGCGGCTTTAGCAGTAGAGACGGGGCGGCGCCTCGTATGCCCGCACCCGGGAACGGAGCACACCGTGACCACATCCATCAGCGAATCCCTCGAGGGCCGACGCGCTCTGGTCACCGGCGGCACCAAGGGCACCGGAGCCGCGATCGCCCGACGCCTCACCGAGGCCGGCGCGACCGTGCTGGTCACCGCCCGCAGCCGCCCCGACGACGTCGAGGAGAAGGCGTTCATCACCGCCGACCTGTCCACCGCCCAGGGCGCCGCCCACGTCGCCTCCGAGGTGGACGCCCGCGTGGGAGGCGTCGACATCCTGGTCAACACCCTCGGCGGCTCCGAGGCATCGGCAGGAGGATTCGCCGCGCTCGGAGAGGACGACTGGGCCCGGGAGCTGAACACGAACCTGCTGGCCGCCGTCCGCCTGGACCGCGCACTCCTGCCGCACATGATCGCCACGGGCAAGGGCGTGGTCGTGCACGTCACCTCGATCCAGCGCCGCATGCCGCTGTGGAACGGCACCCTGGCCTACGCTGCCGCCAAGGCCGCCCTGACCACGTACAGCAAGGGCCTGGCCACCCAGGTCGCCCCGCACGGCGTCCGCGTCAACACCGTCTCACCCGGCTTCGTCCAGACCTCGGCCGCCGACAACCTCGTCGCCCGGATCGCCCACGACGTCGGCATCAGCCAGGAAGCGGCGCTGGGCCGGCTGATGGACTCCCTGGGAGGCATCCCGCTCGGCCGTCCCAACCGGCCCGAGGAGGTCGCCGAGCTCGTCGCCTTCCTCGTTTCCGACCGCGCCTCGGCCATCGTCGGCGCCGAACACGTCATCGACGGCGGCACCACCCCCACCGTCTGAACCCGCCACCACCATCAGGAGCGTCATGCACGACAACCAGCCCCGGACCATCACCCCGGACGACCTGCCCGAGGTGATCACTCGCTACCTCACAGCGCACCGCGCCCACGACACCGCCACCGCGGTCACGACGTTCACCGACGACGCCACAGTGATCGACGACGGCAACACCTACCAGGGCAGCGCCGCGATCGAGCGGTGGCTGGACCACTCCGCCACCGAATTCACCTACACCATCGACCTCACGAACGCTCAGCAGACCGACACGGCCCACTACATCGCCACACACCGCCTCGAAGGCAACTTCCCCGGCGGCACCATCGATCTCCGCTATCGATTCACGCTGCGCGACGACCTCATCGAACACCTCTCCATCGAACCCTGAGACCGCTCCCACATGCCCACCCAGCCACCCGATCAAGAGCCAGCCGTCGAGTTCGGCATCCACCCGCAGATCAGCACGTGCACGCCTGAGGAATCAAGGCGAGCAACTCCGGGGCCATCCTCAGCACAGGGTGAGGAGGTTCAAAGATCCCCATCGACTTCGGTCACCCTCGCGTGTAACTGCCTCGCTCACCGGTTCGGGAATGCCGCCGACCGCGGGGTCCGTGCGCGCCGCTACCCGACGGACATGTCGGACGCGGAGTGGGCGGTGGTGCGGCCGCTGCTTCCGGTGCCGGCCTGGCTGCGAGGCCGGGGCGGTCAGCCGGAGGCCTACTGCCACCGCGTGATGTTGGACGCGATCCGCTGCCTCGTCGACAACGGATCGAAGTGGCGGGCGATGCCGGCCGCCTTCCCGCCGTGGGACCGGGTCTACGCGTTCTTCCGCCGCTGGCGCGACCACGGTCTGGTGAAGGAGTTCCACGACCGGTTGCGTGGAAGGGTCCGGGAGAGGGCGGGGCGGGATCCGGAGCCGAGCGCGGGCGTGATCGACTCCCAGTCCATCAAGGCGGACGCCGTCGTCGGCGCCGACAGCCGCGGCTTCGACGGCGGCAAGCTGATCAACGGCCGCAAGCGCCACGTGGTGGTCGACACGCTCGGTCTGCTGCTGGGGGTGATGGTCACCTCGGCGGACATCGGCGACCGCGCCGCCGCCCATGTCCTGCTCGCCCAGGTGGCTGCCGCGCACCACCTGTTTGCGCTGGTCCGGGCCGATGGCGGCTACACCGGCAGCGGTGTACGCACCGGTGAGATGGACGACGACGACCTCGGGCGGCCCATGCCGGCCGGGCCGGCCGGGCAGGGTGACCGCGTAGCGGTGGGGTCCGTCCATCGGTCGCCTCGCCTCATCCGGTGTGCGGTTGGGTGCTTGCCAGGGCAGCTCGGAGCGCTCCCGCGCTGGCGGGTCGGGCCCGCCGCTCAGGCGACGGCGGCCAGGTCCGCGCGGCCGAACAGCAGGGCGTAGTCGCGGGGCAGGTGGGTGAGGAGGCGGTCGGTGAGGGTGTCGTCGGTGAGGGTGGTGAGGGTGGTCAGGACGGAGGAGGCGTCCCAGCGGGCGGCGGTGAGGCTGGTGCCCAGGGTGTGGGCGAGGGTCTCGACGAAGGCGGGGGCGGTGACGGGACGGGGCAGGGGGATCTGGGTGGCGAAGACGGCGCGGGCCCGTTCGGGCAGGGCGGCGGCGAGGTCG
Organism: Kitasatospora sp. NPDC057965; assembly: GCF_042887135.1. Classification (NCBI taxonomy): domain Bacteria; kingdom Bacillati; phylum Actinomycetota; class Actinomycetes; order Kitasatosporales; family Streptomycetaceae; genus Kitasatospora; species Kitasatospora sp. NPDC057965. Next base: position 277,981 of record NZ_JBHVPZ010000002.1, read on the forward strand.
CAGCGTTCGTCGCCGGTGAGCTGGGAGCCGAGGAGGGCCAGGACGGCGTCGAGGACGCGTTCGGCTTCCTCGTTGGTGGTGTAGCGGCCGAGGTTGCGGACCTGCTGGAGGAGGTGGCGGTAGCGGGTCATGACCGTGGGGCCTTCCAGGGGCGGGCCGACGGCGGGCCGGCGGCGGGTGAGGGGTGGTCAGGGTCGTGTCCCTGCGGTGGGACGGCCGAACAGCAGGTCGTAGCCGGGCGGCAGCTGGAGCAGGACGCGCCGGGTGAGGTCGTCGCCGGCGGCGTCGGCCACCGTGGACAGGACGGCGCCGACGTCCCACAGGGCCGTGGCGTCGGTGGCGCCCTCGACCCAGGCCGCGGTCGCGCGCACGAACCGCTCGGCGTTGAGGGGCTCGGCGGCCTGCAGCGGGTTGAGCAGGATCAGGGCCATGGTCTCGGGCAGTCGGGCGGCCAGTTCGGCCCGTACCTCGCCGACCAGATGGGCGCCGAGCAGGGCCAGGACCACCCGGGCGGCCCGCTCGGCCTCCTGCGGGCTGTCGTACTCACCGCGTTCCCGGACCTCTTCCAGGAACGTCTCCCATCGAAGCGTCATCGCGGTTCTCCCTCCGTCCCGGCCTGCCCGGTACGCCGCCCGCCGCCGGTCAGGGCTCGACGGCCAGGCGCCGGTGCAGACCGGTCAGCTTGAGCAGCCGCACCACGCAGCGCCCGGCCCCGCGCAGGACCAGGCGGGCACCGCACCGGTCGGCCTGGTTGCGGGCCCGGACCAGGGCGCCCAGGCCCGCGCAGTCCATGAACGTCACCTCCGACAGATCCAGCACCACCTCCCGGTGCGACTCGAGCGCGGTGGCCAGAGCACGGCGCAGCGAGGGGGCGGTGTCGAGGTCGATCTCTCCGTGGGCTCGCACGATGAAGGGCTGGTTGCTCTGGCCGTTCATGGCGTTTCCGCGTCGCTGCGGGCAGGCCGGCCCGGGCGATGCCGGCCCGGCGGTCGAGGGGTGTTCCGGCCGCCCCTTTCGATCGAGGGGGGAGAGATCAGGGGCGGCCGGAACGGCATCGGGGAACGGGTCAGGCCTGGATCTGCTTGCGGCTTCCGCTGTGGCTGATCTCGATCTTGCGGGGCTTGGCCTTCTCGGCGACCGGGATCTTCAGGGTCAGCACGCCGGCGTCGTAGTCGGCGGTGATCCCGGCGGGGTCGAGGGTGTCGGAGAGCATGACCTGGCGGGAGAACACGCCGAGGGGGCGCTCGGACAGCTCCCACTTGATGCCCTCGCCTTCCTGGCGCGGGCGGCGCTCGGCCTTGACGGTCACCATGTTCCGCTCGACGTCGATGTCGATCGCCTCCGGGTCGACCCCCGGCAGGTCGAAGCAGATCACGTACTCGTCGCCGGACCGGTAGGCGTCCAGCGGCATCGGCGTCGGACGCGACCAGGTGCCGGTCGTGTTGAGGAACTGCTGGGTCAGCCGGTCCAGCTCGCGGAACGGGTCAGTGCGCAGCAGCATTGCGAAACACCTCCATGGATCGAATGGGTGCCAGTGCGCTTCACCTGACTCCTTTCTAGCGCGTCATCCATCCGATGACAAGTTGCCGTGTCGCCTATAGAGTGACTGCATGAGCGAGAAGTCCCGCAGGGCCGCCTCAGACGCCTTCCCGCCGGTCGAGCCGGTCCCGTTCCTGGCAGCTGCGGCGGCCCTGGCGGCCATCGACCACGCCGTCCGCACCGCCCAGAACCCGACGTCCCCGCCCCCGACCACCCCTGACGAGCACGGTGGCCCCGAGCAGGCCCTGGCCGCACTCGTCCTGCTGCGCGAACTGCGCGGCCAGCTCGCCGGCTGGGAAGCCGGCCTGGTGGAGAGCGCCCGGCAGGCCGGCGCCACCTGGGCCGACCTCGCCCACCCGATGGGCGTTGCCAGCCGCCAGGCCGCCGAGAACCGCTACCTGCGCCTCAAGCCCTCCGCCGGCGGCGCTTCGCGGTCCGGTACCGGCGCCGAACGGGTCAAGGCCGTCCGTGACCGGCGGGCCGCCGACCGATCGGTCACCGTCTGGGCCCGCGACCACGCCGCCGAGCTGCGGGTCCTCGCCGCCGAGATCACCACGGCCGCACTCGCTCCCGACGCCCGTCCCGCCCAGGCTGCCCTGATCGCCGCCCTCGGCGCCACCGACCCCGCCGACCTCATAGAGCCTCTCGCCGCCGTCCGCCCCCACCTCGGCACCAGCCAGGGCGACCTCGCCACCCGCCTCGACGCCCTCACCCACCACACCACCCGGCTCCGCGATGACAGCGACCGACGCCGCGCCTGACCCTGCCACCGCCGCCGAAAGGCGCTGGCAGGACCTCCTGGACCGGATCCACGACCTCGAAGCGCGAGTGGCCGCCACCACGAGCACCGTCAACGCCGCCCTCGACCACCACCTCGCCCGGCTCGACGCCCTGCGCCATCATCTCGCCCACCCCACCTGGCCGCTGCCCGCCCCTGATCCCGGCAGTCCGCAGACCACACCGGCGAACAATCGGCCGGCCTGACGAGGCCGGGAGCCACCGCAACCACCCCGGCCGTCAGAAACGGCTCCCGTGTCCCACCGGCGCACCCAGGGGGCGGGTCAGCGCTGGTGGTCTCCGGCGGCGTACCGGCTCCAGGCGGCCCCGCGCCCGCTGCGGCGTGTGGGGGCCGGGCCGCGGCCCCCACACGCCGACGGGATCATCCCCGGGCGCCGACCAGGCCGGACTCGTAGGCCAGGATGACCAGGTGGACGCGGTCGCGGGCGGCGAGCTTGGTGAGCAGCCGGGTCATGTAGGTCTTCACGGTGGCCGGACTGAGCACGAGTTCGCCGGCGATCTCGGTGTTGGACAGCCCCCGGCCGACGAGGGTGAGGATCTCGCGTTCGCGGTCGGTGATGCCGGTCAGCCGGTCGTCCGGGGAAGCGCCCGGGCGAGACGTGGGGGAAGCGGGGGCGGGGCGGGCGGCGAACTCGGCGATCAGGCGGCGGGTGACGCTCGGGGCGATCAGGGCGTCGCCGGCGGCCACCACCCGGATCGCGCCGAGGATGTCGTCCAGGGCCATGTCCTTGACGAGGAAGCCGGACGCCCCGGCGCGCAGGGCCGCGTGCACGTTCTCGTCCTCGTCGAAGGTGGTGAGCACGACGACCCGGGCCGGGTCCGGTCCGGCCGTCACCCGGCGGGTGGCCTCGATGCCGTCGAGCACGGGCATCCGCAGGTCCATCACCACGACGTCGGGCCGCAGTTCCTCGGCGAGCCGGACGGCCTCGGCACCGGTGGCGGCCTCGCCGACCACCTCCAGGTCGGGCGCCTCGGTGATCACCATCTCCAGCGCGGCCCGGACGAGCGGCTGGTCGTCGGCGAGGACGACGCGGACGGCGCGGGCGGGGGCCGTCACCGGGTCGCCGCCTCGGCGACCGGCAGGCGGGCGGCGACCCGGAAGCCGCCGCCGGGGCGCGGCGCGGCGTCGAACTCGCCGTGCAGCAGGGCGACCCGCTCGCGCAGGCCCGCCAGGCCGTAGCCGGCCCCGGCGTCGGTGCCGTGGCCACGGCCGCGGTCGGTGACCTCGATGGAGAGCTCCGCCGGACGCCGGTGGTCGACGGTGACCCGGCAGGACGGGGCGGCGGCGTGGCGGACCACGTTGGCCACCGACTCCTGGACGATCCGGAACGCCGCCAGGTCGATCTCCGGTGGCAGCGGCCGCCGTTCGCCCTGCCACCGGACGTCGACCCGCACGCCCGCCGCCGTGGTGGCGGCGGTCAGCCCGTCGAGGTCGGCCAGGCCCGGTGGACGCAGCGCGGCGCTCACGGGCTCGGCGGTGTCGTCGGCCCGGCGCAGCGCGCCGAGCATCCGGCGCAGGCCCGCCAGCGTCTCCCGGCCGGCGGTCTCGATCTCGCCGAGGGCCTCGCGCGCCCGGTCCGGCCGGGTGTCGATGACCCGGCGGGCCGCGCCCGCCTGGAGGGCGACGATGCCGATGCTGTGGGCCACGGTGTCGTGCATCTCGCGGGCGATCCGCAGGCGTTCGGCGGTGACCGCCTCGGCCGCCGCCCGGGTGCTCAACGCCTCGGCGTGCTCCCGGGACTGGTGCACCGAGCGGCCCACCAGCCAGGCGATGACGGCGATCAGCACGCCGGCGTCGTTGGCGCCGATCCGGGTGCCGGTGAGCAGCAGACCGCCGCCGAGGGCGGGGGAGAGGATCAGATGGAAGGTCAGCGTGCCCAGCACCATGGCCAGTGCGGCCCGTGAGGTCCGGCGCGGTTCGGCGGCCGTGACCAGGCAGAGGGCGGCGGCGACCGCGAGCAGCGCGGTCGGCGGCAGTTCGAGCTCCCAGCGCCAGGCCTTGGTCTGCGCCACGGTGGCGGCGAGCAGCAGGGCGACGGCCGTGCGCGGCCGGCGGCGCAGCAGAGCGGCGGCGAGGAACGCGACGGGAGTGGTGAAGGCGGCGGTCGCCCAGTCCTGCGGCGCGGGCGGGGCGAGTCTGCCGTCCGCGGAGGCCGGGCGGCCGGGGACGGCGCCGAGGACGAGGGAGGGGTAGAGCAGCGAGACGCACCACGCGAGCGCCGTCCAGGCGCCGGGCGGCACCCGCCGGAGCCGGGGCGGGAGGAGTATCGGTGGCGGGGGCGTCGCGGACATGCGGTGATCGTAACGAGGCGGCCTGCGGCGCGGCATCGGACCACGGGTGTACGCCCGGAGGTGACTGCGGGGCCGGGCGGGTGTCGGCCCGGGGCCGATGTGCCGCCCGGCCGTTCGGCGGCACCGTGGTCGGCATGATCGAAGTGCACCGACTGACGAAGCGTTACGGCCGCACCACCGCCGTCGACGACCTCACCTTCGCCGTCCACCCGGGTCAGGTCACCGGGTTCCTGGGACCGAACGGCGCCGGGAAGAGCACCGCGCTGCGGATGATCCTGGGGCTGAGCGAGCCCACCGGCGGGACGGCGACCGTCGGCGGCCGCCCGTTCCGGGAGCGGCCGCGCGGTCTGCGGCACGTCGGCGCGCTGCTGGACGCGGGCGACGTGCACGGCGGGCGCAGCGGCCGTGCCCATCTGCGGGCGCTGGCCCGGGGCAACGCCGTGCCGCGCGCCCGGGTGGACGCGGTACTGGAGGAGGTGGGGCTCGCCGGGGCGGCCGGGCGTCGGATCGGCGGGTACTCGCTCGGGATGAAGCAGCGGCTCGGGATCGCGGCGGCGCTGCTCGGCGATCCGCCGGTGCTGCTGTTCGACGAGCCGCTGAACGGGCTGGACCCGGAGGGGGTGCGCTGGGTGCGCGGTCTGTTCCGGAATCTGGCGGCGGAGGGGCGGACGGTGTTCGTCTCCAGTCATCTGATGAGCGAGATGGAGCACACAGCGGACCGGTTGGTGGTCATCGGACGCGGTCGGTTGATCGCCGCCGAGAGCGTGGCCGAATTCGCCGCCCGAGGTACGGGGCCGGCCGGCGCCCGGCCGGGGGTGACCGTGCGCGCGGCCGAACCCGAGGCGCTGGCGGGCGTTCTGACGGCGGCCGGTGGCACGGTGTCGCGCGCGGAGGCGGACGGCGCGCTCGCCGTGACCGGCCTGGACGCCGCGCGGATCGGCGCGCTCGCCCTCGACCACCGGATCCCGCTGCTCGAACTGACCACCCGCACGGCCTCCTTGGAGGAGGCGTTCATGGCGCTCACCGCCGACCGCGTCGACCACCCCGCCGGAGGGCCGCGATGACCACCGCGACGATCGGCACCGCCACCACCGAACCCCGGCCGCGCCTGCGCGACCTGCTCGCCGCCGAGTGGATCAGGTTCTGGTCCCTGCGCTCGATCCCCTGGGTGCTGGGCCTCGGCGTGCTCGTCCTGGTCGCCGTCAACCTCAACGCCGCGCGCTACACCTACACGCACACCGAGCCAGGTGGCCCGCCGCCCGGCTCCGGAGTCGTCGCCGTGGCGGTGAACGCCTCGTTCACCGGGCTGGCCGCCGACCTCCTGATGCTCCTCGCGGGAGGCGTCGGCGCCGCGGTGATCGTCGGCGAGTACACGACCGGGATGATCCGCACCACCTTCGCCGCCGTCCCGGACCGCCGGGCGGTGCTGCTGGCCAAGGCCGGGGTGCTGGCGGCGGTCATGCTCGGCCTCGGCGTGTGCGCTTCGGGTGTCTCCTTCGGACTCGCCCAGGCCCTGCTCGGCCGACGGCACGCCGGGGTGTCGCTCGCCGATCCCGGGGTGCTGCAGGCTGTTGCCGGGGCCGCCGCCCTCGCCCCGGTCTGCGCGCTGATCGGTTTCGGGCTGGGGACGCTGGTGCGGCACGCCGCCGCGAGCGTGGTGATCACCGTGCTGGTGCTGTTCCTGCTGCCCGCCTCGTTCAACGAGGACCACCGCTGGTCGGCGGTGGTCGAGCACGCCATGCCGTTCATCGCCTGGCGGCGGCTGGCCACGCCCGACCCGACGCAGGTGCTGGCGCCGCCGTACCCGGCCACCGCGCTCGGGTCGTGGCTCGCCTTCGCGGGCTGGGCGGTGGGCGCGGTCCTGGTCGCGACGGCCGCCGCGCACCGCAGGGACGTCTGAGGCCGGCGGACGGACCGCGCGGACCCGTGCACTCCCGGGGCAGCGCCGGTGCGCCCGCGGGCGCACCAGGGCGCGCGGCCCGTCCTAGCCTCCGTACGGCCGACGCCGGACCGCGGCAACCCCCACGGCCGCCGCGTCGGGCCGCGCCCCGACCCCCACCCGCAACGGACCGGTATGAGCACAGAGACCACCACCCCCGCCCGACGCCCGGCGGACGACTCCGCGTGGGCCCCGCTCACCGGCCGGGTCTTCCGCGCCCTGTGGATCGCCCAACTCGTCTCCAACGTCGGCAGCTGGATGCAGACCGTCGGCGCCCAGTGGCTGCTGGTCGGCCACGACGCCGCCCTGCTGGCGCTGGTGCAGACGGCCGCGAGCCTGCCGGTGGTCCTGCTGGCGCTGCCCTCCGGGGTGCTGGCCGACCGCCGTGACCGCCGTTCGGTGCTGGTCGCCTCGCAGCTCGTGATGCTCGTCGTCGCCACCGTCCTCGCGGTGCTGGCCTTCGCCGGCGCGCTGACCCCCGGTCCGCTGCTCGGCCTCACCTTCCTGCTCGGCTGCGGCACCGCCGTGATGGGCCCGGCCTGGCAGGCCGTCCAACCGGAGTTGGTGGAGCGCCGGCAGCTCGGGCAGGCGGCGGCGCTCGGCGCCGTCAACATGAACCTCGCGCGGGCGGTCGGCCCGGCGATCGGCGGCGCGGTGGTCGCGGCGGCCGGCGCGGGCTGGGTGTTCGCCTTCAACGCCGCCTCCTACCTCGGCGTCCTGGTCGTCCTGCTGCGCTGGCACCGGAGCGCGCCGCAGGACGGGCCGGCCGGCGGGGGCGAAGGACTGCTCGCCGCCGTGCACGCGGGCCGCCGCTACATCCGGCACGCGCCGGGCGTACGGCGGGTGCTGCTGCGCACCGCGCTGTTCGTGCCCGGCGCGGGCGCGCTGTGGGCGCTGCTGCCGCTGGTCGCGCGCCGGTCGCTGGGCCTCGGCCCCGGCGGCTACGGGCTGCTGCTCGGCGCGGTCGGCGTCGGCGCGGTGGGCGGGGCGTTCGCGCTGCCGCTGATGCGCCGCCGGCTCGGGGCCAACGGCACCCTGGTGGCGGGGACCGTCGCGCTCGCCGGGGTGCTGGCCGTGCTGGCGACGGTCCGGCTGCCCTGGCTCGTCGGCCTCGCCCTGCTGCCCGCCGGGGTGGCCTGGATCGGGGTGCTGTCCACCCTCAACGCGGCCGTCCAGACCCGGCTCCCCGGCTGGGTGCGGGCCCGCGGCCTGGCCGTCCAGCTGCTGGTCTTCCAGGGCGGCCAGGCCCTGGCGGCCCCGCTCTGGGGCGTGCTGGCCGAGCGTCACGGCCCGGGCGCCGCGCTGCTGACCGCCGGCGCGGTGCTGCTGCTCGGCGCGCTCGGCGCCCGCCGGCTGCCGCTGTACGACGGCGACCGGGTCGACCCGACGCCGTCCGGCCACTGGCCCGAGCCCCCGCTGGTGGTCGAACCGGGCGACGCGGACGGACCGGTGCTGGTCACCGTCGAGTACCGGGTGGAGGCGGAGCACCGGGCCGCGTTCACCGCGCGGATGCGCCGGGTCGCCGCCTCGCGCCGCCGCACCGGCGCCCTCAGCTGGGGCCTCTACCAGGACGGCGGCGAACCCGAGCGGTTCGTCGAGACCTACCTGGTCTCCTCCTGGGCCGAGCACCTGGCCCAGCACGGCGGCCGGCTCACCGCCACCGACCGCCGGGACGAGGAGCAGGCCCGGGCCCTGCTGCGCCCCGGGACCGCGCCGGAGGTGACACACGCCTTCGACGTCTCGGCGGGGCCGCTGGCGCCGGCGGCGGGGCACTGAGACCGCGCCGCCGTCCGCGCCCGCCCGTCGGACGTCACCCGCCCGCCGCGCCCGGCCCGCGCCGCGGCAGCCGCAGCCGGCGCAGCGCGCCGACGGTGACGACCGCCCAGACCGCCGCCACCCAGAGCAACGCCCGGCCGAGCGGGTCGAGCCAGTGCACGCGGGCGGCGGTGGCCGTCGACAGCGAGGCCACTGCGGTCATGCCCAGCGGGAAGACCGTCGACCAGCGGCGCAGGTCGTAGCAGAGCCGGGGACGCCGCCGGACATCCGCCGGCTGTTCGGTGAACCTGCCGGTGGGTCTGACCGGGGCCGATTGTCGGTGGCGCGTGCCAGGATCCGTTCCGACGCACCTTCGCAACGGAACGGAACGACCGTGAGCACCATCGCCATCGACGGGGCACCCGCCGAGCTGTCCTGGGAACGCTTCTGGCAGCTGATCGACCTGATCGGCGGTGAGCCCGCCGTCGCCGTCTGCGCCACCTTCGACGCCGGCTGCGAACGTCTCACCGAGGCGCTCGCCGCCGGACCGGTGGACGAGATCACCGGCTTCGGCGAGCGCCTCGCCGAGGCCCTGTACCGGCTCGACCGCGAGGAGTACGGAACCCAGCTCGCCGCGGACCCGGACGACCCGAGCGACCGGCCCCTGCCGCTGAGCGACGACAGCTTCCTCTACGGCCGCGCCGCCGTGGTCGCCGCCGGTCGCGCCGCGTACGAGCAGGTGCTGGCCGACCCCGCGCTGTTCGCCCGCCACTCCTTCCGCAGCGGTGAGCCCCTGCTCCACGCCCCCGAGGAGGCCTACGAGACCGCGACGGGGGAGGAGTGGGACCACCTCACCCGCTACGACTACGAGTCCTGCTCGAACCGCGAGGGTTGGCCGGACCTCCGGGCGTAGGAGGTCCGGCCGGCCCGTCGGGGGACGCGTCTCAGCGGGTGCCGAAGTCGGCGTTCCAGGAGGCCGCGCCCACCTGGGAGAGCCCGACCTCGGCGTAGTCGCCGACCATGATCGTGAGGTGCGGGGAGGAGTTGACCCAGCCGTCGAAGGCGGCATCGATGCTGGTGGGACCGTAGAAGGCTATTTCGCCCCAGGCCCGCGCGTTGTACCCGAGACCGCGCGCGACGGCGTCCGAGGCGCAGAAGTGGCCGGAGACGTGGCGCTGGTCCATCTGGGCGGCGTTGCACTGGGCGGCCTGGGAGAGCGTCGGGTTGAGCCGCACCGGCGCCTTGCCGTACCGGGCGCGCAGTTCGTTGAGGCGCTGGAGGAAGCGCTGCTCGGCCGGGGGAGACGGGGGCGGGGTGGTGCCGGACGGCACCAGGTCGAACCGCTGGGACGCGCTGCCGTCGCAGGTCTCGACGGTGACCTCGCGGTCCAGGCCGTGGTAGGTCAGACAGCGGTTGTCCCGGGCGTTGTGCAGATACGTTCCGCCCTCGGCGGCGTCCTCCAGGGTCCACTGCTGGTTGTCGCCCGCCCACCAGTGGATGAACTGCGTCGTCCGGCCGTCGTTGAGGTCCATCTCGATCACGCGCTCGGTGCCGTTGACGGAGCGGACGAAGTCGACCCGGCCGTTCGGCTTGTTGGAGATCCAGAACCGGGTGGAGGCGTCCTGGTAGCCGCGCGCGACGATCCGCGAGCCCTCCCCGTCCGCGGTGGCCAGCGCGTGGTGGTTCTGGTGGTCCTGGATCGTGATCGTCTGCTCGACCACGGCCGTCGCCGCGGCGCCCGCCGGTGCGGCGGCCGTGGTCGTGGCGCCCGCGGGTGCGGCGAGCACGGCCAGGCCGCTCACGGACAGCGTGCACGCGGCGAGAGCCAGCCTCGCCAGTCGGGCGCCGACGCCGGTGGCCCGGGTGGAGGTGTCTGACACGGGGTTCCCCTTCGGTTCGATGGCCCGCGTCCGGTCGGGGCGGCGGGCCCGAGCAGGACACCAGCGGCGCGTCTACAACCGGTCAGCGATCCGTAGACGCCGCGGGCGGGCGAAGCCCCCCGGGGGCGCGGGTCGCGGCCGGGGCCGACGGAAACCCGCTGGTGACGGCAGGTCCGGGGCCCGTAGACTCCGGTGCTCGTGACCCACATCAGCACCCCGCCCGACGCCCGCTCCGCCGCGCTCCGACCGGACGCCGAACTGATCGGCGCCGCCGTCGCCGCCGCCGGGCGCGGCACCGTCGACCGCGAGACGGTCGCCGAGGTGGTCGCGCTCTGCGCCGTCGCGGGGGAACACCTGCTGGTCGTCGGCCCGCCCGGCACCGCCAAGTCGCAGGCCGTGCGCCGGGTGGCCGGGCAGCTCGGCGGCCGCTACTTCGAGTACCTGCTCGGCCGGTTCACCGAACCCAACGAGCTGTTCGGCCCCGTCGACCTGCGCGGCCTGCGCGAGGGCCGGGTCGAGTTCGAGACGGCGGGCATGCTGCCCGAGGCCGAGATCGCCTTCCTCGACGAGGTCTTCCTCGGCTCCACCGCCGTCCTCAACACCCTGCTCGGCCTGCTCAACGAGCGGGTCTTCCGGCGCGGCGGCACCGTCCTCGCCAGCCCGCTGCGGGTCTGCGTCGGCGCGGCCAACCACCTGCCGGAGGACCCGGCGCTCGCCGCCTTCGCCGACCGCTTCCTCGCCCGGGTCTTCGTCGAGCCGGTCGCCGACGCCCGCCTTGAGGAACTGCTGGAGGCCGGACGGCGGCCCGCCGCGCCCGCTCCGGCCGCCGGCGCTGACGTGCTCGGCGCGCTCGACCGGCTCACCGCCGCCGCCCGCGGCTGCGACCTCGACGCCGTCACCCCGCTGCTCGCCACCGCGCTGCGCCGACTGCGCGCCGCCGGCGTGCCCGTCGGCGACCGGCGGGCCGTCCGCTCGCAGCGGCTGGTGGCGGCCGCCGCCGTCCTGGACGGACGGGACGTCGCCGGTGCCCGCGACCTGTGGGTGCTGCCGCTGATCGCCCCCACCGCCGACACCCAGGCGCTGGCCCGCGACACCCTCGGCGACCTCATCGAGAAGGCCGCCAACGAATCCCTCACGCACGCCGCCGAGGAGCTCTCCCGCAGCACCGCCGCGCGCGCCGAACGCCTCGCCCGCACCGGCGCCGCCCTGCTCGCCGAGCACCGTGACCTCCCCGAGGGGCGCGACTCCCGGCTCCGGCTGGAGGCCGCGCTGCGCGAGATCGACGCCGGATTCGCCCCGGCCGACCTGCCCGCCGCGCTCGCCGGCATACGGGCCGAGCTCGTCGCGGCGGTCGCGCCCTCGTGACGGCCGCCCCCGCTCCGCTCGCGCCGCCCGCCGTGGCCCTGCGCTGGGAGCGCCGCGAGCCGCCGCTGCCCGCCGCCGCCGTGCTCGCCGTCGGCGCCGCCGTCCCCGCGCTGGCCGCCGCCACCCGGGAGCGGCTCACCGACGGCGCGCGGCTCGGCGTCCTCGCCGACGACACCACGCTGCTCGTGCTCGGGGCGGAGGTCGACCTCCCGTGGGCGGACGGCGCCCGCTACCTCGGCCAGGACGGCGAGCTGCTCGTCCCCACCACCGCCCGCCCCCGGCCCGCGCCCGCCCTGTGGCGCACCGCGCTGGGCGCCGAACCCGGCGACCTCTGCGTGCTCGTCCCCGGCCACGCCCTCGTCGCCGCCCGGCCCGCCCCCGCCACCGACCCGGACGCGCTCGCGCCTCTCTCCGGGGAGCCCGCGCGATGACCGCCGCCCCGCTGCCGGCCGGACTGGCCGCCTGGGCCGGTTCGCTGTCCGCGCTCACCCCCGAACTCGCCACCGCCCTCGGGCCGTTGCTGCGCCGCCTCGACGTACTCGTGGGCGAGCGCGAGCCGGTGACCGACGGACCGGGGGAGCCGGACGGCCTGGGCGGGCTCGGCCGCTCCGGGCGCCCCGACCAGCTGCTGCCCGCCGAGTGGCTGCTCGCCGAGGAGTACCCCGAGGAGTTCCTGCGCCGCTTCGTCGACCGTGAACTGCTCTACTTCGCACCCGAGTTCCATTCCACCGCGGCGCGCGGCCGGACGGTCGCGATGGTGGACACCGGCCCGTCGCAGGCCGGCGCCGGGCGCCTCGTCCAGCTGGCCGCGCTGCTGGTGCTGCACCGCCGGGCCACCGCCAGGGGCGGTGAGCTGCTGGTCGGCGTGCTCGGTGACGAGCCCGTGCACTGGTTCGGGGGCGAGCCCGCCGAGCTGCTGCCCGCCTGGCTCGCGGCCCGCCGCACCACCGAACCGACGCCCGAGGACGTCGAGTTCGCCGCCGCCACGCTGGACGCCGCCGACCGGGCCTGGGTGCTCACCTCGCCCCGGCTCGCCGACCGGCTCCCCGGCCTGCCCAGGGTCCTCGCGAGCGAGGCGACCCGCTGGGGCTCGGCGGGCGCCACCCATGTCACCGTCCGTCTTGACCGCGCGGAGTTCGAACTGCCGCTGCCCGCCGCCGACATCGCCGTCCGGGCGCTGCGCGGAGCGGAGTTCCGGCGCGCCGCCCCGAAGCCCGTCACCCCGTCGCCGGCGGCGGCTCCGCCCGGGCGGGGGCTGCCCACCTTCACCACCGAGGCGCCGTTCCTGCTCGCCCGCGGCCGGGACGCCGGAACGCTGCTCGCCGTGGACGTGCGCGACATCGAGCGGCGGCACGGCGGCGTCGTAGGGCCCAAGGCGCACCGCGTGAACGGCCAGGTGATCGCCGCCGGACGGCACGGCCGCCGGCTGATCGCTCTGCACCTCGCCCAGGGCCGGGTGCTCCGGTACGTCAGCGGCCGACCGCTTGCCGGTCCCGCGGAACTCTCCGTCGAACCGGCCGAACTCGGCCTGGACGAGGGCTTGGTGGCACGCCTCGCGGGGCGCCCCGTGCTGCCGCTGCTGCGCGCCGGGGACGATCTGCTCCTCCCGGTCGCCGGACGCTGGCGCCGGATCGCCCCCGATGGCACGGTCACCGACGACGGGCCGGTCGGCCGGGGGACGGAACGCGAGCGCGGCTTCGACCGGTTCCGTGAGCCGCGCCTGGTCGAACGCGCCCTGCTGCCGGAGGCCGCGCAGGCGCGGCACCTGGTGCACGCGGGCGGGACGGCCGCCTGGTCGGAGGACGGCAAGCACTGGACGGTGTGGACCAGGCTCGGCGACGAGCGGCGGCTGGCGTTCCGGGAGAACGCCGAGGTGCTCGGCCTGGTGCACGACGGCCGCGAGCCCGCGCTGATCACCTGGTCGGCGGGCGGCCGCCTGATCCGGGCGGTCCGCGCCGACGGCGTCCGCACCCTGAGCCGGTTCTCCGGCGGCACCGTCCCGCCCGCCGTGCACCCCGCCCTGCCGCTGATCGCGGCCGAGACCTCGTCCGGGCGGATCGTCGTCGGCGACGCCACCACCGGCCGGATCCACCACCTGTTCGGGAGCGACGAGTGAACGCCGCGGGCTTCGTCTTCGACGTGCCGCTGATCGGCCCGGCCGAGGCCGCCGACCGCGTTCTGGCGCTCTGGTGCGACGGTGCGATGCTGCGCGAACTTCCGGACGGACGCTGGCTGCTGACGCTGCCCGAGCCGGTCCGGATGCGCGCCGACCGGCCCCTCGGCCTGCCGCTGGAGCGCACCGGAAGCGGTGCGCTGGCCGCCCCGGGGGCCTCCTCGGAGGGCGCCGGCCCCGGTCATCTCGTCCTGCTGCAGGCCGGTCTGACGATACGTCAGATCATCGGCGAACTGCCGACGGTGGACCCCGCCGACTGGCTGCTGCTGAGCGGACTCACCCTGCACCGCCCGCGCCCGCTCGGTGTCGCCCCCGCCCCCCGTGCCGAGCACGTCGAGGAGTCCCTGCCGCCGTTGCCCCGCCCGGACCTGCGGACGGCGGCCGGCATCCGGCCGCCGTCCGACCGGGCCCGTCGGCTGACCGCCGAGGAGCCGCCCGCCACCGGCGCGCGCTCGCGGCGGCAGCGTGGCCCGCAGCTCGCCGTGGACCCCCGCACCGCGAAGGTCATCCTCGCCCTGACGGTGGTGCTGCCGCTGGTACTCGTGGTGCTCCACGGCGTCGGACTCCTCGCGGACGGCGGCCTCCACCCGGGCCGTGTGGTGGTCGTGGCAGCCGTCTCGGGCGCCGTCTACGGACTGCTCTTCGGTAGAAGGGCCACCCAGGAGGGGGGCGGCGGCACCGCAGGCACCCCCACCGGTGGGCCGGCCGCGCCGCGCCGCACCGGTCGCCCGTGGCTCGGCGACCTGCTGGCCCGCCTCACCCTGCGCACCCCCGCCGCCCACCTGCTGCACGGCCGCCACGCCCGCTACCTGCGCGAGCTCACCCGGGCCTTCGAGCAGCACCGCTGGGAGGACGCCCTGCGCGACGCCTTCCCGCTCGCCGCCGGGCAGCAGACCGCGGCCACCGCCCGCGGCTGGCTCACCCTCACCCTGCCCAAGCGCTTCACCGGCCCGCTGCGCCCCACCCCGGCGACCGGCGGCCGGACGGTGACGAGCCCCTTCCACGGCCCCACCGCCCACGCCCACCTCACCGCGCTCTACCGCGCCGCCGCCGAGCGCCTGGAGCAGCAGGGGCGGATCGACGAGGCCGCGTTTGTCCTCGCCGACCTGCTCGACGCGCCCGCCGAGGCCGTCGCCCTGCTGGAGCGGCACGACCGCCGCACCCAGGCCGCCGAACTCGCCGAGGGCCGCGACCTGCCCGCCGACCTGGTGGTCCGCCTCTGGTGGCAGGCCGGCGAGCACGAGCGCGCCGTCCGCACCGCCCACCGCCGGGGCGCGTTCGCCGCGGCCGTCGACCGCCTGGCCGCCGTCGACCCGCGGGCCGCCCGCGCCCTGCGCGCGGCCTGGGCCGAGCACTGCCGCGCGGCCGGCGACCGGCTCGGCGCCGTCGAGGCGGCCTGGCCGGACGCGGCGCTGCGCCCCACGCTCGCCGCCGACCTGCGGGACGCCGTCGCCCTCGGCGGCCCCGTCCGCGGCCGCGCCCTGCCGTACCTGCTGGCGCTGGGCGCCGGCGACGCCACCCGCGCCCTGGCCCGCGCCGTCCTCGACGGCGACGGCGACCCGCACACCACCGGCCGCTCCGCCCTCGCGGCCGCGCTCGCCGACCTGCCGGCCGCCGACGTGGCCACCGACCGCGAACTCGCCACCGCCGCCGCCCGGGCCGCCGTCCGCGACGGCGGCTTCGGCGGTGCCGACGGCAGTGGCCCGGGCGGCGCGGCCGAGAAGGCCCTGTTCGACGGACTGCTGCGCCGCGCCGACCCGCTGGCCGCCGCCGACCTGGCCCGCCCCCGGCCGCTGCCCCGCCTGCGCACGGCCGCCCCCGCGTACACCGCCGCCGACCGTCCGGGCACGCTCCCGGTCCTGGACGCCGCCCTGCTCGCCTCCGGCTCCGTACTGGTCGCCTGCGGCCAGGCGGGCGTGCGGCTGCTCGCCCTCGACGGCCGCACCCGCGCCCGCTGGGACACCCCCGCCGACCGGCTCGTCCTCGCCGACCACGGCGGCAGCGCGCTGCTGGTCGCCGACCACGGCCCGGAGTCGAGCGCCTTCGCCCGGCTCGACCTCGCCACCCGCACCGTCCGGCCCTGGACCACCCTGCGGGCCCGCCGGGTGGCGCCGTCCTTCGACGGCCGGCATCTGCTCGCCGAGGACGAGGGCGTCCTCGTCGTGCTCGACACCCTGACCCCGCGCCCGACCGCGGTGTGGCGCGAACTCGGCGGCGAGCAGCGACTGTTGGGGGGCATCACGCGTACCCCGGGCGGCTGCGCGGCCGTCGTCCGCTCGCCGCTGCCCGACGGCTCCCCGCTCACCGAGGTGTGGCGCTGGGACCTGCCCGGCTGGGAGCTGCGCGGCCGGCTGCGGGTGGACGACGCCCTCACCGGCGCGGCCCTCACCGGCGCTGCCCTCGCCGAGGAGCCGCTCGCCGACGTTCCCCTCGACCCGGTGGCCCTGGCCGCCGGCAGCCTGCTCACCGCCTTCGCGGGGGAGTCGGAGCACACCCGCCTGCGCTGGACCTCCGACCTCCCCGCCGTCGAACTGGGCGTCGACGGCCGGGCGTTGACCGGCCCCGCCGCCGACGGCGAGCACTGGGCGCTGGCCGTCCCGGAAGGGGCGGACCTGCGCGTCCACGCCGGCACCGGCCCGTCCGCCGCGCCCGCGCTCACCCTGCTCGTCCGCGACGCCTCCGATCCCCGGATCGGCGTGCGCCGTCACGCCGGCACCGTCACGTACTGGCACCGCTCCGGACGGGTCCTCGCCACCTCCGCCGACGGCACCGCCCTCCTCGTCAACCTCCGGGTGACCACCGGCTGACGGGCCGCCACCCGCCTCGTCGGCGAGCAGAAGGATTCGGCGGATTCCCACCCCGGGGAGGACTACCCTACGAACATGCGCCGCTACCCAGTGCGGCCGGTTGAGGAGGATTCCCGTGTCGTCTCCCTGTGACCCCGCCTACGCCCGCGCCGGCGATGTGAGCACCGCCGTCATGGTGATGGACTCGCGACTGAAGGCCATCTACGACGGCAAGAGCGGCACCGACCCCGAACAGCAGCGACTGGCCGACGAGTTCGCCGCCTCGATGGGCCCGGAGGACGCGGACGCGCTGCTCGACGGGGTCTGCACGCTCATCTACATGTACATGGACTGGCTGCGGACGGTCTGCGAGCGCCATGACAAGGACGTCATCGAGCACGTGGTGCCCACCCTGGTGGCCACGATGCGGATGATGCCCAACACCTTCCGCCGCGAGGTCATCCCCACCATGGCCGGCCTCCTCATCGCCTCGGGCACCGGCCTGAGCCCCAACCTGTGGCGCGCCCAGTACGGCGACTGGACCCGCGCCGAGATGAACCCCCTGGAGGCCACCGCCGTCCTGCTGGCGGAGCAGATCAACCGCATGGTCGGCGACGACCAGGAGTTCGCCACCCGCCTGATCACCGACGCCCTGGCCGTCACCGACGACAACTGACCTATCGTTGCGGCGTGGAGCTACGGACCCTGCGCTACTTCGTGGCCGTCGCCGAGGAACTCCACTTCGGCCGGGCCGCCACCCGACTGCACATCAGCCAGCCGCCGCTGAGCCGGGCGGTCAAACAGCTGGAGGCCGACCTCGGGGCCCTGCTCCTGGTCCGCTCGCCCAGTGGCGTCACGCTCACCCCGGCGGGCGCGGTGCTGCTCGACGAGGCGCGGTCCCTGCTCGACCACGCCGACCGCGTCCGCCTCCGCGTGAGCGCGGCGGCCGGTTCCGCGGCCATCGCCGTCGGCATCCTGGGCGACGGCACCGACCCGGCGGTGGCCAGGCTCGCCGCCGCCTACCGCCGGAACCACCCCGGCGTCGACATCCGCATCCGCGACACCGACCTGACCGACCCGACCTGCGGCCTGCGCGCCGGACTCGTCGACGTCGCCCTGACCCGGGCACCGTTCGACGAGACCGCCCTGACGGTGCGCACCCTGCGGACCGATCCGGTCGGCGTGGTCCTGCGTGCCGACGACCCGCTGGCCCGCCACGACCGGTTGCGGCTGGCCGAGTTGGACGGGCGCCGCTGGTTCCGGTTCCCCCGGGGCACCGACCCGGTCTGGCAGGCGTACTGGCACGGCGGCACCCCGCGCGAGGGCCCGGTCGTGCGCGCCGTCCAGGAATGCCAGCAGGCCGTGCTCTGGAACGGCACGATCGGCCTGGCCCCGCTCCGGCACGACGTACCGGCGCAGCTGACCGTCGTGCCGCTGACCGACATGCCGCCGAGCCGGGTGGTGGCGGTGTGGAACGAGGGCGACACCAACCCGCTGATCCGCTCCTTCGTCGAGATCGCGACAGCCGCGTACTGCCGTTAGCCGGCGACGCGGGCCGGCTACCCGTCCGGGTCCCGTCCGGGTTCTCGTCCGGGTGGAGGGCGTCGAGGACGAGGGTGGAAGCCGTACAGGTAGCTGTCGATCAGTGAGACCGCGTGCGCCGTCATCGGCACGGAGAATCCGCCGGCGCGCGGCGCGCCGATGACGGCGTCGTGGTGGCGAAGGGGCGCAGGGCCGGGCTTGGCGGAGACCGCGGACTCAGCCCTCGTCGGGCTCCGCGATCGGCCAGGCGATCTCCAGGCGGTTGTCCGGGTGGTCCGGCGTGCCGGTCCAGCGGCGGTAGATCATCCGGGCCGGGCCCCCGAAGGCGAAGCCGTGCTCGGTGATCCAGCCGGCGACGGCGTCGTACGCCCCGAGGATCCGCGGGAACGTGGCGGCCTCGCCCTCGACCTCCGTGCACGCGAGGGTGCTCGCGGGCAGCTCGCGCACGGCCATGCCCTCGGGCAGGTCCGTGGGCTGCGCGCCGTCCTCCCGGAACGGCAGGCACGCCTCGACGAGCGTCGCGTTCTCGTCGTCGCACACTCCGTGGAAGCGGACGAAGGCGGGCCCGGCGAAGGTGAGCGGGCCGCGGCCGGCGACCGCGTACATCTCCTGGTACGCGTCGCGCAGGAAGGCGTCCAGCCCGGAGTTGTCCAGGGTCGCCCCGCGGACCAGGATCCGTTCGGCGGCGCCCTGGCGGACGGTGACGCGGTGGGTCATCTCTGCTCCTTCGGTCAGTCGGCTCAACAGGCTGTGGACCACGGAGCGCTGCACCTCCAGCCGCCGCTCGGCCGCCCGCAGCTGCTCCCGCAGGGCGGTGGCGAGCCCCTCCTCCTCGCCGAGCAGCCGGCTCAGCTCCTCGACCGGGATGTCCAGTTGCCGCAGCGACCTGATCAGCTGCGCCGTCCGCACCTGGTCACGCCGGAAGTACCGGTAACCGCTCACCGGGTCGACGAACGCCGGCACCAGCACGCCACTGGCGCCGTAGTACCGGAGCGCGGTGACCGAGAGGCCGCTGGCCTGCGAGAACTGCCCGATCGGCAGCAGGTTTCTCCTGTCCACGGCAGTGACTGTGCCGTCTCGTGCCACCTGAGAGTCAAGCCCGGTGACCCCGGGGCAACCCCGGAGCGGGCCGGCGCGGGGTGATGGGGGTTAACGGGACATGTAGTATCCCGATTGTGCTGATGGGTGAAGGCGTGGAGTGGGGCCTGCACTGCTGTCTGGCGTTGGCGTGGCTCGATGAGCAGGCGCCGATTCCCGCCGGGCGGCTGGCGGAGATCTTCGAGCTGCCGCCGGTGTATCTCAAGAAGCGGCTGCAGCCGCTGGTCAAGGCCGGTGTGCTGGTCTCGGTGGCGGGCGCGCGCGGGGGGTACCGGCTGGGGCGGGCGCCCGAGCGGATCACGCTGATGGACGTCGTCGCGGCCGTGGAGGGGGCGACCGAGGCGTTCCGCTGCACCGAGATCCGGCGGCGCGGTGCCGGCGTGGAGGCGGTGGGCGGGGAGTTCGCGAAGCCGTGCGGGGTCGCCGGGGCGATGCGGCGTGCCGAACTCGCCTGGCGGCGGGAGCTGGCGGCGCAGACGATCGCCGACCTGCTCGCCGTGAGTCCGCCCGGCGCTCCGGACCGGATCCGCCGCTACCACGAGCGCCTCGGGTCCTGACGGCGCGTCGACGACCGGCCCGGCCGAGCGGCCGGGCCTTCCTGTGGAGGGGAATCGGGATGTTCAATGTCTCGTTAAGCGGATCGAAGAAGGCCAAGACGCCGGGCGAGGCGCCCGGGCGGGACGTGCTCGGCGCCGTCCCGGCGCTGGCGCTCGGCACCTTCGCGGTCGGCACCGACGCCTTCGTGGTCGCCGGCTTCCTGCCCGAACTCGCCGCCGACCTCGGCGTCCCGACGGCCACCGCCGGGCAGGCCGTCACCGTCTTCGCCGCCTCGTACGCGCTGCTCTCACCGGTGCTCGCCACCCTGGCCGCCCGGCTGCCCCGCCGCCGACTGCTGGTCGGCGCGCTCGTCGGCCTCGCGCTCGCCAACCTCGCCTCCGCCCTCGCACCCGACTTCGCCGTGCTGCTCGCCTCCCGGGTGGCCGCCGCGGCCGCCGCCGCGGCGTTCACGCCCAACGCGGGCGCCGTCGCCGCCTTCCTGGTCCGCCCGCAGCGGCGGGCCCGGGCGCTGGCCGTGGTGGTGGGAGGGCTCACCGTGGCGACCGCGCTCGGCGTGCCGCTGGGCGGCCTGGCCGGCCAGTGGACGGGATGGCGCTGGGCGCTCGGCGCGGTGGCGGGGCTGGCCCTGCTGGTGGCCGGGGCGGTCGCCGTGCTGCTGCCGTACCTGCCGGGCAACCCGCGCGTTCCGCTGCGCGAACGCCTCGCGGTGCTGCGCCGCCCGGCGGTGCGGGCGATCCTGCCGTTGACCGTGCTCGGCATGGCGGCCGCGTACACGGTGTACGCGTACAGCGTGCCGGCGCTGGCGGCGGTCGGCCTGACGGCCCGCGACACGGCGTGGGCGCTCGGCCTCTACGGCGTCGGCGCGATCCTTGGCAACCTCGCGGCCGGGCTCGCCACCGACCGCCTGGGCGGCGTGCGGGTGCTGACCGCGGGCTACGTCGTGATGGCCGCCGGACTCGCCGGCCTCGGTGCCCTCGCCGCGACCGGCACGCACGCGCCGGCGCTGGTCGGACTGCTCATGGTGGCCTGGGGAGCGGGCAGTTGGTGCCAGACGCCCCCGCAGCAGCACCGCCTGATCGCCGCCGCGCCGGGGGAGGCGCCGCTGGTGGTGGCGCTGAACTCCTCCGCCATCTACACCGGCATCGGCACCGGTACCCTGATCGGCGGCCTGACCGCCGGCCCGGGGGCGACCACGATGTACGTGGCCGCCGCCGGACTGGCGCTCCTCGCGCTCGCCTACCTGTCGCTGACGGCAGGAGAACGGACCACCACCTCGTGAACGACGAACTGGCGCTCCCCGGCACGGATCTCGCGCGGCACACCCTGGCGTTCGCGCGGAGCCTGCTCCCGCCCGCGCTGTGCCACCACAGCGTGCGGACCTACCTCTACGGACGTCTCCTCGGCGAGCGCCGCGGACTGCGGCCGGACCACGACTACGACGACGAACTCCTCTTCCTGGGCTGCGTCCTGCACGACTGCGGGCTCAGCGCGGAGGGGAACGGCGACCAGCGGTTCGAACTGGACGGCGCCGACCTCGCCGTCCGCTTCCTGGCGGGGGAGGGGGTGGCGGCGGACCGCACGGAGGTGGTGTGGGACGCGATCGTGCTGCACATGGACCGGGAGGTCGCCGAGCGCAAGCGCCCGGAGATCGCCCTCGTCGCTCTCGGCGCGGGCTTCGACCTGGGCGGCGGCCCGGACAGGCTCCCGCCCGGCTTCGCGGACCGCGTCCACCGGACGCTGCCGCGCCTGCACACGGCGGCGGTGCTGCACGACGCCATCGTCGGCCAGGCGCTCGAAAAGCCCCGGAAGGCACCGCCGTTCACGATGCAGGGCGAGCTCCTCCGGCAGGCGACCGACGGGAGCCGGCCGTCCTGGGAGCAACTCGCCCGGTCGGCGGGGTGGAACGACTACGAGGGCTACCGGCCCGCCCCGCCGACCGCGAACTGAGGCGGGCTTCAGGCGGCTTCCAGCCGGTCGAGGGCGGCGGCGCCGGGCTGCGTGAGCCACACGAGTCTGCTGGTGAGGTCCGGTCGCGTCGTGAACAGCCGCAGCGCCCGCTCGGGCGAGGCGAGCGTCATGCGCGTGTGCCCGTCGATGCTGACGACGTGGGCCGGCCCCTCTTCCGTGGCCAGCCCCCAGGCGACCACCCACCCGTCGGCCTCCTCGCCGTCGGGCCGGTGAACCTGGACGACGGCGAACAGCTTGGGGGCGGTGTCGTGCACCAGTTCGCACAGTTCCCGATCGAACGGCGAGTGAGGGTTTTGCGGGGGCGCAGCGGGCATGGAAGTCTCCTACCTGAGGGGAGTCGGACGCGACGCCGCCGTCGCAGAAGGGGCGGCGAGCGGCCCTGACGCAGCATCAAAAATAGCCAGCCGGTAGTATGTAGTCCACCGCATCTGGGGAATTCATGGCGCCGCCACTCCCATGGGTGAACGCCGCCGGCCATGGCGTCGGAGGGAAGGGAGCAGCGGATGCCGCCCAGCAAGATCCCGCCGAGCATCCGGCAGCGGAGGCTCGGGGCGGAGTTGCGCCGGTTGCGCGAGCAGGCGGGCCTGTCAGTCACGCGGGCCGGGGAGCTTCACGGCACCCAGCAGTCCCGCATCAGCAACATCGAATCCGGCGGATACCCGGTGAGCGCGGACCGCGTGCGGGCGCTGGCGCGCCTCTACGGCTGCGCCGACGACACCCTGATCGAGGCGCTGACCGGCATGACCGGCGGCCGCACGCGGGGGTGGTGGGAGGAGTACCGTGAGATCCTCCCGGCCGGGGCACTCGACCTGGCGGAACTCGAACACCACGCGACGTCGATGCGGATCGCGTCCGCCATCCACATCCCGGGCCTGCTGCAGACCGCTGAACATGCTCGTGCGTTGTTCCGGGATGTTGTTCCACCCCTTTCCCCGCCCGAAGTCGAGCATCTGGTCTCGCACCGCATCAAGCGACAGGCGGTGCTCCATCGCGAGCGGCCGATACCGTTGTCGGCGGTCGTCCACGAGGCGGCGTTGCGGATCGGCTTCGGCGGTCCGGAGGTCGCGCGTGTGCAGTTGGAATACTTGCTGAGCGCGAGCGAGCACCCTCACATCGAGCTGAGGGTGATCCCGTTCGGAACCGGTAGCTACCCCAGTTCGGGTGCTGGGATCGTGTACTTCGTCGCGGAGGTCGCGCGATTGGACTGTGTTCAGGTGGACGGGGACCGCTCCGAGTTCGTCGACACCGAGCCGCAACTCATCAAGTACCGGGCTGTGATGGATCGGCTGGAGGCGAGCGCGCTCAAGCCGGACCCGTCTCGCGACCTCATCCGCCGTATCGCCCAGAGCATCTGAGACAGGAAGACCCATGGCCGCTCACACCTGGCAGAAGTCATCCTTCAGTGGTGACGCCGCCAACTGCATCTACCTCGCGGGAACTCCGGAGGGTGTCGTCAAGATCCGGGAGAGCGACGATCCTGATGTCGTCATCACGACGACACCGGATCGGCTTCGTGCCTTCATAGGTGGCATCAAGGCGGGGGAGTTCGACCACCTCGCGCGGTAGTCGTGGCTCTTCTCCCGCGGGCCGGGCGGCGGGCCGGCGTCAGCCGATGCCCGCCGCGGCCTCGATGGCGAGGTCGGGGCTGGTGAGGGGGAAGGTGAGAGGGCGAGGGCCCGGCGCCGTGAAGGCGGTCGCGCCGGTCGGCGGGTCGCACAAGGTCTTGGCCACCAGCGAGCCGATGGCCTCGTTGCTCGCGGAGGTGTCCCTGCCCAGGAACGGGTTGTGCGAAAGGGCGAGCTGGCGGCGCCCGTCGCGGCTGCCGAGCAGCAGGGTGCTCCAGCCGGCGAGGCTGCCGTCGTGGCCCCAGGCCGGCTCGCAGCCCGGGCCCAGGTCGAGCCGGAGCACGCCGAGTCCGTACCGGCCGCCCCCGATCGTGGTCGGCACGGTGTTCGTCAGGGCGGCCATCTCGGCCGGGCGCAGCAGCTTGCCGCCGAACAGCGCGGCGTGAAAGCGGTCGAGGTCGGACGTGGTGGAGATGCCGTTGCCGGCCGCGTCCACGAGGCTGGGGTTGAGCCGGGTGATGTCGGCGGGGCTTGTCGGCATGTCGACGTACGCGTGGGCGTGGGGGCCGCCGAAGCCGGTCTCGGAGCCCGGGAACAGTGTGTCGTCCAGGTGCAGGGGCCGGACGATCCGGCGCTCGACCTCGTGCTGCCAGGTGTGCCCGGTGACCTTCCGGACGATCATTCCGGCGAGGACGTAGTTGGTGTTGGAGTAGTGCCAGCTCTGCCCGGGCGCGAAGTACGGCGGGTGCTCGGCGGAGACCGCGGCCAACTGCTGCGGCTGGTAGTCCCGATAGCGCCACGTCCCGTACACGAAGTCCTGGAGGTCAGCCTCGGTGCGGACCTGGAAGCGCTCGTCGTCCGTGTAGTTGAACAGGCCGCTGGTGTGGTTGAGGAGCTGCCGGACGGTGATCGCCCCGCCGTTCGGCACGACGCCCGGCAGGTGGCGCTCGACAGGGTCGTCCAGCCGGAGTCGGCCCTCGCCGACCAGCTGGAGGACGACCGTCGACACGAAGGTCTTGGTCACGCTGCCGATTCGGAACCGGCCGTCCGACCCGGCCGGCTGCCCGGTGGCCAGGTCGGCGGTCCCGGCGGCGCCCCGCCACGGGGAGCGGCCGGGGATGCGGATCTCCGCGAGCGCGGCGGTCATCCCGCCGTGGTCCACGAGGTCCCGCAGCTCCTGCTGTCCGTCGACGCGCGGGCGACCTTCCACAGTGGACCCGGTTCCGGCGGCGGGGGCGTCCGCCGCCACCGCTGCCGGGGCGAGTGTGACGACGGTGGCCCCGGCCAGGGCGACGGCGGCGAGCCGCTTCCCCAGCCGGCCACGCCGGTGCGATGTCCGAGCCTGAACGATGGTCATGGTTCCCGCCCCTTCCCGCCCGGCGGCCCCGGGCCGTCAGCCCCATGATCGCACCCGCCGTACGCCCCGCACGTCCTCCTCCGGGGGCAGCTCCGTGCACCGGCGGCGGGGGTGACACCGAATCAAATCATCGTCAGGTTGCTTGACTTGGTCTTTCGGCCCGGCCGTGGCGCCGGCCTTGGCGCCGGGGCGGACCGGCGTTGCCTGACTGTGCGATAGTACGTAAATATGCGTACCATCAGTCATGGTCTCACCGAGATCGAGGAGCACCTCCGCATGCCCGTGACACCGATCGCGCCCGCCCGCCCGGGCTGGACCCTGGTCCTGCTGGCCCTGGGGCAGACCGTGTTCGCCCTGGACCTCAACATCGTCTTCGTCGCCCTGCCCGAGATCGGCACCGACCTCGGCTTCCCCGGCCAGACCCAACAGCTCGTGGTCAGCGCCTACGTCGTCTTCGCCGGGGGCTTCCTGCTGCTCGGGGGCCGCGCCTGCGATCTGCTCGGGCGGCGGCGGGTGTTCGTCTGCGCGCTGGTGCTCTACGCGCTGTCCTCGCTGGCCGGTGGGCTGGCCCGGTCGCCCGAGGTCATCGTGGCCGCCCGGGTCGTCCAGGGGATCGGCGGGGCGCTGCTGCTGCCGTCGATCCTCTCGCTGGTCAACACGCTGTTCGAGGAGGGGCCGCGGCGCAACCGCGCCCTTGCCGTGTGGGGCGGCGCGGGCGCCAGCGGGCTGACCCTGGGTGCGCTGCTCGGCGGCGTGCTCACGCAGGGCTTCGGCTGGCCGGCGGTGTTCTTCGTCAACGTGCCGCTGGCCGGGGCCATCGCGCTCGCCGCCGTGTTCGTCATCCCGCCCGACCCCGCGCGGACCGGGCGCCGCCGCTTCGACCTGCCGGGGGCGCTGACCGTGACGGCGGGCGCCACCCTCCTGGTCTTCGCGCTGGTCGAGGGCCCCGAGCGCGGCTGGGCCGACCCGTGGATCCTCGGCGCCCTCGCCGCCTCGCTCGTCCTGCTCGCCGCCTTCGCCGTGATCGAGACCCGCAGCGCCGACCCGCTGATGCCCTTCCGGCTGTTCCGCAACCGCAGCCTGAGCGCCGGTGCGGCGATCACCTTCCTCTACATGGCCACCTTCGGCGTCCTGCCGTACTTCCTCACCGTGCTGCTGCAGAGCGTGCACGGCTACAGCGCGCTGCAGAGCGGACTCGCCTTCCTCGCCCCCTCGCTCGCGATCGCCGCCGGCACCCAGCTCGGCGAGCGGCTCACCACCCGGGCCGGCCTGCGGCCCACCCTGCTCGGCGGGTTCGCGGTCGGTGCCGTCGGGACGGCCGCGCTGGCCGCGGGGTTCGACGCGGACGCCGGCTACCTCGCGCTGCTGCCCGGGCTGGTGGTCTCCGGGCTGGGCCAGGGCGTGGTCTGGACGGCCATGTGGATCGCGGCGGCCGCCGGCACCCCCGCCCATGAGCAGGGCATCGCCGGCGGCGCCGCCTCGACCACCATGAACCTCGGCAACGCAATCGGCCTCGCGCTCTTCACCGCCGTCGCCGACGCGGGCACCGACGGGCTGAGCGGCGAGGGGCTGGCCCGCGCCACGGCGGACGGCGGGTTCCTGGTGGTCCTGCTCACGGCGGCGGGCATGCTGCTGGGCCTGCTGTTCGCGCTGACGCTGCGCCCGGCGCGCGCGGACGTCGCCACGGCCGTTGCCCCCGACTGCCCCATGGCCGTGTCGGGTTGACCGCCCCTCGCGTGGGCGGCCTGGGGCCGGACGGTGCTTCCACCGTCCGGCCCGGGCCGTCCGTCGTCCCCGGACCCGGCCGGTCACCCCGCAGGCCGCCCGGCCGGTCGCACCGCCCGGGGGTCGGCCAGGAGGGGGCGAGTTCCGCGGAACGCAACCGTCGCCGCGCACCGAACCGGCCCGGAGGGCGCTCGTGATCACTTGGTGTGATCAAGTGAATTCACTGAATGGCTCGGCTGAATAACGATGCACATGTGACATGTCACAGGCTATTGATGCGCGGTCGGTCGTGTGAGACGGTTCGTCACGCGCTTCGACGGCCTCTTCCCCCCACGCCCGAGGCGCGTTCATATGCCCTTCCCCCACGAAGGAATGACGATGCGTCCACTCCCACGCATGCCCAGACTGCTGTCCGCAGTCGCCGCGGCAGGTGCCACTCTGCTCGGCATGGCCGCCGGCCCGAACCTGGCAGTCGCCGCCCCCACTCCCGCACCGGCCATATCGAGCCCGCACCAGCCCGCCGGCAGCTCTTCGGAGGTGCCCGGCAGCCCGTTCGCCGATCCCGAGAGCCCGGGCGCGCCTCAGTCCCGTCCGCTCACGGCCGCGCAGCTGCCGCTGGTCAACCCGCTGTCCGTCACGGCGCCGGCGGAGACCGGCGCGGACCAGGGCCTGGCCAAGGCCGCACCGCGCGCGCTCGCGGCGGGGCCGGTCACCGCCCAGTCGTGCACCCCGGCCGACTTCGCCGGCAGGACCGGGGCCGCCCTGGTGTCCTACGTCAAGGCCTCGACCCCCCAGTGCATCGGCTCGCTGTTCTACACCGCGGGGAGCCCGTACGCCTCGGCGCTGTTCCGCCAGGGCCAGATGGCGACGATGGCCGACGCCTTCCAGAGCGCCGCCGCCTCCTACCCCGGTGACAACTCGGCCGCCACCTGGCAGGTCGTCCTGTACCTGCGCGCGGGCTACTACGTGCAGGACAAGGACCTCGCGCACGTCGGCCCCTACGACGCGACCCTGACCGCCGCCGTGACGCGCGGCATCGACGCCTTCCTGGCCGGCCCGCACGCCGCGGACGTCACCGACGCGAACGGCCAGGTCGCCAACGACGTCATCATCCTCACCGACAGCGCCGGTCAGCAGGGCCGCTACCTGAACACCTACCGGCAGGTGCTGAACGGCTACACCAGCGCGTACGACGGCTCGAAGAACCTGCTCACGTACGTCAACAGCGCCCTCGGCGCGCTGGACCGGGGGCACGAGAACAAGGCCTTCGTCGACGCGGTGACCGCGGACCCGGGCATCGTCGACACCCTCGACGTGTTCACCCGCACCCACCACGACCTGCTCGGAACCTACCCCGGCTTCCTGGTCTCCAACGCCGGCATCGAGCTGACCCGGTTCGTCAAGTACCCGGCGCTCCAGGCCAGGATCCGCCCGCTGGCCAAGGCCCTGCTCGACAGCTCGTCGATGACCGGCCCCACCGCCCCGCTGTGGGTCGGCACGGCCAACGCGGCCGCCTTCTTCGACAAGGACCAGTGCTCCTACTACGGCGTCTGCGACCTGAAGCAGCGGCTGACCAAGGCCGTGCTGCCGATCAGGCAGACCTGCAACGCCACCCTCACCGTCCTGGCCCAGGACCTCACCGCGGCCGAACTCGCCGCCGTCTGCGCCGACCTCAAGGGCGAGGACGCGTACTTCCACGGCCTCGTCCGCGACAACGGCCCCATCCCCGGCCAGTACGAGTCGTCCGTGCAGCTCGTGGTCTTCGCGAGCCAGGCCGACTACCAGACCTACGCCGGCGCGATGTACGAGGCGAACACCAACAACGGCGGGGTCACCCTGACCGGGACCCCGAGCGACCCGGCCAACCAGCCGGTCTCCCTCATGTACCGGCATCCGAACGAGAACGGCTTCACCGCCCGGATCTGGAACCTCAACCACGAATACGCCCACGTCCTGGACGCCCGCTACAACCTCAAGGGCGGCTTCACCCAGCAGACCAGCGTGCCCGACCTGTGGTGGATCGAGGGCGTCGCCGAGTACGTCTCCTACACCTACCGCGGCGTCACCGACGTCAACGCGGTCGCCCTGGCCCCCAAGCACACCTACGCGCTCAGCACCCTGCTCCAGAGCACGTACCTGAACAGCGACGTGGTCCGCACCTACCACTGGGGCTACCTGGCCGCCCGCTACATGATCGAGCGCTTCCCGGGCGTCGTCCAGACCATGCTCGGCTACTTCCGCACCGGCGACTACGCCCGCGCCTACGCGTACTACAACGGTATCGGCACCGCCTACGACGCCGACTTCACCAGGTGGGTCGACACCTGCGCCACCGACACCTGCCTCACCGCGGGCACCCCGAAGGCGGCCTTCGACGCCGCGGTGCGCGGCCTGAACGTCCAGCTGACCGACCGCTCCACCGAGACCGCCGGCAAGGGCAGCATCACCGGCTGGGCCTGGAACTTCGGCGACGGCACCACCGGTACCGCGGCCTCCCCGGCGAAGTCCTACCGCGCTGCCGGGACCTACACGGTCACCCTCACCGTCACCGACAGCAACGGCAAGACGGCCACCACGAACCGGACCGTCACCGTCACCGCGCCGGCCGCCCCGGCGGCCTGCACCGACCCCGACGCCCGGAAGCTGGACTACAACTGCTTCCGCGCCGGCCGCTCGGCCGACGCCGGAAGCTTGGACCAGATGTACATCTACATGCCGGCCGGCACCACCACGCTGACCGTCTCCACCACCGGTGGCACCGGGACCGCCTACCTCTACTACAGCCCGGACCGCTGGGCCTCCACCACGGACTACGCCGCCTCCTCCACGAACAGCGGCACGACCCAGACCGTGACCGTCACCAACACCACGGCCGGCTACCGCTACATCACCCTCTACGGCAAGACCGCCTTCAGCGGCGTCACCGTCACCACCCAGTACTGACGCGGCGACCGGCCACCGTGTGAACGGCCCGGGGCGGACGGCCTTCCACCGTCCGCCCCGGGCCGTTCGGCGTCAGTCGGCGGCGGGCTCCTGCCGTTCGTCGTCGCGGGCGCCGGACAGCACGGCGTCGAGCAGGCCGGGGTAGCGCGCGTCGAGGTCCTCGCGGCGCAGGTGGAGGAGGTTCTCACGACCCGAGGGCTGCTGGTGGATGACACCGCTGTCGCGCAGCACCCGCCAGTGGTGGGTCATCGTCGACTTGGCGGTGATGCCGATCGCGGCGAGCACGCTCCCGCAGTTGTGCTCCCCGCCGCCGTCCAGGACGCGGACGGCGGAGAGTCGGACGGGGTTGCCGAGAGCGGTCAGGACGTGTTCGATCCGGATCTGCTCGCGGGCGGGATGGCGGTAGCTCATGACCCCACCGTAACGCGAGGGTTGACGGCGGCCACCGGCCCGGCGGTGCTCGGTGCCGGGGTGCGGGCGGGCGGGCGTCGATCGCCGCCCGCGCACTGGGGGCGCGGGGGCTCCGGGAAGGCGTGCGCCGTTCGCGGCGCGCCCGTCGGCGGCTGGTGGGACGCCCGCCCGCCGCACACCCGGAGGCGGGGTGCGGCGGACCGGACGTCGGCGGGCTCAGGAGTGGATGCCCTGGCCCGGTGTCAGGATCCCGGCCGGGTCGAAGCGGTGCTTGGCGGCCACCGCGCGCCCCCACTGGGTGCCGTAGTGGCGGCGCCACTCGGCGGGCGTCACGTCCGGGATCGCGCCGATCAGGTACCGCTTGCCGCCGAGCCGGACCGCCAGGTCGTGCAGCCGGCGGTTGCGCCGCAGCGCGGCGGCGTGGTCGGCGCCCGGGAACGGGAAGGACAGCAGATCGAAGTGGAAGCCGACCGGCTCCTTCGGCATCACGGTCATCGGGCGGGTGAACACGTCGGTGCGGAACGGGTAGAAGAGCAGCAGGCCGGCGCCCAGGTCCTCCGGCGTCAGCATCGCGGTGGCCTCGCGCATGAACGTTTCGGTGGTCGAGGCCGGCAGGAACAGGCTCAGCCACGGCTTGGGCTGCGACCAGAGGCCGGCCCCCTTCAGGTACCCGGCGAAGGCGTCCACCCGGAACGCGTACTCGCGCGCCGTCTGGTCGACGAACGTCGTGTCGGCCGCCACGCAGCGCAGGCCGCGCACCAGCTTCGCCCGGTCCGGCGCGGCGGCGCCGTCGTAGTGGACGACGCCCTCCACCTTGTACCGCCAGCCGGTCCCGGCGGCGTTGCGCGAGACGTCGCCGACGTGCAGGTCGAAGCGCCGCTCCAGCATCAGCTTCCGCTGGTCCGCGAGGTAGTCGGCCAGGTCGTCGTAGAACAGGTTGAGCACCAGCGCCCGCTCGCGGGCCCGCACCAGGCGCAGGGTGGCCCGGACGATGATGCCGGCCTGGCCGCCGCCGCCCAGCACGGCCTCGAACAGCTCGCGGTTGGCGCTCGCCGAGGCGGTCACCAGCTCACCGGTGCCGGTGACCACGTCCACCGACTCGACCGTGTCCACCTGGAAGCCGAAGCGCTGCACGCCGCCGCCGATGCCGCCGACGCTCAGCGTGCCGCCGACCGACAGGTGGAGGTAGTCCGTCAGGCTGGGCGGCATCCAGCCCTGGGCGAGCGCGGCGTCGGTCAGCTGCGCCCACGTGACGCCCGCCTCGACCACGGCGCGGCCGGGGGCGATCCGGACGATCCGGTTCAGCCCGCGGGCGTCGATCGCGACGCCGTCGGGCGCGGCGGCCTGGCCGTAGCTGGAGTGCGACTCCAGCTCGGCGGCGCTGCCGGTTCCGCTCTGGCCGTTCATCGCGACCGGGATGCGGTGGCGGCGGGCGAAGCCGACCACCGTGGCGACGTCGCGCACCGAGCCCGGGCGCAGTACGGCGCGCGGCGCGGCCGTCACCAGGTGCCCGAAGTCCCCGCCGAACCGGGCCAGCGTCCCGGTGTCGGCGACCATGCTCCCGTCGAGCGGGGGCAGCGCGGCGAGGGAGGCGTCGGCGGAGGCTCCGGCCGCCTCGGCGGGGGCGTCGGCGGCGGCCCCGGAGGGGGTCTCCACGGCCCAGGAACGGCCGACGGTGTTCCAGCCGATGACGGTGGCCGCCGCGCCGACGATCACGCTGCGACGGGGCAGGGATGACTTGCTCATTACAGATAACTCCGATCAATCGTCATATGAGCAGTGTTGTATCGCAGTCAGCACGTACACGCGCAATAGGCCGGACCTGAACGCTTCGGTGACGTTCCGTCCCGGGCGTCACCGCGGCAGGGACGGGGGCGGTCTACACCACCTCCGGTGCGGGCGCAGGATCCGGACAGTCGCGACACTTCATCGCCATGTCCCTGACCAGCGGAAAGCGTCGGCTGACGGGGCGTCGGCGGCCGGGCGCGGTGGCCGGAAACCCGGTTGTCCGGCTGTGCTGATCGAGAGAGAGTGGAGTCGTCGGGATCAAGGGAACGACAACCGAGGGCGAGCTGGGCCTGGGAGAGCCCAAGGGCCTGTAAAGCCCCCGCTTCGGCTGTGGTGGTTCGAATCCATCCTCGCCCACCTCGGACCGCCCCGGGCCGTACCACGGCCCGGGGCGGCGTGCGTCTTCCGTCCCGGCGGGCAGCCGACCGGCACCGGACCGGTAGCGGATAGGCTCGGCCGCATGTTCGTTCTGGAGCTGACCTACACCGCACCGCTCGACCGCATCGACGCTCTGCTGCCCGCCCACGTCGAGTGGCTCGGCCGGCACTACGAGGCCGGTGCCTTCCTCGCCTCCGGCCGCAAGGTGCCGCGCGACGGCGGCATCATCCTCGCGGTGGGGGAGGACCGGGCGGCGGTCGAGGCGCTGGTGCGTACGGACCCGTTCGCCGTCGAGGGCCTGGTCGAGTACCGCGTGACGGAGTTCCTCGCCACCACCGTCGCCCCCGTCCTGGAACCCCACCGGCAGCAGCTCCCCGCCTGATCCCCCGCCGGATCCCCGTCCGATCCTCCGTCCGGTCGTCCACGGGTCCGGGCCGTCGCCCCGCCGATGCCGCGCCACCGGCCCGGACGGCCCGCCCCGGTTCGGAGCCCGGTCGCACACTGGCTACGATCGGTGAGCACGGGGCAAGGAAGCGCCGGGCCGCGGTCCGGCGCACGGCGAGAAATCCAGTGGGAGTAGACGATGGCACACGCACGGGCCGGGCAGCCGGCGCAGCCGGGCGACCTGGTGGACGTGGCGCGGCTGGTGACGGCGTACTACACGCTGCACCCGGACCCGGAGGAGCCGGGCCAGCGGGTCGCGTTCGGCACCTCGGGCCACCGCGGCTCCTCGCTGGACGCGGCGTTCAACGAGGACCACATCGCCGCCACCACCCAGGCGATCTGCGAGTACCGGGCGGCCCAGGGCATCACCGGCCCGCTGTTCCTCGGCGCCGACACCCACGCGCTGTCCGAGCCCGCCCGGGCCACCGCGGTCGAGGTGCTGGCGGCGAACGGCGTGACCGTCCTGCTGGACAGCGCCGACGGCTACACCCCGACCCCCGCCGTGTCGCACGCGATCCTGACCCACAACCGGCGCAGCCCGCAGTCGCTCGCGGACGGCATCGTCGTCACCCCCTCGCACAACCCGCCCCGCGACGGCGGCTTCAAGTACAACCCGCCGAGCGGCGGCCCGGCCGGCTCGGAGGCCACCGGCTGGATCCAGGACCGCGCCAACGCCCTGATCCGCGAGGGCCTGCGCGGCGTCAAGCGGGTCCCGTACGCGCGCGCCCTGGCCGCGGCCACCACCGGCCGCCACGACTACCTCACCGCCTACACCGAGGACCTGGTCTCCGTCCTCGACCTGGACGCGGTCCGCGCGGCCGGCCTGCGGATCGGCGCCGACCCGCTGGGCGGCGCGTCCGTCGCCTACTGGGGCCGGATCGCCGAGACCCACCGCCTCGACCTGACCGTGGTCAACCCGGCCACCGACCCGACCTGGCGCTTCATGACGCTGGACTGGGACGGCAAGATCCGGATGGACTGCTCCTCGCCCGCCGCGATGGCCTCGCTGATCGCCCGCCGTGACGAGTACGCCATCGCCACCGGCAACGACGCCGACGCCGACCGGCACGGCATCGTCACCCCGGACGGCGGCCTGATGAACCCCAACCACTACCTGGCGGTCGCCGTCGACTACCTCTACCGCCACCGTGCCGAGTGGCCGGCGGACGCGGCCGTCGGCAAGACGCTGGTC
This sequence comes from Kitasatospora sp. NPDC057965, assembly GCF_042887135.1. Taxonomy (NCBI): domain Bacteria; kingdom Bacillati; phylum Actinomycetota; class Actinomycetes; order Kitasatosporales; family Streptomycetaceae; genus Kitasatospora; species Kitasatospora sp. NPDC057965. The sequence continues at coordinate 311,477 of NZ_JBHVPZ010000002.1, forward strand.
TCCTCCTCGATGCTCGACCGGGTCGCCGCCGACCTCAAGCGCGAGCTGGTCGAGGTGCCGGTCGGCTTCAAGTGGTTCGTCGACGGCCTGCTGGAGGGCTCGATCGCCTTCGGCGGCGAGGAGTCGGCCGGCGCGTCGTTCCTGCGCCGTGACGGCGGGGTGTGGACCACGGACAAGGACGGCATCCTGCTCGCCCTGCTCGCCGCCGAGATCACCGCCGTGACCGGCCGTACCCCGAGCGAGTACTACCGCGACCTCACCGACCGCTTCGGCGCCCCCTCCTACGCCCGCGTCGACGCCCCGGCGGACCGCGAGCAGAAGGCGCTGCTGTCCCGCCTGTCGGCCGAGCAGGTCACGGCCGGAGACCTCGCCGGCGAGCCGGTCACCGCCGTGCTCACCGAGGCCCCGGGCAACGGCGCGGCCATCGGCGGCATCAAGGTGTGCACCGAGAACGCCTGGTTCGCCGCCCGTCCGTCCGGCACCGAGGACGTGTACAAGATCTACGCCGAGTCCTTCCACGGCCCCGAGCACCTCGCCCGGGTCCAGGAGGAGGCGCGCACCCTGGTCAACGGCGTGCTGGCCGCCGGTCCGGCGAACGGCTGATCCGCGCCGTACCGCGACGGCCGCGGCCCCGGTGGGTGACCCGCCGGGGCCGCGGGCCGGTGTTCGGTCAGCGGCGGGTCAACTACGGTTCAGCGTACGGCTGATGCCCGCCAGGACCGCCGTCGTGAGCAGCCAGCCGAGGGCGATGAGGGAGTAGCCGAACCACTGCTGGGCCCCGGTCCAGTACCAGGCGGTGCGCTGGCCGAGGCCGCCGATGGGGATCAGCAGGTCGAGGGTGTAGACGAGCGGGCTGAACGGGACGCTCTCGCCGGCCTTGACCTCGTGGGGCGTGCCGTGGCGGAAGACCAGGGTGCCCAGCAGGGCGAGGCCGGCCAGCCACAGCCCGGCCTGCCAGGGGCGGTAGCCGTAGCCCACGGTGGCGTCCAGCAGCCGGCCCCAGAGCCGGCCGGGCGCGCCCAGGGTGCGACGGCGACGGCGCTGCTTCGCCAGGAGCACCCGCCGGGCGTCGTCGTCGTGGCCGATCCTCCGGTACCAGCCGGCGAGTTGCTCGTAGGGCTGGGGGGAGTAGCCGGGGAGCGCGGCCAGCCAGGCCAGTCGGCGGGCGACGGGTTCGGGGGCGGGGGTGGAGGTCTGGAGGGAGGTGTAGGTGAAGCCGTCCAGGCGGGTGTCGGCCGGCCAGCTGTGCTCGTTGTCGTGCAGGACGACGGTCTGCGCGTCCTGGAGGTCGACCGTGCCGATCGGGAGGGCGGCCGGGGTGAGCCGGAGGTCGCCGGCGGTCAGTCGGTTTCCGTCCAGGGCCACCGCGCCGCAGCCGTCCAGCACGGCGGCGTCGAGCGAGAGCCGGCTGCGGATCGCCGCGCCCGGGAGGCGGACCGAGCCGTTGGCGGTGAAGCCGCCGGCGAGGACGAGGGTGGAGGCGGTGAGGTCGTCGCCGGTGAACGCGTCGCCGCCGTGGTTGTCGATCCGGGCCCGCTCCATGAACAGCCCGCCGTTGAACCGGGCGCCGACCAGCCGTAGGCCGCCGCGGGCGTGGAACCCGCCGCGGGCGAAGCAGCCGCCGTCCATCACCAGGCCGCCCGCCCACAGCGCCCAGACGCTCGGGGCGCGCGCCGGGTCCGGGACCGGGATCGCACCGCCGGCACCGTCGGCGCCGAGCAGTTCGGTGGCGGTGAGCCGGGCGCCGCTGAGCCGCAGTTCGCCGGTGATCTGGGCCCGGGTGAGGGTCAGCCGCCCGTCGAGGACCGAGTTCTCGAAGAAGAGGTTGCCGTCGACCTTCAGCAGCCATCCGTCCAGCCCGGGTATCCGGCAGCGGCTCAGGCTGGTGGAGCGCAGCGTGGCGTCCCGCAGTACCACCTGTTCCTCGAAGTGGCAGCCTTCGAGGCGGAGTTCACCGGCCGCCGCCAGCCCACGCAGGTCGAGGCGCCCGGCGACGCGGGCGCCGATCAGGTACAGCGTCCGGATCGGGCCGACCGGTCCGGCGCCGCCGAGCAGGGCGGTCGTGATCACCTCGGCGCGCACCGTGCGTGCGTCGCCCCAGGCCGCTCCGCCGACCGGGTCGTCCGCGGCCGGGTCGCCGCTGCGCAGGTCCACCGCCGCGCCCGTGGCGCAGGCGTCCCACACCCGCCGTTCCGGTCCGGTCAGGTCCTGGTACGTCAGCATCCCGCCCCCTCGGTGTGATCATCCGCGGAGGCAGCCTAGTCGGGCGACCGGCAGCGTCTGTAGTCGCGGCTCCGGGCTGCGGAGGGGAGGACCTCACCCTCCGCGCGCGCCGCATACGGGCTTCGCCCGTGGGGAATCACGAGGGTGTGAAGAGCCGGGGGTACGGGCGGGGTTGGTACGACGGGCGGCTGCCCGGCTGGCTGCGCGGACTGGTCGTCCTCGCGGCCGGGTGGGGAGTCCTTCTCTGCGGTCAGGAGGTCGCCGAAGGGTACCGGGCGACCATGGTGTACCGCGCCGCGTCGGCCTGCGAGGTCGGGAGCCAGGAGGGGAAAGGGGCCGACGGGGCGGAGTGCGTGGGGCGCCGGGCGGTCACGGTGCTCGACCGCCGGAAGGGCGAGCACTGCACCTCCAACGGCGGTGGCGGCGCGGGCGGTGCGGAGACCGGTGGTGGCGTGGGCGGTACCTCGTGCACGCCGTACTACGAGGTGAAGGTCGAGTGGCCCGACCGGATCGCCTGGCTGGACGTCTCGTCGGAGACGTACGGTGAGGTCCGCGAGGGCGACCCCGCCGAAGTCCGGCTGTGGCACGACGAGGTGGTGGCACTGAAGGTGCGCGGCCACACGCACTCCTACGCGCCCTCCTCGGAGAGCGGGGTCCTGGTGTGGATCGCGCTGGGCTGCCTGATCCTGGCGGCGGGCGCGTGGGGAGCGGTGAGCGGACGGCTCTCGGGCCTGATCGCCTTCCCCAACTTCGGCTGGCTGTTCGTAGCCTTCGGGGTCGGAATGCTCGGCTCCATGGCGCTGTTCGGCGGACCCCTGCTGCTCTGGGGCTTCATGATCCTGTGGACCGGGTTCGCGGTCTTCTGGATCGTGGGCGCCTGGCGGACGGGGTGACGGCCCCGCTGCGGCCCCGCCACCCGTCCCGGGAGCGGGGCCGCACCCGGGACAGGCGCTCGGACCCGCGCTACGGCGCTTCGTCCGGTTCCGCGCCCGTCGCGCCGGTCGTGGCGGCGGGCGCGGTGTCGGCGAGGGTCCGCAGTTCGTCGGCCTCGCGCGGCAGGCCGTTGACGTCCAGCACCTCGCACAGGTTGAGCTTGAACTCCCAGGCCCTGGTGCTGTCGGCGATCGCGCGGATCACGGTGCGCTGCGCGCCCGTGAGCGGCTCGCCGTCGTCGTAGGCCTCGGTCGGGAAGACGATGTCGAGCAGGGCGTTGGCGACGGAGACGGCGGCGATGGCGGTGACCTCGTCCAGGACTGCGCACAGCTCGGCCAGCAGGGGTTCGGCCTGCTCGGAGGGCAGGAGCGCCAGAGCGGTGGCCGCGTCGGTGGCCGGGTCGCCCGCGCCGAGGTGCAGGTCGGCGAAGCCGGCGGCGTCCAGCTCGCCGCGGAGCGCCTCGACCAGCGGCCTGGCGCCGCGACGGGCGGGGGAGCGGTGGGTGCGCACCCAGGTCAGGGCGGCACAGAAGCGGAGCAGCGGATCGTCGTCGGCGAGGTGCCGCTCCAGCGCCCGGAGGGTGTCGGGGCCGGCCTCGTGCAGGGCCAGGCCGAGCAGGATCTCCGCGCGGATCCGGGGCTCGGGCTCGACGGCGAGGCGCTCGTGCAGGGCCCTCGCCGCCGCCTCGCCCGGCGCCGCGGCGAGCAGGACGACGGCCCGGCGGCGGATCCCGGGTTGCTCGTGGGCGGCCTGGCCGGTCCAGGTCGGAACCGTGTCGGCGAGCACGGTGTAGACCTCGTGGTAGGCGGACTCGGCGCCGTGGTCGGCGAAGTGCTCGGCCGGGTCGGTGCCGTCGGCGGGAAGACCGGCGAGGACGCGCTTGAGTTCCCGGGCGGCTTCGAGGCCGCCGTCACGCGTCGCGATGTCGGTCAGGAACTCCAGCAGCGCGGGCCGGGGTCCGGCATCGTCGACGCGGCCGACCAGCGCCGCCATGTAGCGGAACGCCGGACCGGTGGCCGCCGTGATGGTGTGCTGGTGCAGCAGCAGGTCGGACAGCTGTCCCAGGGCCAGGTGGAAGGCCTCCGGGTCGTCGACGGCCAGGCCCTTGAGCAGGAACGGCACATCCTCCGGGTCGCCGTAGAAGGTTTCGAGCTCGTCCCACGGCACCTCCTCGACGCCGTGCAGCTCGCTCGGCACGGGCGCCGTGCGCCAGGTGTGGAGGGCGCGGGCGGCCGTGCCGAGGTCCTCGTCGCGGGCGAGGTCGAGACCGTCGAACGTCACGGTTCCCGGTTCGGTGCTGCCGCTGCCGCTGCTGCTGCCGTTGCCGTCGGTGTCGGCGGTTCCGGTTCCGGTGTCGAACACGCGCCATTCCCCGACCGGGCCGCCGCGGATGCCGGGCTCGACGTACCCCTCGGCGATGACCGCCCCGGCCGCGTCCACGGCGCGCCACCGTTCGACCGCCGCCCCGTCGACCGTGACGTCGGTGGGCGTGACGTCCGCCCTCCGGGTGCCGTCGGCGCCGTACCAGCGCTCGGTGACGAGGACGCCGTCCCGCTCGGTGCGTTCGGCACGGAGGGCGCCGTCGGCGTGGAACCGGCGCTGGACGGTGCTGCCGTCCGCGGGCCACTCGCGCTCGCGCCTGGGCACCCCGTCCTGGTACTCGCGATCCAACAGCAGGGTGCCGTCCGGCCGGTAGCGCTTCAGCCGGTACGGGTTGCCGGAGTTCAGGTACCTCCTGCGCTCCACCTGTCGGCCGTCGGCGAAGTCGGCCTCCTCGTAGCCGTGGTAGAAGCTGTCGGGCTCGTAGTAGCTCGGCCCCTCCGTGTCGCAGGTGCTCTCCCACGCCTGCTCCCACAGCCGCCACGTCCCGACCGCCGCCCCGGTCGTCCCGTCGACCGCGCCGTCGACGAACGCGAGCAGGCCCGCCACCCACACCGCGTCCTCGGGCACGCCGGTGGACGGCACCGCGGGCGGGGTCCGTATCTCGGCCAGTTGCCCGGCCTCGGCCGGCTCCGACCGCAGCAGCCGCAACGCCAGCTCCGGCAGCCCCTCGAAGGCGGCGTGCCGGGCCGCGCCCGGGGAGGCGCCGAGCCCCGCCTCCAGGCACAGCTCGACCGACGCGGCGTCGCCGTCGCGGGCGGCCTCGATCAGCGGGGAGGCCTTGGCGTCGCCCCGGGGGAAGCGGGCGATCTCCCTGCCGTCGCGGTTGTAGACGAGCCGGTCCGCCGCGCCGTCCCCCGTCCAGTGCCGGGCCACGCCTTGGAGGACGCCGTCCTGCCGCCAGCGGGGCGCCGACCACTCGCCGTCCGGCCAGAAGGTGGCGGGCTCCGGCACACCGGCCGGACGCTCCGGTACCGGCCCGCCCTCGAAGGTCACCTCGGTGCCGTCGGCGGCGAAGCAGGCCTGACGGATCCGGATGCCCTGCTCGTCGTACTCCTGGACCACGGTACGGAGGACCGGGTCCAGGCCGTCGAACGAGAACGGGTCGCTGCTCGGGTGGTCGCAGCGGTGGCCGGTGACCGTGACCGGCACGCCGTCGCGGTGCTCGGCACGGACGGCCAGGGTGCCGTCGTCGTGGTGGCGCAGCAGCGTGCCGTGGCGCCTGCCGGCGCGCCAGTCGCTCTCCTCCAACGGCGTCCCGTCGGTGCGCCACAGCTGCCACCGGCCGGTGAGCGCGTCGCCGTCGCGCTCTCCGACCGCCCATGCGGGCAGCTTCGGGCTGCCCTTGGAGAGCTCCCACTCTTCGACGAACTCGGCCTCCGGGGGGACGGAGGCGGGCCGGTCGGCCGCGGCTTCCGAGGTCCCGGCCCCCGGGCTCCCCGGTACCTCCCCGGGGTGGGTCCCGGCACCATCGACATGCAGATCGTCAGACATGCCCCGTATGCAAGCACCTTCCACCGACATGTCGCATCCCGAGGCGCCCGGCGGAGCCGACGCCACGTCAAGATGGGGGTGAGAGCAGGTTTCCATCGGTGGCGGTGGGCCGTGGGCCGACCTTCGCGGGCTCCGGGCGGGGCGACGTCGTTCCGGGGCTCCCGCCGAGGACGAGGATGAGTGCGAGCGCGACGAAGCCGGCGACGAGGACCACCAGGACGGCGAGCGCCAGGGGCCCGCAGCCGCCCGGCCGCCGGCCGGGTGGCTGCTCGCTGTGGTGTTCCCCGGTGCTGCTCCCGTCCCACGGGCGTCCGTCGGTGGCGGCCCCGGGACGCTCGGGGTGGGCGGGTCGCCCGGGCGGCGCGGGGCGTTTCGGCACGTCCACCGCGAACGCCGCGCAGGCCGCGCCCAGGCGATCCGGCACCGCGGCGACCCGCAGCGCCACCCCGATCGGGCGTGCGGCGTGCCCTGCACCCGCCCCGCCGCGCCGGCGCCGGGAACGCCGAACCGGGAGGCGATGTCCGGGCCCAGCGCGACCAGGTCGAGCGGCACCGTGTACCGGAGCTCGATCCGGCGGGTCGCGCCGGAGGACAGCGGCTCCTCGACGGCCCGCCGGTCGAAGTCCAGCCGCCCCCGGAGGGGTTCGACGGGGTCGATCCGGAAGCCGGTCGGCTGCGGCCCGGCGTTGTGCACGAGCAGGTCCAGGAGGACCGTGCCGCCGACGGTCCCGAACCGGCGCGGCGGTTCGCACCAGGCCCGCACACCCGCGTCCGGACCGGCCCGCAGATCGGTGCCGCAGTACTCGCCCGGGCAGTAGCGGCCGAGCCGCTCGGCGCCGTCGGTGCGACTGCCGCACAGTTCGCAGTGGAGCGCCATGGTCGTCCCCTCCGTGCCGGTGGCCCCCGCCCCGTCCAGTCCCGCCCCGGGGTTACCCGGCCGGCCGCCGGAACAACCGCAGCCGCCGGGACCGGAACCGCTCCGTGATCGGGTGCGGCCCGTCCGCCGTAACGCCGTCAGGTCGCCGCCCCGGCGGTGGCGGGCTGTTCGGCGTCCCCGAAGCGGGCCAGGGTGAGCGCCCCGAACACCGCCGCCGCGAAGCCGAGGACGGCGAGCGGTTCGAGGTCGTGGCGGGTGTGGTCGCCGAGCAGCAGCACGCCGACGACGGCCGGGCCCAGCGTCTCGCCGAGCACCATGGCGGCCGTCGCCGCCGTGACCGACCCGTTCTGCATCGCCCAGGTCAGCGCCGCGAACCCGCCCAGCCCGGCGAACACGATGGCGTAGGCGGCCGGTTCGGTCAGCAGGTCCGGGAACCGGGCGTCCGGCAGCACCCGCACGGCGACGCCGACCACACCGAACTGCAGGCCGGCGACCAGCCCCAGCAGCGGCGCCCGCCGACTCCCGCCGAGCCGCACGGCCGCCAAGCCCGCGCCGATCAGCAGCACCGAGCAGATCAGCGTCCCGAGCCGCAGCGCCGGGGTGCCGTGGCCGGGGCCGTCGCGCCCCGCGCTGACCGCGAGCACGCAGAGCCCCGCGCACACCGCCGCCACCCCGACCCACTCGCTGCGCCGCAGCCGCACGTCCAGCACTCGGGCCGCGCCGACGGCGGTCACCGCGAGCGCCGACGCGAGCACCGCCTCCACCTCGTACAGCGGCAGCCGGTCCAGCGCGAGGAGCTCGGCGCCGAACCCGAGCATGTCCATCCCCACCCCGGCGAGGAACGGCCACTGCCGGAACGCCCCCGCCAGCGCGGCCGCCCCGCCGGGCCGCTGCCCGGCCGCGGCTCGGCGGGCCCCGACCGCCTGGAGCACGGTGGCGGACCCGGTGAGCAGAGCGGCGGCCAGCGCCGCCAGCAGGCCGAAGAGCATGCGCCGACCGTACGGGCCCGCCCCGCTCCCACCCGGCTCCGGCACGCCGGGCACGGTGGGCCGTCGATCGTGGATCAGGGGCGCCGGCGCGGCGCCTCGTCGTCGGGGGAGTCCGGGGAGGCGAAGTGGAAGGGCACCGAGAGGTGGGCGGCGAGGGCGCGCCCGGCCCGTTCGGCGGCCACCGCCACCGGGTGGCGCGGGCGGTGGCCCTCGTCCGTGCCGAGGTACCGCTCGGCCGTCTACCAGTCGTCGGTCAGTCGTCGAGCGGTGACGGGTCGGTGGCTCCGGAGGGGTCGGGGGTGCGCTCGCGGGCGGTGCGGCAGGGGAGGTGACGGGTGAGGGCGTCGCTGCAGTTCGCGGCGGCCATCCGTTGCACCAGACCGGCAAGGCGGGTGACCAGCGGGCGCAGCCGAGCCCGCAGGGCGGCGTCGGCGCGGGCGTCGAGGCGCTCGACGGCGGAGCAGATACGGGTGACGAAAAGTGCGGTACCGCGAACGGCGCGGCGGACGTGGTTCACGCGAGTGCAACCGGTCGGTCACCCGGCCGGTTCCGGCCCACGGCCGGGTGGCCGATGGAAGAGAAGCTGGCGCGCGCCCGGCGCGCCCGGTCCACGCCCGCGCGGGCTGCCCCGGCGGGCGCGGCCGCCGGGGCGGTCCGCCCGCCATCAAGGTTGCGCCGACGCTCCGTCTGCTTCATCGGCAGGTTGCCGACCGGGAGCCCAAGGGCACCGTGATGCGGACCGGATCGGGTGTGCCGTGGTGGTGGGAGGGGTGTGGCCGGGTTTGGGTGGGGAGTGGGGCTGCACAGGAAGTCGGGTGGGCCGACTTCCTGTGCAGCTCTACGGGGGGCTATCCGCTGCGGTGGAGTAGGAGGGTGGTGGCGATGGCGATCTGGGTGCAGGCGCGTAGTCCGGCCGCCACTCCGGCGGTCTCGGGGCGGACGTGGTGCAGCCGCAGCACGGCCGGCGAGCCGTCCGCGCGGCGGACCGGTAGGGCGAGGGAGGCCATGCCGTGGGCGGGCGCACCGTCCGGGCTCAGCGTCCAGCGGTCGAGGAAGTCCTTGGCGATCGTGGGGAGTTCGCGGATCCAGCGGCGTTCGGCGGGGCCGTTGGCGCCGTAAGCGGTGGCGAACGCCCCGGGGACGGTGGTCGGGCCGGGCGTGCTCATCGGAACCTCCCTGCGCGGGGTGGCGGTGTGTCCCGCGCTGTCCGGTTCCGACTCTTGCACGGACCGGTCGAGAGGGCGAATCGATAAGGAGCTGCGCGAATTCGGTCACCTGACGGTGTTTCGGTCGAACGCCGCGCCGAGACTGGTCGCGGCACCCCGGCCCGGGGGAGCGGGGTGCCACCCGGCGCGTCCGGGCCGTGCTCAACCGGCAATGGCCATGCCATTGTTACAAGATGTGCCGAATTTCTCCACAGTTGCCCCCGGGGCCCTACCATCCTGGCGGGGGTGCCGGAGGCCCGACTTCCCGCTCCGCCCGTGCGCCCGTGCGCCGAAGCAACTCACCTGTGAGGTCACGTGTCTGACTGGTCGTTGGCGATCGACTTCGGTACCTGCTTCACCACCGCGGCCGTACGCGTCGAGCAGGCCGGCACGGCGGCGTCCGGCGCGGTGGCGTCCGGCACGGCGGCGTCCGGTGCGGCGGTGGCGGCGGTCGAGATCGAGAACAGCCGCTACCTGCCGTCCCTGGTCTGCCTGGACGACGACGACCGGCTGCTCACCGGCCGGGCCGCCGTCCAACTCGCCGCCCAGCGGCCGGAACGCGCCGAGTTGCACCCCAAGCGGGCGCTGCTCCGGCAGTCGGCCGTGCTGCTGGACGGCGGCGAAGTCGCCACCGTCGAGCTGGCCGCCGCCGTGCTCGCCCGTGCCGCGGACGAGGCGCGGGCGCAGCGTGGCGGGACGGAACCGGCGCGCACCGTGCTCACCCACCCGGCCGACTGGTCCCCGGGTGATCTGGACCGGCTGGTCGAGGCCGCCCGGCTGGCCGGGCTGGACGCGCCGGACCTGCTGCCCGAGCCGGTGGCCGCCGCTCGCTTCCACGCGGCGGAGGTCCAGGCGGAGGGCGCCGGGCCGATCGCCGTCTACGACCTCGGCGGCGGCACCGTGGACACCGCCGTGCTGCGCCGCGAGGGGGCGGGCTTCGGGCCGTCGCGGTGGCCGGGGACCCGGACTTCGGTGGCCGCGACCTCGACCAGGCCCTGTTCGAACTGCTCCGCGACCGGGCGCTGGACCTCGACCCCGAACCGTGGCAGCGGCTCTGGGCCGATCGGACGCCCACCTCGACCCATCAACGCGCCCAGCTCGCCCGCGAGTTGACTTTGGCCAAGGAGTCCCTGTCGAGCACCGGCACGGTGTACCTCGCGGTGCCGGGCTACCCCGAGCCGTTCGTCGTCCAGGGCGGCGAGTACCGGGCGGCCGTCGCCCCGGCGCTCACCGCCTCGATCGAGCTGCTGGAGCGGACCGTCGCCCGGGCCGGGCTGACCCCGGCCGAGCTGGGAGCCGTCGTGCTCTGCGGCGCGGCCAGCAGGACGCCGCCGGTGGCCGACCTGGTCGCCACCCGGCTGGGCCGGATCCCCGACCTGGCCGCCGACCCGAAGGCCGCCGTGGCCCTCGGCGCACTCACCGACCCGCCCGCCCCGGCCGGCGCCGACACCGGAACGGATGCGGGGGAGGAGGCCGCGCGGGAAGCCGCGTCGGCGGACGGCCCCCGCCGCTGGACCGTCGCCCACTACCCGGACGAGGTCGATCCCGAACTCTGGTTCTGAGCACGTCTGCCGTCCACGTCGCCGTAGTCACTCCACCTCACCCTGCCTGGCCCCGCCCTGCCCCGCCATGCCCCGAAAGCGGCCGGTCCGGAAACGGCCGGTCCGGAAACAGTCGGTCCGAGCGCGGACCGCCCCGCCCGAGGACCCGCGAGAGCCGCGAGGAACCGCATGGACATCGTGATGCTCGGCCACAGTGCGGCCGGGAAGACCAGCTACCTCTCCCTCATGTACGCCGCCATGTGTGACGGGGTCGAGGGCATGACCCTGCGCACCGACGACCGTGACGCCCACCGCTCGCTGCTCGCCGACGCGCGCGCCATCCTGCGCGGTCGCTACCCCCGCGCCAGCGACCGGCCCCGCTGCTACGAGTTCGTGCTCTGCCACGACGGCGACGGGATCTTCCCGTTCCGCTGGACCGACCACCGCGGCGGCGCGCTCACCGAACACCGCCGCTCCAGCCGGCAGGCCGCCCAACTGCACGACGACCTGGTCGCGGCGGACGGCATCGTGCTCTTCGTCGACGCCCTGCGTCTGGACACCGACCCCGAGGCGGCCGAGGACGTCCGCCGGCTCGTCGTCCGCGTCCACCAGGCCGTCACCGACCGCGAGGAGAGCGTTACCCCGCTGGTGATCGCGCTCACCAAGACCGACCTGGTCGACCTCGGCGCCCCCGACGCGGAGGAGCGCTTCTTCGTCCCGTTCCTCCCGCTGATCGAGGCGGTCCAGGAGACCCGGCACATCCAGGGGGCGTTCATCCCGCTGGTCTGCGGACCGGAGCCGGAGGGCGTGGCGCTGCCGGTGCTGTGGACGCTGAGGTTCGGCATCATCGGCCGGGCCATGGAGCTGTCCGCCTCGATCGAGCGGCTGATGGCCTCGGCGCGGCTCGCCGACCAGCGCGACACCCTCTGGGACCGGATCAGCAGCTGGTGGGAGGACGAGCCGTCCTGGGCCTCCATCCGCGACCGCGACCGCTCCCGGGCCGCCGCCGAACTGGCCCGCCTGGAACCGCTGGTGGAGCCCGCCGACCGGCTCGGCGAACTGCTGGCGGACGTCCTCTCGTTCTGACGCCCACCGAGCGGGCGAGCACCCGCCCCACCCCCTGGACACCGAACAGCGCCACCCCCGACCCCGCGAGACGAAGGACAGCGCACCATGACGGTTCCCACCCTCACCATGACCATGCTCGGCGCCAGCGGCTCCGGCAAGACCGCCTACCTGCACGGCATGTACAACCGCCTCTCCATGGGTGTGCAGGGCTACTACCTCTACACCACCGACCCGGACCTCGACCTCGACCTCGCCGAGGACTGGGCCCGGCTGCGCCGCACCGGCACCATGCCCAAGGCCACCTCGGACCGGCCGATCTCCTACGAGTTCGTGTTCCGCCGGGGCATGCGCGACCTCATGAAGATCGACTGCGTCGACTTCCGCGGCAACGCCGCCCTGGACCGCCGCAACGCCGCCGAGGACGTCGCGCTGCTGGAGGACCGGCTGATGCGCTCCGACAGCATCATCCTGGCGCTGGACTCCGAGCACGTGGCCGAGTGGATCAAGCACGGCGCGCCGGGCAACCTCGACCGGGACGACGACCCGATGGAGATCTCCCGCTTCAGCCGCGCGATCTCCCGGGTGTTCAGCGAGCGCCTGGCGGAACGCGAGCCGGTCCCCGGGGTCACCGTGCTGCTCACCAAGGCGGACCTGCTGGCCGAGCGCACCGGACTGCGGGCCTCCGAGGCGCTCCAGACGGCCGGCCGGAACTTCCCCAGGCTGGTCCCGGTGCTGGGGGGCGACGACGCCGAGGGCGTCACGGTGGCCCTCTGCGCCGTCCAGCTCGGCAACTTCGGCGCGGCGGCCCAGGCCACCGTGGACGCCAGCCGGATCGCCCCGAAGAACCTCCACCTGCCGATCATCTTCAGCCTCCGCCACTACCTCAGCGAGGGCATCGTGCGGAACCGGCAGGAGATGGGCCGGCTCGCCGACAGCCTGGACGCCTCGCGCGGTGAACTGGCCGCGCTCAGCCAGGGGTTGTTCGGCGGACTGTTCAAGGGCGCGCAGAAGACCAGCGCCCGGCAGGAGATCGACCGGCTGGTCGCGAGCAGCTCGGCGACCTCGGCCGACCTGGAGCGGGCCCAGGATCGTTGCCGGGAGCTGGACGAGGAACTGCGCGGGGTCGCCATCTTCCGCGACGGCCGGCTGCTGACGGACTGATGGGCAGGACGGGCGGGACGGACAGGACGGGGCGGGACGGGATGGACGGGCCGTGGAACCGAGGACTGACGGACGGACGAATGCCATGACGAGTGCGACGAACCACGGGCCCGAGTCCGAGCGCGCCGCCGCCGACGCCGGAACGGCGGGGAGTGCCGCGCCCGGCGGCTGGTCGGCGGTCGTCTACGGGCGGACCCTGCGGGTCGACCAGTGGTGGCGGGCGCTGCCCGCGGGGGTCGACCGGCAGGGGCCGGTGGGGGACGCCGTGCGCGCCGCCGTCGCCGGCGGGATCCGGTTGGAGTACGGCCCGCGCTTCCTGCTGCACCGCGACGGCCGGGGCGTCCTGATCGGGGTCGCCTGCGAGCTGGGCCTGATCAGCCGGGTGATGGTGCAGGACCGCTTCGGGCGACCGCTGTACGGCTTCGTCGGCTGGTACCGGCCCGGGTCGGCCGGCACCGGTGGGCGGATCCCCGAACTCGACGAGCTGGCAGGTCACTTGGCCGACTGGGCCGGACCGGTCTACACCGAGTGGATCGCCCCGACCTGGGAGGCGGTCGGCCGGGACGAGGCCGAGCCGCGCACCACCCGGCCGGTCGCCGCCCCCTGGCCGGAGTACACGAAGCACGCGGAGCGCGCGGAAGGGACGCCCGGGGCCGCGGGGTCGGCGGCTCCGGTGCTGCTGCCGCCGGCCTGGCGGCCCGCCCATCCGGCGGGGAGCCACCTGCTGCCCGAGGCGGACGCCCCCGGTCTCTGGGCGGCGGCCGTGGCCGGGCTCGGCAGGTGCGTGCTGGTCACCGGCTGGCGGCGGCGCTCGGACGCCGACGCGGGGCGGATCACCCATCTGACCAGCGCGGACTGCCGCGGGTACGAGCTGCTGCGACCCCCGCCGCCCCCGCCCCCGCCCCCGCTCGCGCCCGCGCCGCCAACACCTCCGAGGCCATCGCAGTTCGGGCCGAAGCCCGAGCAGGGGCCGGAGGCGAAGCCGGGCTCGTCCGGGTGGGTGCGAGGGGCGCGCGGCCTGGGGAAGCTCCGGAGGGCCGTGGTCGACGCCTTCTGGTCGGAGGATCCCGAGCAGGAACAGGCCGGGCAGGGCGAACCGGAGCGCCGGGACGCCACACCGAAGCGCCGGGGGCGGTCGGAGGCCGACCGGCCGGCCACCGGGAAGCGCCCCGGCGGAGAGCCTCCGCCCGGCCAGCACCCGGTCACCGCGCCGCACCCGGCGGCGGGCCCGTACCCGGTGGCGGGCCCGTACCCGGCCACCGGTCGTGACCCGTACGACGGCTTGGGCGAGCCGGGCTCCGGACCGGCGCGCCCGGCGCCGTTCGGCGGCGAGCCCGGGCCCGGTGCGCCCCGTCCGGGCACCGACGAGCGGCCGCGCTGGCGCACCCGGTCGGTCGACCCGAAGGAGGCCAACCTGTCGGGCATGTTCGGCGAGTTCGACGACGAGCCCGAGCCGCCGCCCGTCGCACCGCCGCCCGTCGCACCGGCGGCCCCGGCCCCGGCCGCCGACCCCGCCCACCCCGCCACGGGAGAGCCCTCATGACCCGGCCCCGCCCCGAAGCCCCGTCCCGCGCCCGCGTGCTGGACTTCGCGACCCGCACCGCCGACCTCCTCGAACGCGCCGCCCGTGCCGCCGCCGAGACCCCCGACGATGGCCGGAGCGCCGGCAGCAGCACCGGCACCGGCACCGAGGCCGCCGCCGACGGCGCCCGGCGCGTCCGCGCGGAGGCCGCCCGGGCCGCCGCCGGCGCCGCCTCCCTGGTCGTCGTCGGCGAGAAGAAGCGCGGCAAGAGCTCCACCATCAACAGCCTGGTCGGCGTCTGGGACCTCCTCCCGGTCGACGCCGACGTGGCGACCGGCGTGCACGTCGTCGTCCGCCACGGTGAACGACCGCGCGCCGAGGCCTTCCTGCTGCCCGGCCCCAATCCGCCCGACGGCACCCCCGGCACCCCCGGCACCCTCGGCACCCCCGAACCGATCCCGCTGGAGCGGATCGCCGAGTACGCCGCCGTCGACCCGGCCACCGGCCGCCCGCACCGCCTCGACGTGCACCACGTCGAGGTCGAACTGCCCGTCCCGCTGCTCGCCGCCGGCCTGGAACTCGTCGACACCCCCGGCGTCGGCGGCCTGGTCAGCGGCCACGCCCAACTCGCCCTGGCCGCCCTGGAGAACGCCGACGCGCTGGTCTTCGTGGTCGACGGATCCAGCGAACTCACGCGCTCCGAACTGGACTTCCTCGCCCGCGCGACCGAGCGCACCGCCGAGACGGTCTTCGTGCTCACCAAGACCGACAGCCACGACGCCTGGCCCGCCGTTCTCGAACGCAACCGCGAACTGCTCGCCCGGCACGCCCCCCGGCACGCCGAAGCCCCCTGGTTCCCGGTCAGCAACCGGGCCCGTCGGGACGCCGCCGACGCCGCCGGATCGGGCGAACTCCAGGACGCGGAAGAACTGTTGGAGGAGAGCGGATTCGAACCGCTGGACGCGCTGCTGCGCCGACGGATCGCCGCCCGCGCCGCCGACCTGCGGCTCGCCAACGTGGTGCACGTCGGTCTCGCCGCGCTCGCCGCCCCGCTCGCCGACCAGGAGCTGCACCTGCGCTCGCTGCAGCAGGACCCGACCCTGGCCGCCGAGGTGGAGCGCGCCGAGGAGGGGCTGCGCCTGCTCCAGCCGGAGAGCGCCCAGTGGCGGCGCGCTCTGTCGACCGGCGCCCGCGATCTCAAGAACACCCTCCAGCTCGGCTTCCGGCGCAGCCTCAACGACGTCCGCCAGCTCGCCGAGGCGAAGATCGCCACCGCCGAACCCGCCGCTCTGGCCCAGGAGTTCCCGGCCGAACTGGAGGCCCAGGTGGAGGCGGTCTGGCTGCAGCTGGACAACGCCGCCCGGCGCGGTCTGGTCGTCCTGGAGGAGCGGGTGCGGAGCGAGTGCGCCACGGTGCTCGACGCCGGACGGCCGGATGCCGGCCGGGGGCCCGCCGGACGGCCCGGAACGGAGCTCGCCACGGTCGAGGGCGGCGCCCTGATCCGTGCCGAACGCGGCGCCGCGCTGCCGGAGATGGTGCACTCCACCCATCGGGAAGGCGGCGCCCTGGGTGTGATCGAGAGCGTCATCCCGTCGGTCGGCACCGCCGCCACCTTCGGCACCGTGGTCGCCCTGGTCACCAGCAGCGTGCTGCTGCCCGCCGTCGCCAGCTACGCGATGCTCGCCGTGCTCACCCGCCGCCGTCGCCAGCGTGCCGAGCTCGGCCGGGTGCGCGGCGACGCCACCCGCCACCTCAACCGGGTGCTCACCGAGCTGAGCACCGAGATCCCCGCCCAGATCACCGCCCACGTCGACGAACTGACCGACCGGCTCGCCGTCGCGCTCGACCAGGCGATCGCCGACGAGCGGCTCCGGCTGGAGCGCCAACTCGCCGACCACCGCCGCAACCTGGCCACCGCCGCGGCCGACCTCGGCGCCGCCCGGGACCGCGCCAAGCGCCGGATCGGCTCGCTCACCGCCCTGCGTGACGAGGGCCTCGCCCTCGCCCACGCGCTCGGCGCCACCCCCGGCACACCCGACCCGTACCGGAGCTGACCGCATGGACCTGATGAACCTGCGGGTGGTCGCCCTCGGCCACAGCAGCGCGGGCAAGAGCAGCTACCTGGCCGCGATGTTCACCCACCTCGCGAGCGACCGCAAGGGCTTCCGGCTGGTCACCGCCGACCGCCGTATCGCCGACGAACTGACCTCCACCGGGCGCCGGTTGGGCAAAGGTGTCTACCCGCCGCCGTCCTCGCGGCGCACCGAGCTGACGGCCGGCCTGCGATACGGGCGGAGCGAGATCCTCGGCTTCGCGTGGACGGACTACCGGGGCGGGGCGCTCACCAGCTCCGCCGCCGACGACCCGGAGACCGCGCAGCTGCTGGAACGGCTCACCCACGCGGACGCGGTGGTCGTCTTCGCCGACGCCCACCGCCTCGCCACCGACCCCGACTCCCACGAGGAGGTGCGCCGCACCGTCGTCCTGCTGCACCGTGCCGTCGACGGACAGCAGACGCCGCTGCCGGTCGTGCTCGCCTACACCAAGGCCGACCTGGTGAGGGACCCGGCCGACTGGGCCCGCGCCCGGGCGGCCATGGGCCCGCTGGAGGAGCTGGTGGCCGAGGGCGGCCGGGTCCGCGGGACGGCGGTCGCGGTCTCCTGCGGACCCTCGCCGCGCGGCGTCGCCGTGCCGGTGCTGTGGTGCCTGTCCACCCTGCTCAGCCACCAGGAGCGGCAGGTGGCGGGGCACCTGGAGACGGCCAAGGGCTTCGTCAAGGACCTGCGCAAGGAGGCCAACGGCGTCGACAGCCTGGTCTCCTGGTTCAAGGGTGTGGAGAGCGCGGCCAACCGGCTCAAGTACTGGGAGGAGGAGCTGCGCGAGCGCAAGGAGGAGCTGGCCGTACTGAGCCGCCCGGCCCGGCGCCTGGCGAAACTGCTGGACCGCGAGCAGCGCGGCACCGCCCCGCCGGCCGGCGCGCCCGCCCGGGCGGTGAGGCGGTGACCGTCCCCGCGCCCGACGCGGAACTCGCCCCGGTGGTGGCCGCGTTCTGCGCCGGGCTGGCGGACAGGCTGCCGCCCGGGCCGACCGCGGAGGCGGTCCGGGCGGTCCACGAACGGCTGGCCGAGCGCACCCTGCGGATCGCCGTCGGCGGCCGGATGAACGCGGGCAAGTCCACCCTGGTGAACGCCCTGCTCGGCCGGCGGCTCGCCGCTTCGGCCGCCACCGAGTGCACCACGGTGGTCGCCTGGTTCCGGCCCGGTCGGCTCAACCGGATCCAGGTCCGGCAGCGGGACGGCACCGCCCACTGGCAGGCCGGCGGTCTGCCGCGCGACCCCCGGGACCTCGGCGTGAGCACCGACCGGATCGCCGAGGTCGTCGTCGAGGCCGCCGGGCTGCGGCCCGCCGGCGACTGCGTGCTCGTCGACACCCCCGGCCTCGACTCGCTCAGCGGCCTCGACGAGCCCGCGCTGGACGCCCTCGCCCGCGCCGATGCGATGATCTACGTCATGCCGCACCCCGGCGCGGGCGACGCCGAGGCGCTGGGCGCCCTGCGCTCCCAGGCCGACGGCCGGATGACCGCGCTCAACGCCGTCGGCGTGCTCAGCCGGATCGACCTGCTCGGCGAGGGCCACGGCGACCCCTGGCCGCGCGCCCGGCAGGTCGCCGCGACCAACGCCGGCCGGCTCGCCGGACTGGTCGACGAGGTGCTTCCGGTGGTCGGCCTGCTCGCCCAGACCGCCCTCGGCGACGACTTCACCGAACCGGACGCCGCCCTGGTCCGCCGACTCGCCGAGGCCCCCGCCGGCGCGCTGCGCCACGCCCTCTACTCCGGCCGGCGCTTCCTCGACTGGGACGACGCGCCGCTCACCCGCCCCGAACGGGAACGGCTGCTCGGCCTGCTCGGTGTCCACGGCATCGACACCGCCCTGACCGCCGCCCGCCGGGCCCGGGCCGAGGGGCGCCCGATCGGGGCCGCCGCCCTGCTCGCCGAGTTCCGGGCGGCCTCCGGCATCGCCGCCGTCGTCGAGCACCTGCGGCTTCGCTTCGTCGACGCCGCCGACGCGCTGCGCTCGGCCGCCGCGCTGGGCGCCGTCGAGACGGCCCTCGGTTCCGGCGAGGGCCTGCCCGCCGACGTCCTGCGGGAGGCCCGCACCCGGATCGGCGAGCTGCGCGGTCACCCGGAACTGCGCCGTCACGAACTCGCCCGGGCCCTGGCCGCGGTGGCCGGGCAGCGGCTCGAACTCGACGAGGACACCGCCGCCGCCCTGATCGCCCTCGCCACCGGCCGCACCCCCGCCGCCCGGCTGCGCCTGCCCGACGACACCGGCCCCGCCGACCTTCGCCGGGCGGCGGCACGGGCGGTCCGGGACTGGCGCCGCCTGGAGGACGGCCCGCTGCGCGACGTCGGCCGCTACGCGCGGATCGCCCGCGAACTGTGCGAGGGCGTCTACTTCGCGACCCCGCCCGCCTGACGCGCGCCGTGGGAAGGCTCCCGTCAGGGCGCGGTGGGTGTGGGTGTGGGGACGCCGGGGCCGGTCGGGGGCGTGGTCGGGCGGGGCATGCAGGGCTTGGTGGAGGTCGGGGCCGGCACCCCCGGGGTGGGGGTGGGGAACTCGCACCCGCTCGGGTAGATCGGCCCGATCATCTGGACCTGGCTGACCTGGTACGGCCCCTGTCCGTACCAGCCGTGGAAGGTGACGGTGACCTCCCGGGAGTCGCCGATGAGGAGGGTCGTGGCCAGGGACTTGAAGGTCGTCCCGCTGTCCCAGAGCGTCACCGTCCCGGTGTCCGTCCCGGTCCCGGAGATGGTCACGAAGGTGTAGGGGCCGGACATGTACGCCGAGAACTGGTACCGGGTGTCGGGCACGACCGGTACCGTCTGCGTGCAGCCGGCGTAGTCCGTTCCGCTGGGGCGGCCTTCGACGACCTGGCCGGTCTGCACGAACTCGCCCTGGCAGTGCCAGCCCAGGGAGAGCGGGTAGCGGAAGTTGCCGTTCTGGATCCAGTCCAGCGGCGCGGGCTGGGCGGTGGCGGTCCCGTGCGCGGTGAGGGCGGCGGTGCCGGCCAGGACGAGGGCGCCGAGGGCGGCGCCGACGGAGCTGCCGCGATGGGCATGGCGGGGCCGAGGGCGGGGGCGGAACGAGCGCATGGCATCCTCCGATGCGAGGTGGGGGCGGTCGGCCGTCAGGGGATGTACGTACGCCGGCAGGTGGGGGACGGCGAGGGGGTCGCGGGGCCGGTCGCCGTCGGCGACGGGGTGGCCGACTCACCGCACGGGCTCGGTTCGAAGCCGGGGCCGACGAAGGACACCCACCGTACGTCGTAGGCAGCCTGCTCGTACCAGCCGTGGAAGTACACGGTCAGCTCGGTGGTGGCCGGTCCGGTGGTGACCTGCACCGACAGGTTGTTCCAACTGCTCTGGCTCGACCAGGTGGAGGCGTTCTCACCGGCCGCGCCGGTGACGCCGACGAAGGCGTACGCGCCGCGCACCGTGGCGGAGAGCGTGTAGTCGGAGTTCGGCTGGACCCGCACCCGCTGGGCGCATCGCGCGTTGCCGGTGGCGGTCGGCGCACCCGACACGTAGTGGTCGTGCGGGATGCTGCTGGTCCGGACCTCGGGGTCGCACGTCCAGATCCAGGGGTACGAGTCGAAGGCCCCGTTGACGATCAGGTCGACCCTCGGGAGCGGATCGGCCGCCGTGACGGCCAGGCCGACGGTCGAGGCGGCCGCGGTGAGGGCGGCGACGGCGAGGCCGACGGACAGTCCGCCGCGTCCGCGCCGGCGGGTGGCGGGGTGGGGGTGAACGGGTGCACGCATGCCGTCTCCGGGTGGGGGTTCCGATGGGGCAGCGGTGCGAGGGAGTGGTGCACACCATGGTGGACACGGCCCGCCGCCGTCAAGAGGAGGACGGGGCTCCGGGCGCACGGCCGCGCCGGGCTCCATCTGCCCTCGTCCAAAGGTGTGATGACGAAGGGTCAGCGCGGTTCCGGGCGCCGCAGGACCGGTGCCTCCCAGGATCGTGGGATGTCCGCACGGCGACCGGGACTGCCAGGATGCGGCGGACGGAGTTCCACCCGATCCGGCCGTCTCGAAGGAAAGGCCCGACCTCACGAGGATCCGCCGGTCGAGGGGGTTGTCGTAGGGGGCGGGCACAATCGCGGACGCCGCGATCACCGCACTCATCGGAGGCCCGTTTGTCCTCGCTGTACGACTTCAGGACCTGGGAGCCGCTGCTGCGGCTGCTGCGGGCCGCGCACGCGCAGACCCTGGCCGTGCCCGGCGGCCAGGTGGCGGGGAGCATCGGCCGCGGCTCGTACAGCGTGCCCGTGAAGTGGCGCTACCCGCAGCCCGGCCGGGCCATGCTGGTGTCGGACAACCAGGCGGAGCACGACGCGATCGAGCGGGTGCGGGACACGCTCGTCGGGGCCGGAGTGAGCGACATCGAGTTCACCGCGGAGATCCCGCCGGACGGAGCGGCGGTGCTGCGGCTGTTCGACCACGGTCCGGCGGCCGTGTCCGGCATCGGCAGGGCCGTGGGCGCGCTGACCCTGGTCGAGGGCGCCGTCCCCGAGCCGTGGCGCCGTCTGCCCGAGCCGTCGGACGGGGCCCGCCCGGCCCCGTCGGCGGACGCGGCACTGCTGGAACGGACGCTTCGCGAACGGCTGCCGGACGCCATCGGGGCCACCGAGGAGGAGATCGCCGCCGCCGAGCAGCGCCTGGGCCTTCCGCTGCCCGAGGAGGTCAAGGCGCTCTACCGGGTGACGCGCGCGGGGTGGGAGGACTGGCTGGCCGACCCCGAGGCCGGCCGGCGCCTCGTGGCGACGCTCGGCTTCGAACCGGTCGCTCCGGAACACCTCGACGTCGCCCACCTGTCCCACCGTTGGTCGTTCCAGTGGGAGCACGCGGCGATGGAGGCGGCTCTCACCGGGCCCGACGACGCGGTGCAGGACCTCGTCGGCTCCCCGGGATGGATCGTCATCGGCGTCACCGGGGGAGGGGACCAGGTCGCCGTCGACCTGACGCCGGGCCCCCGCGGTCACCTCGGCCAGGTGATCGTGCTCGACCACGAGCAGAGCGTCGGAGCGTCGTTGTGGGCCGAATCGCTCACCGGCCTGGTCCTCGGCCCGGAGCGGAGCTGGAACACCGGGTACCGCGGGGACAAGCGACCGCTCAGGGCCATCGTCCACGACCGGAGCATCGGAAGCGTCGAGGGGGCCGCCCATCCGGCGCTGGAGGTCCTGCAGATCGGGGCGTGGACCGGTGCGCCGCTGAGCCTCGCCCCCGTCGTCGGCCTGCCCCGGCTGCGCACGTTGTGCGCCTACCCCGGCACGCTGGCCGACCCGCTGGAGATCGCCGCGCTGACCGGGCTGGAGTTCCTCGAACTCGCGCCCGAGGACTGGCGCGCCCTGCTCGACGCCGGGGCCGTTCCGCGCGGCCTCTCGGCCGCCGCGATCCGGACGTTCGGCAGGAACGGCACGCGGCCCGTCATGGCGCTGGCGGACGAGATCCTCGCGCTCTTCGGCCGCCCCCTGATCACCGAGACCGTCGTCAACGGTGACCTCGGCCCCCTGCGGTGACGAGGGGCCGCAGGCCGAAGGCCGGCCGTGGCTACGCGTCCGGGTCCCGGGCCACCGGCCGGTCGAGGACGCGGCGGTCGCCGTCGATCTCCGCCTCCGGGAGGGGCTTCCTGGAGTCGCTCGGCTATCCGCGCAACAGCGCCCGGTTCGTGGTCTCGGGTGGCGGCGGGGTGCCCTTCCAGCCCGGCATCCCGGGCGCCGGCTCCTGCGTCGGCGGTCGGCCCGGGAAGGCCGTCACCGTCGAGGCGCACGGGAACCGCCTGGACGGCGGCTGTTCGGAGCCGAAGAGCGGCCACCGACCCGGGCGGCCGACCGGCTCAGTGGTGCGGCCCGTGCCCCCAGTGGTCCGACGGGTCGTCGGGCGGCTCGTGGCCGTGGTGGTCCTGGTGGTCCTGGTGGCCGCGCGGGTCGTGGTGGTCGTCGTACGGGGTTCCGGCGTCGTCGTGGTGCGGGTCGTGGTGGTGGTGCGGGTCGGTGGACCAGGCATCGGTGTCGTAGCCGTCGTGGTGCTGCCAGTGGTCGTCGTGGTGGTCCGGGTGGTGCCCGTCGTCGTGCCCGTGGTGGTGGTCCCGGTCGTGGTGCGCGTCCTGGTCGGGCTGCCCGTGGTGGCCGTGGTGGCCGTGGTGGCCGTCGTCGTGGTGGTGCGGCGGGGTGACGCCCAGGGCGGCGCCGGCCAGCGCGTCGCCCAGCCCGCGCAGCAGCGCCGAGCCCGCCGCCCGGCGGCGGGAGCCGGCCGGGGCGGGTGAGGGCATCGGCACCAGCGCGCCCGAGCGGGGCGTGCCCACCCAGGCGCGCGCCTCGAAGCGCTTGGCCGGGATCGCCACGGTGATCTCGGTGAACTCCTCGACCGGCACGCCGTCCGCGCCCGCCGCGACGGTGTCGGTGAACAGGTCGTCGGCGATCACCACCGCCAGGTCGGTGTCCGGGGCGCCCTTGAGCGCGGCCCGGGCCTCCTGGCAGTCCAGCAGCCGGCAGGCCGTCTCCACCGAGCGGGCCACGAAGCCCAGCGCCGCCCGCTGCACCCCGCCCTGGGCGAGGGCCGCCCGCACCCGCAGCCGCCCGGCGGTCCCGGGTGCCCGGTTGAGCGTGTGCAGCGCGTCGCGCAGGCCGAGGACCAGGCCCGGCAGCGCCTTCGCCTCGTCGACGTCGGGCGGCAGCAGGAGCAGTTGGCCGTCGCCCCGGTCCTGGGCCTCGCAGCGCGCCCGGTCGACGCCGGCCCGGCCGCAGGCGTGGTCCAGCGCGCGGTCCAGCCGCTCCTGGACCTTCTGCTGCACCCGGTACGGCCTGCCGCTGTAGGCCTCGATGTCGACGACCAGGCAGATCCGGCGCAGCCGGGGCGCCACCGCGTCGCTCATGACCGGCCACCGCCGTCCGCGGGGAGCGGCACACCGGCCGCCCGGGCGAGCAGATCCGGGTCGCGGACCACGAGTTCGCGGTAGCTGGTGCGGACCGCGCCCCGGTCCCGCAGGGTGCGCAGCGAGCGTTCGACGCTGGCGGGGGAGAGCCGGGCGAGCGCGGCCAGGTCGGCGTGGCTGAGCGGGATGTCGATCCGCAGGCCGTCCTCGCCGGGGGCGCCGTAGGAGCCGAGCAGGGTGTGCAGGGTGCGGGCGAGCCGGGCCAGGCCGGTGCCGTGGCCGGCGTCGACCCGGTGGCGGGTGGCGGAGCGGAGCTTGCGGGTGACCGAGCGCTGGACGGCGAGGGCGGCGGCGGGCCGGTCGGCGAGGAAGTCGAGGAAGGCGGGGCCGCCGATCTCGCGGGTGGTGCTGGTGCGTACGGCGAGGACGCTGGCCGAGCGCGGTTCGCCGTCCAGCACGGCCAGTTCACCGAGGAGTTCACCTGGCAGTCGGACGGCGAGCAGGGCCTCGCCACCGTCCTCGGTGGTGGCGACCACCTTGACGCAGCCGGTCAGCAGCAGGGCGGCCCGGTCGCCCGGCTCGCCCTCGATCATCAGGGCCTCGCCGGGGGCGTACACCCGCCGGGTGCCCAACCGCCCGAGTTCCCGCAGGTCCGCGGCGTCGAGCCCGCTGAACGGACCGCGGACGAAGCGGGCGACCGGGGCACCGTCGGGTCTGCCCGGCCCCCCGTCGGATCCGGTGACGTCGCGCGCGCTGTGCATGGTGCCTGCCCCCACCCGGTCGGCAACCCCGCCCCAACGGGGCGATTCCGTACGGAAGATAGCGCACCGCCCGGCACGGTGTCAGTCCCGGGCGCATCGCGCACCGACCGTCGTCCCGTCCCGTCGGGCCCGCGTCGGACGGAGCCCAACGATCGATGGTTGCCAAGGAACTGACGATCCATCAGGCTTTCGACAGGTCGACATCGGAGGGGGATGGGACGATGGCTCCAGGGCAACGGCTGCGCAGGGTCTGCGCGGTGCTCGGTACGGCGGCGGTCCTGACGATCGGGGCCGGCGGGGTGTTCCCCGCCGCGGCGGCGGTCCCGGAGGGGGTGGTGCAGGGCGAGGGCTCGCCCTCCGCCGTCCCCGGAAGCTATCTGGTGGTGCTCAAGCCCACTGCCGCAAAGGGGAGTTCGGTGGCGGACGGCGCGGCGGCGCTGGCCCGCGCCTACGG
This sequence comes from Kitasatospora sp. NPDC057965, assembly GCF_042887135.1. Taxonomy (NCBI): domain Bacteria; kingdom Bacillati; phylum Actinomycetota; class Actinomycetes; order Kitasatosporales; family Streptomycetaceae; genus Kitasatospora; species Kitasatospora sp. NPDC057965. The sequence goes on from NZ_JBHVPZ010000002.1 coordinate 336,019, forward strand.
CGGCACGGTCCACCGCAGCTACGACGCCGCGCTGCGCGGCTTCTCCGCCGGCCTCACCGGGAAGCAGGCCCGCCGGCTGGCCGCCGACCCGTCGGTGGCGCTGGTCTCGCAGAACCGCCGGGTGCGGGCCGACGGCGTGCAGACGGCGCCGGGGTCCTGGGGCCTGGACCGGATCGACCAGCGCCGCTTCCCGTACGACGACCGCTACGCCTACCCGGACACGGCGGGCGCGGGGGTGACGGCGTACATCGTGGACACCGGGGTGCGGATCACCGCCGAGGAGTTCGAGGGGCGCGCCTCCTACGGCTACGACGCGATCGACGGCGACAACGTCGCGGACGACGGCCACGGCCACGGCACCCATGTCGCGGGGACGGTCGCCAGCGCGTCCTTCGGGGTCGCCAAGGCCGCGAAGATCGTCGCCGTGCGGGTGCTCAACGACGACGGCGAGGGCACCACCGAGCAGGTGGTCGCGGGCATCGACTGGGTCACCAAGCACGCCGTCCGACCGGCCGTGGTCAACATGAGCCTGGGCAGCGACCCGGACCCGGTGATGGACGCCGCGGTCGCGGGGTCCATCGCGGCGGGACTGACCTACACGGTCGCCGCGGGCAACCAGAGCGTGGACGCGAGCCAGCACTCCCCGGCCCGGGTGCCGAGCGCCATCACCGTCGGCGCGACCGACCGGGACGACGTCGAAGCCTCGTTCTCCAACTACGGTCCCCTGGTGGACCTCTACGCGCCGGGGGTGGACATCACCTCGGTGTGGCACGTGGTCGACATGGGCGGTCTGGGCATCGACATGTCGGGCACCTCGATGGCCGCCCCGCACGCGGCGGGCGCCGCCGCGCTCTACCTGGCGTCGCACCCGGGCGCCACCCCCGCCCAGGTGTCCGCCGCGCTGACCTCGGCGGCGACCGTCGGCGCGCTGCACGGGCTCGGCACGGGCTCCCCGGACCGCCTGCTGTACACCGGCACGGTGCCGAACCGGCCGCGCGGCCCGCTGTTCGCCGCCCCGGGGCCGGTGGCCTTCGACGGGATCGGCACGGTCGAGTCGCCCGTCACCGTCACCGGGGTCGCCGGCAAGGCGCCCCGCGACCTCGACGTCTCCGTGGACATCGCCTACTGGTGGCGCGGGGACCTCAAGGTGGAGCTCGTCGCCCCGGACGGCGCGGCGTTCCTGCTGCACGACACCAACATCGGGGAGGCCTACACGAACCTCGTCGCCGTCTACGGCGTGGACGCCTCCGCGCACACCGCGGCCGGGGTCTGGCGGCTGCGGGTGACCGACGTCGGCGGCTACTTCCCCGGCACGATCAACGGCTGGTCGCTGCGGTTCTGAGCGGTCCGCGCAAGGTCTGAGCGGTCGCCCAGGTTCCGCACAGGTTCCGCGCAGGTCAGAACGGTTCCAGGGCGGCCGCCTCCTCGCGGATCAGCTCGCGCAGCGCGGCGAGCGCGGGGCGGCGGTCGTCCAGGCGCCACTGCAACTCCAGCGGCAGGGTGGCGCGGCCGGCCAGCCGTACGGTGACCACGTCACCGGTGAGGTGGCCGGTCATCGAGGCGGGGACGAGCGAGAACGCCCGGCTCTGCGCCAGCAGGTAGAGCCGGGAGCCGACGATCCGGGCCGGCCCGACCAGGACCGGCGGCTCCACCCCGCGCTCGGCGCACAGCGCCAGGACGTGGTCGTAGTAGCGCGGGCTCTGCTCGCGCGGCCACAACAGCAGCGGCAGGTCGCCCAGTTCGTCCAGCCGCACCGCGTCCCGCCCGGCCAGCGGGTGGTCCCGGCTGAGCGCGATCCGCACCGGCTCGTCCGCGATCCGCTCCCGCCGGTAGCCGGGGACGTCGTCGAGGAAGCGGCCGAGGCCGATGTCGGCCAGTTCGGCGGCCAGCGTCGGCGAGACCCGCCCGGTGTCCACCGACAGCTCGGCCAGCACCAGCTCCGGCAGCTCCCGTTCGGCCCGGCTGACCACGGCCGGCAGCAGCCGGTTGACCACGGTGGGGGAGGCGACGATCCGCGCCGTGCCCAGCCGGGCCTCCTCGTGCAGCCGCACCCGGGCGAGCAGCGCGTCGGCCCGGGCCAGCATTCCGGCGGACTCGGCGGCCATCACCTCCCCGGCGGAGGTCAGCCGCACCGCCCGCCGGCTGCGGTCGAACAGCTCCACCCCGACGGTCCGCTCCAGCCGGGCGACCTCCTGGCTGACCGTCGGCTGCGAGATGTGCAGCCGCTCGGCGGCCCGCCCGAAGTGCAGGGTGTCGGCCACCGCGAGGAAGACCTCCAGCTGGCGCAGGGTGAGACTCATAGCCGGAAGTCTATGAGAAGGGCCGGTATTCATTCTGGATCCCGATGTGATCGCTCCCTACGCTGAAGCCACTCCTGCCACACCGTGGTGGCAGCCTCACAGGGAGCACACCGCCATGACCGGACTGCCCATCCGCATCTCCCAGGAAGTCGCCGAGGCCGTCGCCGCCGGCGCCCCCGTCGTCGCCCTGGAGTCGACGATCTTCACCCACGGGCTGCCCCGGCCGCGCAACCTGGAGGTCGCGCTGGAGGCGGAGGAGCGGCTGCGCTCCACCGGCGTCGTCCCGGCCACCATCGGCGTCTACGCGGGCGTGCCCACGGTCGGCCTGTCCACCGGGCAGATCAAGGAACTGTCCGAGGCCGACGACCTCGACAAGGCCAGCCTGCGCGACCTCCCGGTGGTCGCCGCGCTCGGCCGCCACGGCGGCACCACGGTCGCCGCCACCGCCTTCCTCGCGTACCGCGCCGGCATCCGGGTCTTCTCCACCGGCGGCCTCGGCGGCGTCCACTTCGGCGCCTCCGAGAGCTTCGACGAGTCCGCGGACCTGACCACCCTGGCCGCCACCCCGGTCACCGTGATCAGCGCCGGGGTGAAGTCGATCCTCGACATCCGGGCCACCCTGGAGCGCTTCGAGACCCTCAACATCCCGGTCATCGGCTACCGCACCCGCAACTACCCCGGCTTCTACGTCACCGACTCCGGCCACCGGATCGGCTACCAGGTCGACTCCCCCGAGCAGGCCGCCAGGGTGATCGAGGCCCGCGACGGACTGGACCTGCCGCAGGCCGTCCTCATCGCCAACCCGGTCGACCCGGACAAGCAGCTCCCGCCGAAGGAACTCGACGCGCTGCTCACCCGCGCCTGGGCCGAGGCCGAGCGCCAGGGCGTCACCGGCAACGCCTCCACCCCGTTCCTGCTCGACTTCATCCAGCGCGACACCCAGGGCCGCAGCCTGGAGGTGAACGTCGAGGTCTACCGGGGCAACGTCCGGCTGGGCGGCGAGATCGCCACCGCGCTGGCCGCCGCCCGAAGCGAGGGCTGACCCGTGCTCGGAGTGCTCGGCGACCTCGTGGAGGACATCGTCGTCTGGGTGGCCGGCCCGCTGCGGCACGGCACCGACTCCGACGCCCGGGTCTTCCGGCAGCGCGGCGGCAGCGCCGCCAACGTCGCCGCCTTCGCCGCCGGACAGTGCCCGACGAGGTTCCTCGGCTGCGTCGGCGACGACCCGGCCGGGCACGGCCTGGCCGCCGAACTGGCCGGCCACGGCGTGGACGTCAGGGTCGCGCGGCACGGGCGGACCGGCAGCATCGTGGTCCTCATCGACGACGCCGGCGAGCGCACCATGCTCCCCGACCGGGGCGCGGCCACCCTGCTGGAGACCGTCCCGGACGCCTGGCTGAACGGACTCACCCACCTGCACGTGCCCGCCTACTCCTTCGACGGCGAGCCGGTCGGCACGACGGCCGTCGACGCGCTGCGCCGGGTCCGCGCGGCCGGCGGCACCACCTCGCTGGACGCCTCCTCGACCGGGATGCTGGAGGGCTTCGGCCGCGAGCGCTTCCTGGCCCTCGCCGCCGAGCTCGCGCCCACCCTGCTGTTCGCCAACCGCGAGGAGTCCGCGTTCCTGGGGCTGCTCACGGACGGGCGCCCCGGGCCGCAGCGTGCCCGGCTGGCGGCCACGACGGTGGTCACCAAATCCGGGGCCGAGGCGACCACCGTCGACGTGCCGGGGGAGCGGCCGTTCACCGTGCCGGTGCCGCCGGTCGGCGAGGTCCGCGACCTCACCGGCGCGGGCGACGCCTTCGCGGCGGGCTTCCTCGCCGCCTTCCTGGACGGCCGGCTGACGGGCACCGGGCTCGGCGAGGCCGGGCTGCGCGAGGCCGCCGCGCGGGGGCACCGCTGTGCGGCGCGGGTGCTCGCCTCGCCCGGCGCGTCCTGCCCGCCGGACTGAGTCGTACGCGCTACCCGCGCCGCCGTCCTCGGACTGCCGACAGTTCGAGGGCGGCGGCACGGCGGCACACCGCCGCGGCCCGCACCGTCCGGCCGTAGGGAGGCACGGCCGTCACCCCGTGAGCCTCGCCGCCACCGGGCGGTGGTCACTGGGCGTCGCGGGGAGCGTCCAGGTGTCGGTGGCGGAGACCTCGCGGGTGAGGATGTGGTCGATGCGGACCAGGGGGAGAGCGGCCGGCCAGCTGAATCCGAAGCCGGTCGCGGCGGGCCTGAGGCGCTCGGTGAGCGGGGCGAGGGAGCGGTCGCCGGAGGCCGTGTTGAGGTCGCCCAGCAGGAGCACCCGGCGCAGTGGCTCGCCGTCCAGCGCCTCGGCGAGGGCGGCGATGTCCCGGTCGCGGTGGGCGGTGGCGAATCCGGCGAGGGTCGTCCGCACCGAGGCGAGGTGCGCCACGTAGACGGCCAACGGCCCGCCGGGGGCCTGGACTTCGGCCCGCAGGGAGCGGTTCCAGCCGGGGTCGATGATCAGCCGCCGGGACTCCGTCACCGGGTACCGGCTCCACAGGGCCACGGTCCCGGTGCGCGCGTAGTGGGGCAGTGCCCTGTCGAGCACGCTCCGGTAGGCGGGCAGGGCGGCGTCGGTGACCTCCTCCAGCGCGACCAGGTCCGGGCCGGCGGCGAGCAGCGCGCGGGCGGTGCCGGCCGGGTCGTGGTTGGCGGCGTTCACATTGTGGGTGACCACCGTCAGGCCCTGCCCGCCGGGTGCGCCCGGCGCCCCGCCGGACAGCAGCAGCGGTCCGAACACCACCGCCCACACCGCGGCCAGCACCCCGCCCGCGCAGGCCGCCGTCGGAGCCCGGCGCAGCGCCGCGCACAGCAGCACCGCCGGCACCGTCAGACCGCTCCAGGGCAGGGCGCTCTCCCACAGACGGCCGAGGCCCAGGCCCAGGTCCGGTACCAGCCGGTGGCCGCCCAGGGCGAGCGCGGTGAGCAGCCCGAGTGCGGCGGGCACCAGCCCGCGCCGCCGGCGCGGTCGGGGCCGCTCCGCGGGTGCGGCCCGCCGGCGCCGGGGCGGGCGGGGCGACTGGGGGGCCTGGGGCGGCTGGTCGGCTTCGGCGCGGGGTTCGGGGAGGACCGCGGTGATCGCCGTCATGATGCGCCTCCTCATCCCGCGGCGTCCTGGAGCTGCGCCGGGCAGGTCCCGCCGGGCCGGGTGAGCAGTTCGAAGTGCCAGATCTCGTTGGCGTACACCTGGCACAGCCCGTACTCGGCGCCGTGCTGGACGAGCCAGTAGTCGGCGTCGGTCGGGCCGACGTCGACCGCCTTGCCGGTGACGTGCGCGGACTTGTCCGGCGTGTTGACGAACTGCCGGGCCCGCTCCGGGCTCCCGTACCTGATCACCGCCCGGTCCAGGAGGCGCTGCTGGTAGGCCTTGCTGCGCCAGCCGGAGGTGACGGTCATCTCGATGCGCTGGGCCCGGGCGTCGGTGGCCGCCCGCTGCAGGGCCTCGCGCAGGGGGGCGTCCAGGTTGCCGACGGCCGGGGTGGCGGTCTCGAAGGGGCTCGGCGCGCGGCCGTCGGGTATTTCGCCGTCCGCCTCCGGCCCGGTGGCGGTCGCGGTGGCGGTGGGCTTCGCGGTGGTCGTCCCCGTCGCCGTCCCCGTTCCCGTGGTGACGGACGGGGTGGCCCGGGAGCCGGCGGTGGCCGCCGGCGCGGGCAGGGCGGCCCGGGTGCCCGCCGGGTCGGCGGCGCACGCGCCGGCCAGGGCCAGCAGCGCCACGGCCGAGGCACCCGCGGCCAGCCGCCGCCGGCCGGCCCGCGCCGTCGTCCCGGCGGGCGTGCCCGTCCCCGTGCCCGTCCCGGTGTCCGTCTTCGTGCGGGGCGTGTCCATCGCTGCCTCCCGATGTGCTCGTGTGTTCCGGGACCATTGGAGGAGGCGCCGTGTTGCGAGGACGTCTGCGCGAACCGATACGTTTTCGATAGGCCCCATCGGGTCCAATGGGGTGTGAACAGCGAAGACAGGAGAACGGCACGTGCGGGTCCTGGTGGTGGAGGACGAGATCTATCTCGCGGAGGCGGTGCAGGCCGGGCTGCGGCTGGAGGCGATCGCCTGCGACGTCGTGACCGACGGTGACGCCGCGCTGGAGCGCCTGGCCGTCCACGGCTACGACGTCGTCGTCCTCGACCGCGACATCCCCGGCACCCACGGCGACGACGTCTGCCGCAGCATCGTCGAGCGCGGTCTGGGCTGCCGCGTCCTGATGCTCACCGCCGCCGCCCGCCTCCACGAGAAGGTCGCCGGCTTCGAACTCGGCGCCGACGACTACCTCACCAAGCCCTTCGACCTCGCCGAACTCGTCGTACGGCTGCGCTCGCTGGCCCGCCGCCCGGCCCAGGCCGCCCCGCCCGTGCTGGAGTACGCCGGAGTGCGCCTGGACCCCTTCCGTCGCGAGGTCTACCGCGACGGCCGCTACGTGGGCCTGTCCCGCAAGCAGTTCGCCGTCCTGGAGGTCCTGATGGCGGCGCGCGGCGGCGTCATCAGCGCCGAGGACCTGCTGGAACGCGCCTGGGACGAGAACGCCGACCCCTTCACCAACGCCGTCCGCATCACCATCTCCGGCCTGCGCAAACGCCTCGGCGACCCGTGGGTGATCCAGACCGTGCCGGGCGTCGGCTACCGCCTCGGCGTGGAGGAGTCCCGACGGTGAACGGACCCTTCCGTGCCGGGCGCCCGCGCGGCACCCGCCCGCGCCGGCTGACCGCCCGGATGCGGCTGACCCTCAGCTACACCCTCTTCGCCGTCACCGCCGGCACCCTCTCGCTCGCCGTGGTGTACGTCGGCATGAAGTACATCCCCAACTACCCCCTCACCTCCGCCAGTCCCCGCTACCGCTCCGACGCCCCCTCCCGCCAGGAGATCCTCGAATCCCTCCTCCGTGCCGGCGGCTACGCCCTGGCCCTGCTCACCGCGGTCGGCATGATCGGCGGCTGGCTGATCGCCGGCCGGGTGCTGCGCCCGCTCCAGGACATCACCCGCGCCGCGCACCGCGCCGCGAGCGGGGCGCTGGAACACCGGATCGCCCTCGCCGGTCCGCGCGACGAGTTCACCGAGCTCTCCGACGCCTTCGACGAGATGCTGGCCCGCCTCCAGCGCTCCTTCGAGGCCCAGCAGCGCTTCGCCGCCAACGCCTCCCACGAGCTGCGCACCCCGCTGGCGATCACCCGCACCATGCTCCAGGTCGCCGCCGCCGACCCCGCCGGCCAGGACTGGGGCAAGCTGGTCACCCGCCTCCAGGACACCAACCAGCGCGGCATCGAGATCAGCGAGGCCCTGCTCCAGCTCGCCGATCTCGGCCACAGCGAGCCCGAACTCGGCCCCACCGACCTCGCCGCCGCGGCGGAGGAGGCGCTCGCCGCCGTCCGCGAGGAGGCCGCCGCCCTCGGCGTCCGGCTCACCGCGGAGCTGCGCCCCGCCCCGACCACCGGCAACCCGGTGCTGCTGCGCCAAGCGGCCGTCAACCTGCTCCACAACGCGTTGCGGCACAACCTGCCCGCGGACGGGCGGGTCACCCTCGCCACCGGGGCCGACCCGCAGCGGCCGGGGTGGGCGCGCCTCACCGTCGCCAACACCGGCCCGGTGCTGACGGAGGAGGCCGTGGCCACCTTCACCGAGCCCTTCCTGCGCGGGCGCGGGCGCACCGCCGAGAGCGATCCGGCCCGCCGCGGCCACGGCCTGGGCCTGGCGATCGTGGCGGCCGTCGCCGAGGCCCACCACGGCGAACTCCAGCTGGCCCCCGAACCGGCCGGCGGCCTCCGGGTGACCCTCGACCTGCCCGGCGCGCCCGAGGAGTAGCGCGCCGACGGCGTCCCTCCGCCACCGGCGGCTACGGCGCGCCGGCCCAGTGCCGTCCGCCCACGACGCCGCCGCGCCCCCTCGGCCGTACGAGGGGGCGCGGCGGCGCGGACCGTCAGTCCAGGGCCAGGAAGCTGCCGACGTGCTCGTCCGGCCGGAACTCGCCCGGGCCCAGGGGGTTGAGGATCTTGGTCTGACAGTTGCCGTCGGGGAACAGCAGGATGGTGCCGCCGGTCCGGTTGGCGATCGCGGTGTCGGCGCCGAGGCCGGGGTAGCACTGGCCGCCCTGCGGGTCCCGGGTCTGCTTGAACTGGCTGCCGTTCTCCTGGATCACGACGCCGGGCGCCGCCGAGGCGGTCGGGATGTTGACGAAGGACAGGGCGAGGACGCCGGCGGTGGCCACGAGGGCCGCGCGGGGACCGAAACGAATGCGCATGGGGAACTCCCGTACTGGGTCGATGGGGGGACGTCATCGGGAGCCCGAAGCCCGAGTGGCCGGCGCCTCGCCGCTCCCGGTGATGGGTACCCGGCCAACCACCGGCCGCCCGGGTGGGACCGGTGGTTCACCCGAAGAGCTTCGGGCACCCGCCGAGTCGGTGGCCGGAGCACCGCGAAGAACCGGGCGCGGCCGCGTCGCGGGTGCGGTATGGTGACGGGCGCCGCAATAGAGCGAGTAGAGACGGGGAGGTGAGAACCCATGACCGCTGTGCCGGAACGGGTGCTCCCCGGCCGCGACGGCGACACCCTCGTGCGGGACCACGCCCGGCCCTAGCGCCGGCCGCGGTCCGGAGCGCGCGGGAGCGTTCGCCGTCCGGCCAGGCATCGGGCGGGAGCCCCGGGTCGGACGACGTCCTCCCACCTGTGCTCCGAGGGGTTCCCTTGCCTGTCCACCCGTCCACCGACCTCCGCTCCACCGTCACCGCCCGGCTGCGCGCCGCCGGTTGCGTCTTCGCCGAGGACGAGGCCCGCATCCTGCTCGCCGCCGCCGCGACGCCCGCCGAACTCGCCGCCATGGTCCGCGACCGCGCCGCCGGCCGACCGCTCGAACACGTCGCGGGCTGGGCCGAGTTCGCCGGTCTGCGGATCGCCGTCGACCCCGGCGTCTTCGTGCCCCGCCGGCGCAGCGAGTTCCTGGCCCGCGCCGCCGGTGCGCTCGCCCGCGAGAACGCGCTGGTGGTCGATCTGTGCTGCGGCACCGGCGCCCTCGGCGCGGCGCTCGCCGCCACCGCGGGCCACCCCGTCCGGCTGTACGCCGCCGACCTCGACCCCGCCGCCGTCCGCTGCGCCCGTCGCAACCTCGGGCCGAGCGGCGCCGAGGTGTTCGAGGGGGACCTCTTCGACGCCCTGCCGGCCGGCCTGCGCGGCCGGGTGGACGTGCTGCTCGCCAACGTCCCGTACGTGCCCACCGCCGACATCGCGCTGCTGCCGGCCGAGGCCCGGCTGTTCGAGGCCCGCCCGGCGCTGGACGGCGGCGCCGACGGCCTGGACGTGCTGCGCCGGGTGGCCGCCGACGCCCCGCACTGGCTCGCCCCGGGCGGCGCCCTGCTCTTCGAGACCAGCGACCAGCAGGCCGTCACCGCCCTCGGCGTGGTCACCGCCGCCGGCCTGACCGCCGCGCTCGGCCACGACGAGGACCTCGACGCCACCGTGGTCACCGCCCTCCGCCCGTAGACGCGCACACATGCGGCTGAGCGCGACGGCCATGTCCGGGCGGCGGCGCGCGGAGTTGACTGATGCCCATGAACGAGAACACGAACGAGAACGCGAACGGCACCCAGCAGGCCGGCACCTCCACCGCCGCCGCCCGGACCGTCCTGGTCACCGGCGGGACCGGCAAGACCGGCCGGCGCGTGGCCGAGCGCCTCACCGCGCTCGGCCACACCGCCCGGCTCGGCTCGCGCACCGCGCCGGTCCCGTTCGACTGGGACGACGACACCACCTGGGACGCCGCCCTCGACGGCGTCGGCGCCGCCTACCTCGCCTACTACCCCGAGCTCGCCTTCCCCGGCGCGGTCGAGACCGTCGGGGCCTTCGCCAGGCGCGCCGCCAAGGCCGGGGTCGACCATCTGGTGCTGCTCTCCGGGCGGGGCGAGGAGGCCGCGCAGGCCGCCGAGGCGGCGGTCGCCGCGGCCGGCACCGGCTGGACGGTGGTCCGCTGCTCCTGGTTCGCCCAGAACTTCTCCGAGAGCTTCTTCCTGGAGGCGGTGCTCGCGGGTGAGCTGGCGCTGCCGACCGGCACCGCCGTCGAGCCGTTCGTCGACGCGGACGACATCGCCGACGTCGCCGTGGCGGCGCTCACCGAGGACGGCCACGACGGCGAGATCTACGAGCTGACCGGCCCGCGCCTGCTCTCCTTCGCGGACGCCGCCGCCGAACTCTCCGCGGCGACCGGGCGGGAGATCCGCTTCACGGCGATCACCGTCGAGGAGTGCCGCGCGATGCTGGCGGCCCTCGGCCTGCCCGGCGACTTCGCCGACCTGTTCACGATGATCCTGGACGGCCGCAACGCCAGCCTGGCGGACGGCGTGCGGCGGGCGCTCGGCCGGGAGCCGCGCGACTTCGCCGACTTCGCCCGGGACGCCGCGGCCTCCGGCGTCTGGAAGGTCTGAACACCCCTGCCGAACCCCGCGGTTCAGCACCCCTGCGGTCCGGGGACCCCGCACCTGGTCCCCGGGCCGCCGCCCGCCCCGGCGCACACCTCCTGGAGCCCGCTCATGTCCACCACCGCCACCGCCGCCACGACCGCCGTCACCACCCCCGCCCGCGAACTCGCCGCCACCGGCCCGGTGCTCGCCACCGCCACCACCGCGATGGGCCTGATGTCCGGCCTCTTCTTCGCCTTCGACGTCTCCGTGATGCCCGGACTCGCCGCCGGGGACGACCGCACCTATGTGACCGCGATGCAGAACATCAACACCGCCATCACCAACCCCGTCTTCGGCGCGGTCTTCCTGGGCGCCCTCGCCATGCCCGCCGTCGGCACCTGGCTGCTGCACCGCTCCGGGCGGCGCGCCGCCACCCTGTGGACGGCCGTGGCGACCGTCCTCCACCTCGCCGCGCTCGTCCTCACCACCGCCGTCAACATCCCGCTCAACGACCGGCTCGCCGCGGCCGGCGACCCCGCCGCCATCACCGACTTCGCCGCCGTCCGGGCCGCCTTCGCACCGACCTGGACGACCGCCAACATCGCCCGCACCGTGCTCTGCACCGCCGCCCTGGCCGCCCTCACCCGGGCCCTCCTGGTCCACCGCCGGGCCGGCCGCTGAGCGGTCGGAGCGGGAGGCTCACGGCTACGACCGGACCGGAGCGCCGCCGGTCGCCTCCGGTGCCGGCACCCGCCGCACGTGCCGGCGCAGCAGCACGAGGCCCAGTGCGAGGCTGACGAGCATATCAAGTCCCTGCAGCCAGTCGGGCGTTCGGCCGGGCGAGTAGATCCCCAGGTAGTCCGCCTGGGCGTGCACCAGGACCAGTGGCCAGACGCTCCCGATGACGAGGCGTGCCGCGCCGAGGCAGAACCCGAACAGGCCCGCGGACAGCAGCTGCCACCGGGTGTCGTTCCAGGACGCCCCGAAGAACAGGTAGTTGTCCAGGTGGGCCGCCCCGAACAGGACCGCGCTCAGCGCCACCGAGCGCACCGCGCCCAGCGGTTGGGCGACCTGGAGGACCAGCGCCCGATAGCCGAGCTCCTCGCTGAGGCCGATGCCGAGCGTGAGCACCGCGCCGCCGATCAGCGTCGGCGTGTCGCCTTCGAGGCCGGGTAGCGTCGCGAGGCCGGACACCACCACGACCGGCAGCAGCACCGGCCAGCGGGCGAGCCCGCCCCAGGTCGCCACCCCCGCGACCCGCGTCATCCCCCAGGCCCGCAGCAGTGCCAGCGCCGCCGCGGCGGCCACCAGGTTGACCACCGTCGGACCCAACTGCGGGAACCAGTGCGGCGTCAGCGGCGGCAGCGCCTTCGCCACCAGCACCACCACGCCCTGCCACCCCAGCGCGAGTTCCACCGCCCCGAGCACCGGCCTCCGGCGTACGTGCTCTCCCCAGCGCGTCACCATGCTGCGAGCATAGGCCACACCCCGGGACCCGAAGCCCCGCGATTCCGGTCATCGGCGGTGCGGGGCCGGGCCGGGCGGCAGGGCCGCCGGACGGATGCGACAGTGGATCAACTGTCCGGCGCGGCGTGGTGAAACCCCCTAGGCTTGCCCGCCATGGACACCCTGACCGGGCTGCTCGACGGCCCCAAGGCCCGCGGCGCGTTCGTGCTGCGCTCCGTCCTCAGCACGCCGTGGGCACTGCGGATCGAGGACCGCGCACCGCTGTCGCTGCTCACCATGCTGGACGGCGAGGCGTGGATCCTGCCCGACGGCGGGCAGCCGGTGCTGGTCCGGCCGGGGGACCTGGCGCTGCTGCGCGGGCCGGACGCCTACACCGTCGCGGACGACCCGCGGACCGCGCCGGAGATCGTCATCGGACCCGGGCAGATCTGCTCCAAGGACGGCGTCAGCGTCGCCACCTCGATGGCCCTCGGGGTGCGGACCTGGGGCGAGAGCCGGCCGGGCGACGAGCACCCGTCGGTGATGCTGACCGGCACCTATCTGGCCGAGCACGAGATCGGCCGCCGGCTGCTGGCGCACCTGCCGACCCTGCTGGTGCGACCGGCCGGGGTGAACACCACCGAGGACACCCTGGTCCGGCTGCTCGCCACCGAGGTCACCCGGGCCGAGCCCGGCCAGGAGGTGGTGCTGGACCGGCTGTTGGACCTGCTGGTGGTCGGGGTGCTGCGCGGCTGGCTGGCCGCCCCGGACGCCGACGCGCCCGGCTGGCTGCGGGCCCAGGCCGACGAGGTGGTCGGCCCCGCGCTGCGGCTGCTGCACGACGACCCGGCCCGGCCGTGGACGGTGGCGTCGCTCGCCGCCGAGGTCGGGGTCTCCCGGGCCGGGCTGGCCCGGCGGTTCACGGCGCTGGTCGGCGAGCCGCCGATGGCCTACCTGGCGAACTGGCGGCTGACGGTCGCCGCCGACCTGCTGCGCGACCCGGAGCTCACCATCGCGGCCGTGGCCCGGCGGGTGGGCTACGGCGACGCGTTCGCGCTCAGCACCGCGTTCAAGCGGGTGCGGGGGCTGACCCCGCAGGAACACCGCCGGCCGGCCGCCGCCGGCGCTCCGGAGGCCGGCCCGGACGGCGTTCCGGGGAGCGCGCGGGGGGATGCTCCGGCGATGGCGGCCGGGGCGGCGCGGGGAGCCGGGGCGCATCCGTCCTGGCCCGGGCCCACCACGGTGGTGCTGGCGGCCGGCTGAGCGCCGAACAGAGTCCAACCGGATTGCCGGGAGCCTCAGTTCGGCCTCATGTCGCAGTGCAGGACCAGCGCCCAGCAGAGGAAGCCGAGTGCCGCGGTGGACAGCAGCGCCCGCGCCGCGGTCCACCGCATCCGGCGCGCGCCGCACCGGTCGAACGACTCGGCGGGCCACGCCCGGTCCGCCCGGCCCGCCCCGTCCGACCGGTCGGCGTCCGCCAGCGCCTGGCTCAGCGGGAGGTTGACCACCCTGGTCGCCACCAGTGAGCCGGTGTAGCAGACCAGCGCGCCGACCGACGCCGGCAGTGCCTGGCGTGCGTCGCTCGGCAGGTGCAGCAGGACGGACGCGCCCGTGAACACCAGCGCGCCGACGAAGCCCAGCAGGTACCACCCGTTGAGGACTGCCACGTTGAGCCGTTGCATCACCTGGACCACCGTGAGACTGTCGGCGGTGCGCAGCCCCGGTGTCAGCGAGGCGTAGGTGTAGAAGAGCCCGGAGGTCACTCCGGTGGTGACGGTCGCCGCCACCAGTGCGAAGACCCGCATCGCCTCCATGCCGCCCTGCCCCCGTCCTCTCGGTCGGCGCCGCCCGGTCGAAGCGGCCCCGAGTGCCGATCATCCGTCATCGAACGGCCGATTGCCCACCGAATTGGCCGATAGGGCAATGACGATGACGCATGGTCATGGCTCGGCGGCCGGAACCCGCCCGCGGAGGCTCAGCCTCCGCTGCGCCGCCCGGCGAGCGCGGTGAGCAGCGCGTCGACGGTCCAGTGCCCGGCGGCGCCCGGGCGGGTGCTCAGGTAGGCGGCGGTGCGGCGCGGCGACCAGCCGTGCGCCTCGGCCAGTCCGGTGGCGAGGTTGCGCAGGTAGCGGGCGCGCGGGGGGTTGAGCGGGGCCTCGGCCAGGGACCACGGGGCGGTGAACGTCAGCACCGGGACGCCGTCCAGCGTGCCGGGGCACACCAGGGTCTGGTACCGGCCCGGCCCCTGCGGGTCGCGCCCGGTCCGCAGCACGGTGGCCAGGTCGAGGTCGGTGCCCGGCCCGCCGCCCATCTCCTGGGCGGCGATGTCGCTGAACTGTTCGGCGGTCAGCAGGTATGCCCGGGCGGGCACGGTGCCGGGGCGCTGCGGGTCGTGGAGGGCCAGGCCGCCGCCCCAGGTCCGCGACTCCAGGGCGAAGTAGAGCAGCCCGGGCAGCCGTACCGGCACCGAACGCCGGGGCGGGCCGGCGTCGCGGCAGCCGGGGTAGTCGCGTTCGCCCTGCTCGGGCCGCCCGCCGCGCAGGTAGCAGGCGAGCCGCCCGGCGTGCATGTTCGAGCCGTACGCGGCGTACCAGACCAGCGGCGGCGGCCCGGCCGGGGTCGGGTCGGCGGGAACGGGGTCGGTCGGCGGGCCGACGAGCGGTCGGATCTGCTCCACGGCCGGTGACGCTACCCGCCCGACCCGCCGGGAGTCCGGACGACAGACCCGAGCTGGGTTCGCGACGGCCCGGGCGGGTAGCCGGCGGTGACGGCGCGCCCGGCCGCGCGGGCCGCCAGCGCCTGCCGCGCCGCGTACCCCCGGGCCGGACCGGCCGCGGCGTCCAGCTCCTCGCCCGGATGGAACCAGGCCCAGTCGGTGATCTCCCCGTCCGGGCAGTGGAGCCGGACCGACGCGGGGTCGGCGGTGCCGAAGTCGTGGAAGAACTGCACGATGGGGTGGTCCGCGCCCGGCGCCGGATGCTGCCAGACGACCGCGAGCAGCGGCCCGGGCGGCCGGTCGAGGCCGGTCTCCTCCAGCAGTTCGCGGGCCGCCCCGGTCGGCGAGTCCTCATGGGCGTCGAGCACGCCGCCCGGGAAGTTCCACCGTCCGGCGTCCGGCCGCCGGTCCGGCTCCCGGACCCGCGACATCACCATCAGCAGCCGGCCGTCCGGCGCGGTCACCACGGCGGCCGTGCACAGCCACGCGCGCGGCGTCGTGGCCAGCCATTGGGGGCGTGGAAGGTGCGGCCGCGCCGGAGCGTGCGCCCGCAGGAACCGGACGGTGGCGGGGGAGACGCCGGGAAGGTTGTCCGTGAAGAACCAGGCGTGCGTGGAGTGCCGGGGGAGCACGAGTCGGTCCAACGCGCCGGGCGCGGTGGCCGACAGCGCGAACACCTGCCGCCGCGCCGGGTGGGGCCCGCCGCCGGGCCCGTCCTCGAACACCCCGGCCGGTCGCACCGCCTCGGCGGTCACCCCGCAGACCTCGGCCAGCGCGCGAACGGCCGCCGCCGCCGGGGTCTCGGCCGGGCGGACGGGGACGGACGGCAGCTCCCAGCCGCCGTCCGGGCGGCGCAGCAGCAGGACCCGGCCGATGGCGTCCGTGACGAGCGCGGCGGCGACGAGCTCGGCGCCGGCGGGCACGTTGACTGCAGGCACGTTGACGGTGGGTTCGGCGGCCGCGGGTTCGGCGGTGAGCGGTGAGGGGCGGGACGGACGCTCCACCTGGAGGCCTCCTTCGACGGGACGGGTGGGCCCACGGGACGGCGGTGCGTCAGTGGCCGCCGGGCGGTGGTCGTGTGGCCCCGAGGTCCAGCCGCATGTACCCGTCCACCGGTCCGAAGCCGAGCGTCCGGTACAGCGGAGCCCCGGCCTCGGTGGCCCGCAGCTCGATCGACCCGCAGCCGCACGCCCCGAGCGCCTCGACCAGCGCCGCCGTGACGGCGCGGGCGTGCCCGCGCCGCCGGTGCGCCGGGTCGGTGACCACCGTGTGGATCCGCCCCCACCGCCCCGTCGGGTGGGTCGGGCCCCGGTAGCCGCGGTAGACGATGCCGATCGCGCAGGCGGCCAGCCCGCCGCCGTCGGCCGGCACCACGTAGGCGAGCAGGTCCGGGTCGCGGCCCAGCCGGGCGCGCATGTCCTCGCGGAAGGTGGCGCGCCATGCCTCGTCCAGCGGTCCGCCGTCCAGCACCGCGACCCGCAGCCGCAACAACTCGTCCGCGTCCCCGGGCCCGGCCGGCCGTACCCGGTCACCCGCCGCGTCCGCACCCGCCGCGTCCCGACCCGCCGCGTCCTGACCCGCCGAGTCCCGACCCAACCCGGTCACCTCCGTCCGTCGCGCGCCGCCCCGGTGCCGGTGCGGCCCCTACCCGCCCGCACCCGGCCCGGAACCCCCGAGGGCCGGGCGGGGTGGGGCGGCCGAGCAGGGAGCGGAGGACCCGGCCCGTCGGACCGCCGGGCCCGCGTGCCCCGAGCCCCGCCCCCCTTCTCCGCCGTGACGCCGACTCGGGCGCGGACGGGTCGCCCACGGACCGCCGGGCCGCCCGGGTGGCCGCCGCCGCTGTCCATGGCGGCCCCTACGATGTCCGGCATGAACACTGGGGCGCCGGAGACGCGGCTCGTCGACAACCGCTTCGAACTGCTGGAACGACTCGGCGGCGGAGGCATGGGCCTGGTCTGGCGCGCCCGCGACACCATGCTGCACCGCGAGGTCGCGCTCAAGGAGGTCCGCCCACCGGACCCGGCCATGGCCGCGGCCGACCCCGCCGCCGCCGACGAACTGCGCGAGCGCGTACTGCGCGAGGCCCGGGCGCTCGCCCGCCTCCAGCACCCCAACGTCGCGGTGATCCACCACATCGTCGACACGCCCGGCCACCCCCACCCGTGGCTGGTCATGGAGCTGGCCACCGGCGGCAGTCTCGCCGACCGGATCGCCCGCGGCCCGCTCACCGTCCCCGAGGCCGCCCGGATCGGCCGCGGCGTGCTGGCCGCGCTGCGCGCCGCGCACGCGGCCGGCATCCAGCACCGCGACGTCAAGCCCGCCAATGTGCTGCTGCGCGCCGACGGTACCCCCGTCCTCACCGATTTCGGCATCGCCGCGATGCAGGACGCCACCGCGCTCACCGCCACCGGCGCGCTGATCGGCTCGCCCGAGTACATCGCGCCGGAGCGGATCCGCGGCGAGGAGGGCAACCCGTCCTCCGACCTGTGGTCGCTCGGCATGCTGCTGTACGTCGTGGTCGAGGGCCACCACCCGCTGCGCCGGTCCACCTCGCTGGCCACCCTCGCCGCCGTGCTCGACGAGCCGCTGCCGCCGCCGACCCGCTGCGGGCCGCTGGGGCCGGTGCTGGCCGCGCTGCTGGCCCGTGACCCGGCGGTGCGGCCGGACGCCGCGCAGCTCGACCAGGCGCTCGCGGCGGCCGAGACGGGCGCCGGTGCCGGACCGCACCCGGGCCAGTACGCCGGTCCGTCGGGCACGGCGTACCTCCCCGCGCCCGGCGTCGGCGGGGCCGTCGACGGGACCGGGACCCACTACCTGGGCCCGACCGGCCCGGCCGCGATGCCCCCGCCGCCGAGACGCCGCCGGACCGGGGCCGCCGTCACCCTCGCCGTCACCGGGGTCGCCCTGGCGGGCGTGCTCGCCTGGACACTGCGCCCCGACGGGACCGGCGGCGCGGCCGGCGTGGGCAGCGCCCCGAGCGGGTCGTCGGCCACCGCCGGTGCGGCCGGCTCCCCGGCGGTCCCGGGGGACACCACCGCGCTCACCGGCCCGGCCGTCCCGCCCTCCCTCACGCCGCCCGCGGCGGGCACCACCTCCGCCACCCCGGCCGCCAAGCCGTCGGCGAACACCTCCAAGGACCTGATGACCCCGGACGGCGTCCGAACCGTCGTCGCGGCGATCACCGGGCAGAGCGGCGGTACGAAGGTCAAGGCGCTCAACGTC
This sequence comes from Kitasatospora sp. NPDC057965, assembly GCF_042887135.1. Classification (NCBI taxonomy): domain Bacteria; kingdom Bacillati; phylum Actinomycetota; class Actinomycetes; order Kitasatosporales; family Streptomycetaceae; genus Kitasatospora; species Kitasatospora sp. NPDC057965. Next base: position 354,087 of record NZ_JBHVPZ010000002.1, read on the forward strand.
TACCCGGGCTACGCCAACGCCCAGGTGCCGACCGCCGACGGGCGTGGCTACGACTGGTACGACTACCGGGACGGCAAGGTCACCAAGCGCACCGGCGGGCCGTTGGGGAAGGACAAGCCGGTGGACCTCGCGCAGTACGACTGGGACGTCGTCCCCGCCCTGCTGAAGAAGGCCAACGACACCCTCAACGTGAAGGACCCGACCAGCCGCTACCTGGTCATCGACACCTTCCCGGGCGACGGTCTGGCGAGCATCCGGGTCTATCTCTCCGACGAGTACCACAACAGCGGCTACTTGCTGGCGGACACCAAGGGGAACGTGCGCCGCACCTTCGCCGCCGACTGAGCCCGCCACCGCGCAGGCCGCCCGACCGGGACGGACCGGTGGGAGCCGGGCCGGGCCACGGACGGTGCACCAGCACAGGGCGGGCGGCCCGTCGGTGGACCATGCTGGACTGGTCCCGTGCCGCGCCGAGCCCCGGCACCGACCGACCGCCGAGCGAGGAGCCGTCGCGACCATGAGCGAGAACCACCACGTCCTGCTGCTCGACTTCACCGACCGCGCCGCCTGCCGGGCCGCCTTCGAAGAGGCCGCCCACCTGCCGGGCCTGCGCCAGTCCGCGATCGTCGAGCGCCTGGCCGACGGCACCCTGGACTTCCCCGCCAGCCAGGTGCGCGGCGCGGGCGCGCCGACCGTGGGCGCGGGCGTGGTCGGCGGCCTCGCCGGACTGCTCGGCGGCCCGATCGGCGTCCTGCTGGGCTGGGCCGCCGGGACGGTGATCGGCAACGCCGCCGAGACCTGGCGCGACCACGAGGGCGGCGCCGGGCTGATCGTGCTCAGCGAGGAGGTGGACGAGGGGCACAGCATGCTGGTGCTCGACCTCGCGGAGACCTCGCCGGACCCCGCCGACGCGCTGGCCGCCCGCCACGGCAGCACGCCCCGCCGCATCCCGGCCGCCGAGCTGGCCGAGCGCGTCAAGGCGGCCCGCCGCGCCGCCGAGTAGCCCGCCACGCCGCTGAGCACCGCGGTGCGCCCGGAGCGGAAAACCAGGTGTCGTTCGCCGCCGGAGGGAGCAACATGCTCGATATGTCTGATACCTCAGTACTCACCCGGGCCGAGGCCGTCGAACGCCACCAGCTGCTCGACGTCCGCACGGCCCACGTCGACCTCGACCTGACCCGCGGTCGGGAGGTGTTCGGCTCCACCACGGTGATCCGCTTCGGCTGCACCGCCCCGGGCGCCGGGACCCACGTGGACGTCAAGCCGTCCGTGCTCCACCGGGTCGTGCTGAACGGTCGCGAGCTCGACGTCGCCGCGCTGCGGGCCGGGCGCTTCCCGCTGACCGACCTGGCGGCCGAGAACGAGCTCGTCGTCGAGGCCGACATGGCCTACTCGCACACCGGCGAGGGCATGCACCTGTTCACCGACCCGGCCGACGGCGAGGACTACGTCTACACCCAGTCCTTCCTCGACGACGGCCCGCGGGTGTTCGCCTCCTTCGACCAGCCGGACCTCAAGGCGCGGTACACGGTGTCCGTCACCGCGCCGCAGCCGTGGACCGTGGTCGGCAACGGCGTGTCCGACCAGGTCACGCCCGGCCGCTGGGAGTTCGCGCCCACCCCGCCGATCAGCAGCTATCTGGTCTCCGTGGTGGCCGGCCCGCTGCACTCGGTGCGCGCCGAGCACGACGGGATCCCGCTCGGCCTGCACTGCCGCCGCTCGCTCGCCGCCCACCTGGACGCCGACGCCCCCGAGCTGCTGGAGATCACCCGGCAGGGTTTCGACCACTACCACCGCGCCTTCCGGCACCGCTACCCCTTCGACAGCTACGACCAGTGCTTCGTCCCGGAGTTCAACGCCGGCGCGATGGAGAACCCGGGCTGCGTCACCCTGCGCGACGAGTACGTCTTCCGCTCCGCCGTCGACGACACCAAGCGCGAGGAGCGCGCCCTGGTGGTGATCCACGAGATGGCGCACATGTGGTTCGGCGACCTGGTCACCATGAAGTGGTGGGACGACCTCTGGCTGAACGAGTCCTTCGCCGAGTACATGGCCTACGGCGTCACCGCCGCCTCCACCCGCTTCGGCGCCGCCTGGACCGGCTTCGCCGCCAACCGCAAGACCTGGGGCTACGACGCCGACCAGCGCCCCTCCACCCACCCGGTGGCCCCCACCACGGTGGAGGACACCGCCCAGGCGCTGCAGAACTTCGACGGCATCTCCTACGCCAAGGGTGCCGCCGCGCTGCGCCAGCTGGTGGCCTGGCTCGGCGAGGAGACCTTCCTGGCCGGAGTCAACGACCACTTCGACGCGCACGCCTTCGGCAACGCCACCCTCGACGACCTGCTCCGGGCGCTGACGGCGGCCAGTGGCCGCGACGTCCACGGCTGGGCGGACCGCTGGCTGCGCACCACCGGCGTGGACACCCTGCGGGTGGCCGACGGCCGCATCGAGCACACCGCCGCCGGCGGCGTCCCGCGCCCGCACCAGCTGACCGTGGGCCACTACCGCCGCACCGCCGAGGGCACCCTGGAGCTGGCCGACCGGGTACCGCTCGACCTGCCGGCCGACGGCGCCGTGCCGCAGCCGGTGGCCGCCGCCGAGCTGACCCTGCTCAACGACACCGACCTCAGCTTCGTCAAGATCCGCCTCGACCCCGGCTCCTGGCGGACCGTGCGCTCCTCGCTCGGCGCCGTGCCCGAGGAGCTGGCCCGCGCGGTGCTCTGGAGCGCCGCCCGCGACCAGGTGCGCGACGGGGAGCTGACGCCCGGCGAGTACCTGGAGCTGGTCGCCGACCACCTGCCCGGCGAGACCTCCGTGCACCTGGTGGACGCGGTGCTCTCCTTCGCCCACGGGTTCGTGGTGGACTGCGCGGTGCCGCCGGCCGACCGCCCGGCGGCACTGGCCGGGCTGGCCCGGGTCTGCCGCACCCTGCTGCGGCGCACCGAGGGCGAGCCGGACCGCACCGGTCTGCGCCTGGTGGCCGCGCGTGGTGTGATCGCCACCGCCGCGGACGCGTCGCAGGTCGCCGAACTGCGTGACTGGCTGGCGGCCGGCACGCTGCCCGGCGGGCCGGTGCTCGACCCGGACCTGCGCTGGCGGCTGCTGCTGCGGCTGTGCGTGCTCGGTGCGGCGGGCGAGCCGGAGATCGCCGCCGAACTCGCCGCCGACCCCAGCGACACCAGCGAGGAGGGCGCCGCCCGTTGCCGCGCCGCGCTGCCCGACCCGGCGGCCAAGGAGGCCGCCTGGCAGGCGCTGTTCCACGGCGAGCTCTCCAACTACCTGGCCACCGCCACCGCCGAAGGCCTGTGGCAGCCCGAGCAGGCCGAACTGCTGGAGGAGCTGACCGTGCGCTACTTCAAGGAGTTGGGACCGGCCTCCGGCCGCCGCGGGCCCGCGCTGGCCCGGGTGCTCACCCGCGCAGGCTTCCCGGCCCACGCCGCGACCGAACGGACGGTGCGGGCGGCCGAGGCCTGTCTGACCGACCCGGACCTCACCGCGGCGACCCGGCGCGGACTGGTGGACCAGCTGGACACGCTGCGCCGCGCGGTCCGGGCGCGAGGGCTGGCCGGGCGGTAGGACCCGGCGGCCGGGGGCGGGCGGCGCAGCGACCCGGGTGGTCGCTCAGCGCCGTCGGCCCCCGTCTGCCGTCTGCGGCGGGCGGCCGTCGGTGGGGAAGCGGTGGTGTGCGCTGCTAGCATCCGCGCATTCCGAACGAAGATCGAACAGGGCGAGGCACGGTGCAGGAAGACCAGCTGCGGAAGCAGGAACAGCCGCAGGAACAGTCGCACGATCAATCGCAGGACCCGGACGGGAGAGCCACGGCCCGGCGCCGCCGCATTGCCGCCGGCGTCGCGGTAGGGGTGTGCACGCTGGCGCTGGTGGGCGCGGGTGGCTGGGCGATGAGCGGGGCGGACACCACGCAGCCCTCACCGACGGGCTCGCCGACCGCCCCGCCGACCGTGTCGACGTCCCCGGCGGCGGCGGCACCGGCCCCGTCCGAGACCTCGCCGTCCGAAGCCCCGCCGTCCGACACCCCCTCCGCTCCCGCCGTTCCGGCCGCTCCGGTGATCCCGGATCCGCCGGCCGCGGCCGAGCCGGCGGCCCCGCCGGCCGCCGAGCCGACGCCCGTCCGACCCGCCTCGCGTCCGACCGCCCCACCGGCTCAGCCGGCCCCGGCGTCCCCGCGCCCGACCGCCCCTCCGAAGGCGGCCCCGAGCGCGCCCCCCGCGCCCCCCGCACCCCCTGCGGCGCCCGCGCCCCCGCCGGTCGAGCCGCCCGCCGCCCCGGCGGTCGCCCCGCCCGCGGCCCCCAAGCCGGCGCCCAAGCCGACCGCCGACCCGCCCGAGGGCCCCGGCCCGGGGGAGTGGACCGTACCGCCACGCCCGGTACCCACCCTGCCGACTCGCCCGGCCTCCTGCCCGCCCGGCCAGATCGCCTCCTGGGACGGCTGCCACCCCCTGCCCCCGCCGATCACACTCTCCTGACGTCCCCTCCCGACGTCCCCCTCGGCTTCCCCCGACCGCCCGGTTCGCGCCGGGCGGCCTTGATCGCACGTTAGTTGAATGCTAAATTACTTCTGACGCCAAGCTCCGAAGCCACAGGAGGCCGCCATGACGACGCCCATCGTTGCCGACAACCCCGAGAAGTCCCGCTACGAGATCACCTCCGACGGCGAACTCGCCGGCTTCGCCGAGTATCACCGGCACGCGAGTGAGATCGCCTTCATCCACACCGAGATCGACCCGCGTTTCGGCGGTCAGGGCCTCGGCGGCATCCTCGCCCGCGCCGCGCTCGACGACGCCCGCGCCAACGAACTCGCGGTGCTCCCGTACTGCCCGTTCATCCGCGGCTGGCTGACCAAGCACCCGGAGTACCACGACCTCGTCCCGGCCGCCCAGCGCGAGCGGTTCGGCCTGTGACCGCCGCGGTCACCGGGGGAGTCCCGGACACCGAGACCGGCTTCGTCCGCGCCGCGGCCGCCGTCGCCACCAGCACCGCCGACGACTACCGCGTCGACATCCGCTCCGGCCGCCACAAGCTGACCGCCGACGAGCCCGAGTCGGCCGGCGGCGCCGACACCGCCACCACCCCGGTCGGCCTGCTGCTCTCCGCGCTCGGCTCCTGCACCGCGATCACCCTGCGGATGTACGCCCAGCGCAAGCAGTGGCCGCTGACCACCGTGCGCGTCCACCTCGGCTACGAGAAGGGCCCGGAGAAGGCCGTCCGCATCACCCGGCGGATCGACCTCGTCGGCGACCTCGACGACGCCCAGCGCGCCCGCCTGCTCGACATCGCCGAACGGACCCCGGTCACCCGCGCGGTCTCCGCCGGCACCCCCATCGTCCCGGCCGCCCCGCGCGGCTAGCCCTCCGGAAAACGAGGCCCACCATGCCTGAACCCGACCTCGCCACCCCGACCGTGCGCGGCGGCCGCGCCGACACCCCGGGCGGCCCCGTCCACGAACTCCTGGCCCCGCGCGAGACGGCCCTCGGCGGCAGCACTGTCGTGCGCCGTCTCCTGCCGAACCTGGGCCGGCGGATGGTGGGGGCGTGGTGCTTCGTGGACCACTACGGTCCGGACGACATCGCGGACGAGCCGGGCATGCAAGTGCCCCCGCACCCGCACATGGGCCTGCAGACGGTGAGCTGGCTGCACGCCGGCGAGGTGCTGCACCGCGACAGCCTGGGCAGCCTGCAGACGGTGCGCCCGCGCGAGCTGGGCCTGATGACCTCCGGGCGGGCGATCTCCCACTCCGAGGAGTCCCCGCGCCCGCACGCCCGCTTCCTGCACGGCGCCCAGCTCTGGGTGGCCCTGCCCGACGCCCACCGCCACCGCGAACCCGCCTTCGAACACCACCCCGACCTGCCCACGGTCACCGCCACGGGCCTGTCCGCCACCGTCATCCTCGGCACCCTCGACGGCGCCACCTCCCCGGGCACCACCCACACCCCCCTCGTCGGCGCCGACCTCACCCTCACCGCCGGCACGGACCTGCGCCTGCCGCTGGACCCCGACTTCGAGTACGCCGTCCTCACCATGTCCGGCACCGTCGACGTCGACACCGTCCGCCTCGACCCCGGCGCCATGCTCTACCTCGGCACCGGCCGCCGCACCCTCCCCCTCCACGCCACCACCGACGCCACCTTCCTCCTCCTCGGCGGCGAACCCTTCGCCGAGAAACTCGTCATGTGGTGGAACTTCATCGGCCGATCCGGTGCCGAGATCGTACAGGCACGAAACGACTGGGAGAAGGGCACCCGCTTCGGTAAAGTCCACGGCTACGACGGTGCCCGACTGAGGGCTCCGGAGCTTCCCGACATCCCCCTGAAGGCGCGCGGACGGGTGCGCTGACCTGGGGCAATACCTCGCTGGCGGCCTCTTCTTCTGCCACTTTCGACAGGGCTTTGGGGGCATCTGGAGGATCCTGGTGAGCGAGTTCCACTCCTCGTGCCTGCCTCTCTGGAAAGGTGACTTGCAGGGCCGGTCGATTCTCAGGTGTGGGCACCTGTCGCAAGGTCTGCCCGTATCGATGCTGACCCATTGCTGACTTTTCTGACTTCGCATCAGCTTTGGTTCGTCGAAGTCGAGGACACCGGTGTCGCGGGCGGCGGCCAGGATGTGCTCGGGGTCGCGGACGTCGGCGTGGACGTAGGCGGTGCGGCTTTCGCGCGATGTCCGGTTGGTGTGGGTGGGAGGTGCCCTCGCCCGGTGTGGCGGGCTGCGTACGACCTGCTGCGCCCTGATAGCGGTCACTGCTCGGTGAGCGAGGCCCATGGGGCGGGGTCCGGTATTCCCGCCTTTGCTGACAGCAGGCCCGAGAGCGGGAGGGCGATGGTGGCTGATGGTCAGGGGTTGTCAGGGCCAGTCACAGCCGAGCGGTGAGGGCGACCAGCAGAGCCGCGAGTCCCACGGCGAGCCAGGCGATGTAGTCGCCCAGGAGGCCGGAGTGCAGGCGGCGCAGGGGAAGGACGAGGATGCGGTGGAGCATGCCGGTGCGGCGTCGGTCCCGGCGGACGGCGACGGTGGCGAAGACGGCGGCCAGCAGGGTGGAGAGCAGTCCGAGCATGACGCCGGAGAACGACCACCAGGCCTCGGGTACGGGTGTGACGGACGCGGTGGGCGATACGGGTGCGGTCGGCTGTCCGAGGACGTCGGCGAGGTAGGCCGTGCGGTCGGTGAAGGCGACGGCGCCCGCCGCGAGCGCCCGGCCGACGCCGGGCAGCGCGCCGACGGCCAGGCAGCCGGCCAGCAGCAGGGCGGGGACGACGACCATCGGGGGAGGCAGTCGGCGGCCGGGCTCGCGGATCTCTGGCCCCTCCCCCTCGCCGGTGGTGGCGGCCACCTCGGGGTGCTCCTCGGGCGGTGGGCCGATCCCGCCGAAGACCCGCAGGCCGGCCCGCAGCACCGCGCCGCCGGTGAGGGCCGACGCCAGGACGAACACCGCGGGAAGCCAGGCCAGCCGCTGGCCGGCGGCTTCCTCGGCGATGGCCTTGCCGAGCCCGGTGCCGAACGGCGGGAGTCCGGCGAGGGCCAGCGCGCCGAGGAAGAACAGCAGACCGGTCCAGCGGAGCCGGCGAGCCCGGCCGTGCAGCCCGTGCTCGTCCACCGAGCCGTACCGGTCGAGCAGCACCCCGGTGAGGCCGAACAGTGCCGCCTTGGCGCCGGCGTGGCCGGCCACGTACACCGCGCTGCCGACCAGCCCGGCCGGGGTGAGCAGCGCCGCGCCGGTCAGGAACAGCCCGACGTGCCCGACCGTCGAGAACGCGAGCATCCGCTTCATGTGCCGCTGCTGCCAGCACATCACGGCGCCGACCAGCGCGGTGAGCACCCCGGCCGTGAGCAGGGTGTCCCGGACGACGGCGTCGGGCAGGCCGCCCGGTCCCGCGAAGACCACCTGGTGGATCCGGGCCACGCCGTACACCCCGAGTTCGACCATCACCCCGGACAGCAGCATGCACACCGGGCTCGGGGCGACGGCGTGGGCGTCCGGCAGCCAGAAGTGGAAGGGCGCCGCGGCCGCCTTGACCAGTGGGCCGGCGAGGACCAGGACGAAGGCGAGGACCAGCAGGGTGTCCGGGCCGCGGCCGGGGGCGGCGAGCCGGTCGAGCTCGGCGCCGATCTGGGCGAGGCCGAGCTCGCCGGTGCGGGCGTAGAGCAGGCCGATGCCGAGCAGCGAGAAGTAGGCGGCGGCCGAGTTGACCAGCCCGAAGGCCATCGCTCCGTGCAGCGGGCGCGGGTCCTCGATCCGGTAGCCGGTCAGCGCGTAGGCGACGGCGCCCATCAGCTCGAAGAAGACGAAGGCGTCGAAGAGGTCGCCGGTGAGCGCGAAGCCGCACATCCCCGCCTCGAAGAGCAGCAGCAGCGCGGGGAACAGGCCGCCGCGCTCGCCGGAGGGCTCGTCGAAGTACCGCCAGGCGTAGCAGATCACGGCGAGCACCAGAACGGACGCGAGCAGGGCGAGGCCGCTGCCCAGCCGGTCGGCGACCAGCACGATGCCGACGCTGTGCCCGTCGCGCGGGGTCCAGCCGCCCAGCCAGGAGACCGCCCGGCCGTCAGGGGCGGTCCGGGCCCACAGCAGGGCGAGGCAGCCGACCTCGGCGGCGGCGAGGGCGGTGGCGAGCGCGTCGCGTCCGAGTCGGGGCAGCCGGCGGCCGGTCACGGCGATCAGGGCCGCACCCAGCAGCGGGACGGCGACGGCCAGCGGCAGCAGGTCGGCGGTGGGGAGCACCGGGCGTCATCCTCGCAGCCCGGTGAGTTCCTCCGGGTCCACCGTGCCGTGGCGCTTGCGCAGTTGGATCACCAAGGAGAGGAGCAGCGCGGTCACGGTCGCGCCGACCACGATGTCGGTGAGCGCCAGCGCCTGGACGACCGGGTCCACCACGGGGGCGTCGGTGGGCAGGTCGGAGAAGACGGGGGCGGTGGCGCCGCGGCGGTATCCGACCGCGAGGAGCAGCACGTACGTGGAGGACTGGGCGACGGACAGGCAGCCGACGGCCTGCACCAGGTTGCGGCTGGTGACCAGGCCGAACAGGCCGACGAGCAGGATCCACCCGGCCACCAGGTAGGGGAGCACGGTCATGTGTTCTCGCCCCGGGGGACCACCTCGACGGCTTGGTCCAGGAAGTGGGCGAGCAGCACGACGACACCGGAGGCCACCTCCACCCCGACGGTGGCGTTGATGACCGCCACCAGCCCGCTGGAGGAGAGCTCGTTGAAGGTCCCGAGCGGCAGGGTGTTGGTGAGGTAGCCGGCGCCCTGGGCGAGGCCGATCAGGCCGAGCGCGGCGAAGGCCCCGGCGGCCAGCGCGTCCGCGACGTCCAGCACGCCGAGCGGACGGATCCGCTTGAGCGCCCGGTAGTCGGCCGCAACGTATGCCAGGTGCAGGGCGGTGGCCAGGGTGACGCCGCCCTGGAAGCCTCCGCCGGGGCTCAACGCGCCGTGGGCGACGAGGTAGCCGCCGGTCAGGACGGTGACCGGCAGCAGGGTGGCGCCGAACAGCCGGGTGGTGGGCAGGACGGGTTCGGCGGTGGCGCGGCGCTTGCGCTCGTCGCGCGCGAGCCGCAGCAGGATGCCCGCGCCGAGTACCGCGCCGAACAGGATCGACTCCTCGCCGAGGGTGTCGAAGGCCCGCTGGTCGAAGTTGACGGAGGAGACGATGTTGGCCGTCCGATGCTCCAGTCCGGCCGCCACCGCCCGTTCACCGTAGGGGTGGTGGACCCCGCCGAAGCCGGGTAGCTCTCGGGCGGCGACGATCAGTGCGGCGGCCAGGACGGAGGCTGCGAGGAGGAAGAGCCCGAGCCGGGTGGTCCGGCTCACTCGGCGCGATCCGGGTGAGGCTCGGCGGTGTGCTCCTGGCGGCGGACCCGGCGGACGGTGAGCAGGATCAGCAGTGGGGTGATCGCGCTGCCGACGCCGAGCTGGGACAGCGCGACGTCGGGCGCCTGGAGCACGGTGAAGAGCAGCGCGAGGCTCAGGCCGAGCAGGGAGAGGACGGCGGCCTGGCGGGCCGGATCGCGGGTGAGCGCAGCCGCGGTGGCGGTGACGGCGGTGAGCAGCAGGGCGATCACGATCAGGGCGTTGGTCATCGTCGTGTCTCCGAGCGGCGGGTGGCCCGGGCCACGGCCATCGTGGTGACGGTGCCGCCGGCTGTCAGCAGCAGACCGATCGCCAGCAGCTTGACTGCCGCGCGGCCGGGGCCGTTGTCCACGGCCAGCGCGAGCGCGACCAGGGGAGCGCCGAGTACGGCGGCGGGGGAGAGGGCGTGCAGACGCGGGTACGGGCCCGGCAGCACGGCGAGCGCGATGGCGGAGAGCAGCAGCGCGGACGTCCCCGTCCAGAGAAGGACCAGCGCCACGACGTGCCGACCCATCAGCGCTCCTCCCCGGCCAGGAAGCGGGTGAACACCAATGTCCCGGCAGGTGCCAGGACGGCCAGGTCGAGCGCCAGGTCGGCGTAGGAAGGGCGGTTGAAGCCCTGGGAGAGCAGTAGCAGGGCGACGGACGTCGCCGTCCCGGCGAGGTTCAGTCCGGCCAGTCGTCGAGGCATGTCCCCGCGGAGCCCGAGCATCAGGCCCGGGGTGATCCCGCCGACGGCGAGGACGACTGCTGCCGTCAGCCAGGCGTTCACTCGGCGCCGCCTGTCAGCGCGCTCTCCAGGGAGGAGGCCTCAGGGCCGAGCGCGTGCACGAGCAGGCACTGCCCGTCGATGTCCACCACATAGGCGCCGGGCGTCGAGGACAGCAGCGCGGCGGCCCATGCGGGCCCGGTGCCGGGTGCGAGTCGGACGGTCCGGAACGCGGAGCGGCGGTGGCCGGGGGAGAGAACGGCGAGCGCCAGTCGGCCGGTGTCGGCCAGCAGCGTTCCCGGGAAGGACCGGATGGCTGCGGCCAGACGGTCCGGACCGCCGGGAGCGGCGCCGGAGACACGCCGGACGGCGATCGCGCCGAACGCCGCGAGCAGGGCGAGGCCGCCGCCCACCGCCAACTCCAGGGGGGACACCGTGCTGATCAGCACGGTGTACAGCACCAGCAACACCCCCCACCAAAGCAGGAGTTCGATCGCCGTTCGCACGTCGTCACTCCCCGTCCCGGTCGTCGGCGCCGCGCCACTGGTGCGGCGAGCGCCCCAGGTGTATCGGACGGGCTGCGGCTGCGTCCCGCGCGCAACGCCGTCGCACGCGGGATCGCCGTGGCGGACCACTCGTTCGCCCGAGCGCGACGCCGGAGTGTCCGATGATCGGACCGGGCTGCTCGGTCGGCGGTTCCTGCGGCTCCGATTCGCGGGCTGGATCGGCCGGAGCCGCCGCTGCCCCGGGCCGCGAGGTCGTCGAGCGCGGACGGTCTGCCGCAGGCTACAGTCCGGGGGCGTAGGGGGCGATGCCGACGATGAGGATGTCGCGGCGCCCGTGGCTCCCGTCGTCGCCGAGGCTGACCGGGCCGACGTAGTGGCTGACGCGCCGGTCATGAACTCCGTAGCCGTCCAGCGGCTCGGTCAGCACGAAGCGCTCATGGATCGCCTCCGAGGGAAGCGTTTCGGGCTTTCGGCCGGCGCTCTCCGGGGTGGCGATGACGTTCTCGCCGCCCTTGACGTTCCATCGGCCGACCAGGTGGGCGAAGGTGAAGGTGGCCGGCGAACCGCCGTCCTGGTGGAGGCAGTTCGGCGAGGAGACCGCGACTTGCTGCCGGTCGTGGACGGCGAGGGCGATCAGATGGATCCCGACGTAGACCGGTACGCGGTGCAGATCCTCCAGCCACAGGGCACGGTCCAGGTCGGCACGGACGAGGGCGTCGAGCAGCCGGTTGCCGTGCAGGGATTCCGGGATGTCGGGCAGTCGGCGCCGCATCCGCGGGTACTCGGGGTTGTGCTCGTCCTGCCAGTACTCCGTGACGGTGCCGAACTCCTCGTCGGGCGCGCCGGGGATGTAGGAGAGCTCGCCGGTCCAGGGCAGGTACACGGCGTGCGAGTAGCGGCGGAAGCGGTGGGTCTCACGGGCGTACGGATCCGGCGGCAGGTCCTGGTAGGTGCCGGCGAGCCGGGCGAAGTCCTCGGCCAGTGCCGCGGTGTCGACGCCGAGATCGGCGGCGTTCAGGCGGGCGTATCCGTCACGGCGCACCCGACCGCCGTGCTCGGTCGGCTGTCCGTGTTGCTCCGGGTTGTCGGCCATCGGGATCTCCAGGCGTTCGCGGGCGTCCATGGGCAGGGGACCGCAGGCCCTTCCGGCTTCTTCCTCCACGCTGGCACGTGTGCCGGGGTCGCGCCCCCGGAGGGTCCGCCGTGCGGATGACCCCCGCGGGGTCGTCATGCAGTGGGCGAGGTCGTCCACGACTGCGGGCAGGCCGTAGGCCCGATGTACAGCACGCTGACGGTGGGCGCCGCTGCCCCGGACGGCGAGCCGGTCGACGAAGGCCGCGACCCGGGCCAGGTCCCCCAGGTCCTCCAACACGGCGCCAACGTGTTCGAGCAGTCTCCGTGCGCGCTCCGGGGCGGGCAGGAGCCGTCCGTTCAGCGCGTCCGCGCCCCGCCCCGGCCAGCCGTCGCGGGTCGCGTACCAGTACGTGCCGCGCAGGAGCTCGCCGGCGAGGCGTGGGCCGTTGTCGCCGTGCTCCGCCAGCCGGGCGGAGGTCACCACCAAGGCGCGCACGATGGCCGCCAGGGCCACCGAGTCCAAGGCCTCGGCCGGAACGTCCATGCACCGCACTTCCAGGGTCGGCAGGCGAGGGTGCGGGCGGGTGTCCCAGAACGGCAGCTCGGCGAAGGAACTCCCGCCGACCTCCGCCATCGCGGCCGCGGTGTGCCGGTAGTCGTCGAAGGAAGCGACCCGCGGAGGCGGCCCGAGCGAGGGGAAGCGCAGCCGCAGTACCGAGCGCCAGCTCGCGAATCCGGTGTCCCGCCCTGCGTGAAACGGCGAGTTGGCGCTCATCTCCACCAGCAGCGGCAGCCACGGGCGCAGGTGGTTGCCGACCAGGGCGGCCAACTCGCGGTCGGGCAGGTACACGTGGACGTGCAGGGAGCCAACGGCGAGATCGTTCACCATCGTCCGGAACAACTCCGCTCCGGCGCGGTACCGGGGGTGGTCGCCCACCGGCACCGCGTCGCCTCCGATCACGGGCGTCGCGCTGGGGCACACCGCCAGGCCCTCGGCTTCCGCGCACGCGGCGAGCTCGCGCCGCAACCAGGCCAGCTGGACGGACAACTCGTCCATGGTGGCGCACGGCGGCGTCCGTGCCTCGACCTGGAGGTCGGTGAATTCGCCGGACACCAGATCCCCCAGCACGCCCGCGGCGTGGGCGACCAGCCGCGGGCCGGCGGCCACCACTGCCCAGCTGGCGCGGTCCACGACGAAGTACTCCTCCTCCACGCCCACCGTCGGCGGCAGGTCACGGCCATGGCCCGTGCCGCCCTGGGCGGCGGGTCGTCGTGTTCCGTACGCGCCCGGGGCGCCGCTGCGATCCACCTCACCAGGCTCCCTCTCCCCGACCGAGTCGGCAGCGCGTGGGTCCGGCGGCGCAGGGTCGGGTGCCCGGTCCCGGGCGCACCCCGGGCCGGACGCGCACAGGTGCCGTGCCGGCGCCGCGGTGCACGGTGGGGCTGGTGCCAACCGGGCCGGGCATCCGCAAGGCATGCAGCAGGTTCACCCGACGGGGTGACTTCGGCCTGGCTGCGTGGCGCACGCTTCGCCCCCGGGCGGCAGATCCGGGACTGGATGACGGGGGTGCTGCTGCTCGTGCAGCCGGCGCTCGCGGATCTGCCGGCCAGTCTGGTGGGCCGCCTGCGTACGGAGAGTCCGATGAACGGCTCTGTGCGCGTGCCGGCACAGTCTCCTGTACCCGTTCTCGGTGTCAGCCCCAGGCGGCCCGGGCGGCCAGGGGCTGACACGGCCCGCGCGCGCCGGGCGGACCGCAGTGCTCACCTCAGCCGCCGGCATGCCGCACCGGCTGCGGCGCTGATCAGCGCCGCACCGCCGACGGCGAGCAGACGGTGATGCTGAGAGGCCCACAGCTGGGCGCTGTGGTCGCGGGCCTCGGTGTCGAAGCGGCCGTGCGCGCCGTGGTCCGTCTCGGAATCGCCCGGGGACCAGAGGTTGTCCCGTTCGTCGCCACGGCGGGTTCCGTCCTCCTCCTGCTGGGCGTCGATGCCGGTGCGGGCGAGGTAGCGGTCGAGCAGGCCGGGCGCGAGCGCGTTGGCGACCAGGGTGCCGACGGTGCTGCCGCCCACCCAGTACTCCCGCCGCCCGGGGTGATCGGCGGCGAACAGTACGGCACGCGCGGCGAGTTCGGGCTGGTAGACGGGCGCGACGGGGCGGGCGCGGCCGTGCATCCGGTTGAGTACCCAGTCGAACTGCGGGGTGTTGACGGCGGGCATCTGGACCATCGTCACGCGGACCGCGGTTTCGCTGGCGAGCAGCTCGCAGCGCAGGGCCTCGTGCCAGCCCTGGAGGGCGTGCTTGGCGCCGCTGTAGGCGCTCTGCAGGGGGATGCCCCGGTAGGCGATCGCCGAGCCGACCTGCACGATCGTGCCGTGGTTGCGCGGCAGCATCCGGCGCAGCGCGGCCCGGGTGGCGTTCACGTACCCGAGGTAGGTGACGTCGGTGACCCGGCGGAACTCGGCCGGGCTGATCTCGGTGAACGGTGCGAAGACGGAGACGAAGGCGTCGTTGACCCATATGTCGATCGGCCCGAACTCGTCCTCGGCTCGGGCGGCGAGGGCCTCACAGGACTCCGGGTCGGCGACGTCGGCTGCCGCGGTGAGAACCGGGCAGCCCTCCGCCTCTGCCTCTGCGGACACGGCGCGCAGCCCGGCGGTGCCGCGGGCGGCCAGGACGAGGCGGTCGCTGCGGGCGGCGAAGGCCCGTGCACAGGCCCGACCGATGCCGGCTGTGGCTCCGGTGACGACCACGGTGCGCGGCTCCAGCGGTGAACGGATTCTCATGAGGGGCGTCTGGCCTTCGGATCTCCGCCGAAACCCGGCAGAAGCCGCACCACCAGCGGGGAGGAGCCCGAGGAGGCCCCGGGGGGCTCGATGTGGCGTGCTCGTCGCGTGGGGGTGGCTGACCGGATACATAGGGAGAAAATTGCAGAAAGACCGATGAATCACGAATTCGGTGTCGTGTTTGGGGTACAGGAGTCCATTCAGGGATTGCGACCGATCCGGCCGCATCGGCATCCGACGGGTGCCACCAGGGCCGTGCCCCTGAAGGCGCCGGGCACGCCCCGAAGAGCAGGCCCGCGACGTGTGAGCTTCGCGCGCGCATTGGGTTGAGGGGGTCCACTCGGCGCCAGGAGAAGTCCAGTGCCTATCCACTTGGAAGAAACCCGCCCTCCCGCCGAGTCGACGCCGGACCCGCTACTGGATCTGCCGCCGAGACCGACTCCGGCCGAGTTGCGGACAATGGGAAAGTACGAGGCGCGGGAGCTGAGCGACGCGTTGTTCGAGCGGTTGGACGGGCTGGCCCGGGAGACGTACGCGTACAGCTACGTTCGCGGCACGATCATCGAGTTGAACATGCCGCTGGTGCGGTTCATCGCAGCCCGCTTCCGCCACCGCCCGGAGGACATGGAGGACATCCTCCAGGTCGGCACGATCGGCCTCATCAAGGCGGTTGACGGCTACGACCCGAAGCGAGGGGTCGAATTCATCACCTATGCCATCCCCACGATCACCGGCGAGATCAAACGGTTCTTCCGTGACACCTCCTGGCCGGTGCGGGTCCCTCGCAGGACGCAGGAACTCTACCTGTCCGTCGCGCGCGGCTCCGACCGCCTGGAGCAGGAGCTCGGCCGCCTCCCGCAGCCCGAGGAGATCGCCGAGGACCTGCACCTCACCGTCGAACAGGCCACCGAGGGGATCGTCGCGGGCCAGGTCTACCGCCCCAACTCCCTGGACGCCCTGCGCGACCAGGACACCGACGAGACCGGAAGCGCCCTGCTGGACCGCCTCGGCGCCTCCGACCCCGGCATTGAACTGACCGACTTCCGCAGCGCGGTGCGCCCCCTGCTCGCCCGGCTGCCCGAACGCGAGCAGACCATCCTCAAACTCCGCTTCTGGGACGACTGGACGCAGTCCCGGATCGGTGAGCGGATCGGTGTCTCCCAGATGCACGTTTCCCGGCTGCTGGCCGCCACCCTGGCGTGGCTGCGGGAGGAGTTGGAGGACCGGGACGCCCCCGGGTGGACCGGCGAACCGGCTGAGCCGGCCTGACTTTCCCCCCGTGGGGCGTTTCCGGCCCCCCGCAGCGGTTAGCCGCGCTGCGGGGGGCCGTCGCCGTGAAGGACGCAAGGAGGAACACCGTGTCCCCGAAGGTTTCCGACCAGATCCTCGAACGATTGCGCGACTGGGACGTCGAGTACGTCTTCGGCTACCCCGGTGACGGCATCAACGGGCTGTTGGCGGCCTGGGGCCGGGCCGACAACCGTCCGGTCTTCGTCCAGGCCCGGCACGAGGAGATGGCCGCGTTCGAGGCTGTCGGCTACGCCAAGTTCGCCGGGCGCACCGGTGTGTGCGCGGCGACGTCCGGCCCGGGCGCGATTCACCTTCTCAACGGGCTGTACGACGCCAAGCTGGACCACGTCCCGGTGGTCGCGATCGTCGGGCAGACCGACCGGAGCGCCATGGGCGGCTCCTACCAGCAGGAGGTGGACCTGCTCAGCCTGTACAAGGACGTCGCCGCCGAGTACTGCCAGATGGTGACCGTCCCCGAACAGCTGCCCAACGTGCTGGACCGGGCGATGCGCACCGCCGCCGCCCGGCGCACCGTGACCGCCGTGATCGTTCCCGCCGACGTCCAGGAGCTCGACTACAGCCCGCCGGAGCACGCCTTCAAGATGGTGCCGTCCAGTCTGGGCAGCCCGCAGTGGACGATCGTGCCGGAGCCGGGCGACCTGCGCCGCGCCGCCGAGGTGCTCAACTCCGGACGCAAGGTCGCGATGCTGGTCGGCCAGGGCGCCCGCAATGCCCGCCGGCAGGTCGAGGAGACCGCCGAACGGCTCGGCGCGGGCGTGGCCAAGGCGTTGCTCGGCAAGGACGCGCTGCCCGACACGCTGCCGTACGTCACCGGGTCGATCGGTCTCCTCGGCACCCGCCCGTCCTACGAGCTGATGCGGGACTGCGACACCCTGCTCACCGTCGGCTCCAGCTTCCCGTACACCCAGTTCCTGCCCGAGTTCGGGAAGGCCCGGGCGGTGCAGATCGACCTCGACCCGTTCATGGTCGGGCTGCGCTACCCGTACGAGGTCAACCTCGTCGGCGACGCCGGCCGCACCCTGGACGCGCTGCTGCCGATGCTGGTCCGCAAGGAGGACCGCCACTGGCAGCGCACCGTCTGCGACAACACCGAGCGCTGGTGGAAGGTGATGGAGCGGCGGGCCGGGGTCGAGGCCGATCCGATCAACCCCGAATACGCGATCCACACCCTGGACCACGTGCTGCCCGACGACGCCATGCTCAGCGCCGACTCCGGCTCCGCCGCCAACTGGTACGCCCGCCACCTTCGCTTCCGCGACGGCATTCGCGGCTCGCTGTCCGGCACCCTGGCCACCATGGGCCCCGGCGTCCCGTACGCGATCGGTGCCAAGTTCGCCCACCCGGACCGACCCTCGATCGCGCTCGTCGGCGACGGGGCGATGCAGATGAACGGCCTTGCCGAGCTGATCACCGTCGCCAAGTACTGGCAGCAATGGGAGGACCCGCGTCTGGTGGTGGCGGTGCTGAACAACCGGGATCTCAACCAGGTCACCTGGGAGATGCGCGCGATGCAGGGCGCGCCGAGCTTCCTGCCCTCGCAGCAGCTCCCGGACGTCGACTACGCCGCCTTCGCCCGGAGCCTCGGTCTCGGGGCCGAACGCCTCGATGAACCGGGGGTGGTGCCCGACGGCTGGAAGCGCGCTCTGGCCGCCGACCGGCCGTACGTGCTGGACCTGGTCACCGATCCGGCCGTCCCGCCGATCCCGCCGCACGCCAGCTGGAGCCAGATCCAGTCCGCGGCCGAGTCCGTGCTGCGCGGTGACGCCGACCGGGCGGCCATGGTCCGCCAGGGCTTCCGGGCCAAGCTCCAGGAGTTCCTGCCCTTCCTCGGAGGCCGGCATGGACGCCATTGACCTCGCGGTGCGCAACATCCGCACCGGGCGCTTCCAGCGTTCGCTCGCCCTCGCCACCGCCGCCGGCTCGGTCATCACCGCCGCCGAGATCTACCTGGAGCACGACCGGGCGGGCTTCGGCAACCGCGTCATGTGGTGGCCGGTGTGGCTCGGACCGGTCGGCGCGGTCGCCGGGATCGCCGGGGCGTGCAGTCCGCGAGCGGGCCACACGTTGCTGCCGCTCGCCTCCGCCGCGATCACCGCCAACGGACTGCAGGGCACCTACCTGCACGTCCGGGGCATCGCGCAGAAGCCCGGCGGCTGGGCGATGGCTCGCTACAACGTCGAGATGGGCCCGCCGCTGTTCGCGCCCCTGCTGATGAGCCTGGTCGGCGGGATGGGCCTGCTCGCCGCGGTCCTGCGCCGGGAGTCGCGCGATGCCTGAACCCGGGCGTGAGCCGCGCTTCCCCGGCTACGACGTGCTCGGTCAGCTGCGCCACTGGGATCCGGAGACCGTCGCCGTCGTGCTGTCCCGCACCGGCCCGCAGCCGCCGCTGCGCTTCTTCACCCCTGCCGAGGAGGCCACCGCCCGCGCACTGCTCGACCAGCTGCTCGACCATCCGGACGTCGACCTGCTCGGGATGATCGACGCCCGGCTCGCCGAGCGGCAGGCCGACGGCTGGCACTACGGCGACCTGCCGGAGGACGACGAGGCCTGGCGACAGACCCTGCACGCCCTGGACGAGGAGGCGGACGGCTCCTTCGCCGATATCGCCGAGGTCCAGCAGCGGGCGCTGCTCGGACGGGTCCAGGAGCTGGGCGGCGGGCGCTGGCACGGCCTGCCCGCGAAGTACGTATGGAGCCTGTGGACCCGTTACGCCTGCACCGCCTACTACGCCACCCCCACCGCCTGGAACGAGATCGGCTTCGGTGGCCCCGCCCACCCGCGCGGCTACCTGCGCCTGGGGGAGGGGCAACGCGAGCCCTGGGAGGTTCCCGACGCCCACTCCCGCCCGCCCCGGCCGCCGGACCACGCGCCGCCCGCGCCCGTCCCGTCCGCCACCGACCCGGGCCGGCACTCCCGGCTGCGCGCCGCTGCCGAGACCGTACGGGCCAACGCCGCGGCCCAACGCGAAGTGCGCCGCAGCAATGCCTCCGCCTGGCTGCTGCCACCCGACGGCCACGGCTTCGACCACGCCCTGATCCGCTCCATGCGCCGCTTCCACGACTCCGACGAGGTCGACCTGGTGATCGTCGGCTGCGGCGCCGGGGGCGCCACCCTCGCCCAACGGATGGCCCGGCACGGCTGGTCGGTGGTGGTCCTGGAGGCCGGGCCGTTCTGGGACCCGATCGCCGACTGGGTCAGCGACGAGGCAGGCTCCCACCACCTGTACTGGACCGAACCCCGCGTCATCACCGGCACCGACCCGGTGCCGCTGGGATCCAACAACTCCGGCCGCGGCGTGGGCGGTTCGATGGTCCACTTCGCCGGCTACGCACCGCGCTTCCACCCCTCAGACTTCCACACCCACACGGCGGACGGTGTCGGTGCCGACTGGCCGATCGACTACGCCGACCTGCGGGAGTCCTACCGTCGGCTGGAGTACGAGCTGCCGGTCGCCGGACAGTACTGGCCCTGGGGCGAACCCCATCCCTACCCTCACCCGCCGCACCCCGTCGGCGGCAACGGCAAGGTCTTCCTGCGCGGCGCCGCCGCCCTCGGCATCCAGGCCCGGGTCGGCCCGGTGGCCATCACCAACGGCCGCTTCGGCCGCCGCCCGCACTGCATCTACCGGGGCTTCTGTCTCCAGGGCTGCAAGGTCAATGCCAAAGCCTCCCCGCTGATCACCCACGTCCCCGACGCGCTCGCCCACGGCGCCGAGATCCGCGCCGACTGCATGGCTTCCGCCGTCGAACTGGACCATGACGGGCTCGCCCGCGGCGTGCGCTACTTCCACCACGGCCGCGAGCACCTTCAGCGCGCTCGCACCGTCGCCGTCGCCGGCTACGCCATCGAGACCCCGCGCCTGCTGCTCAACTCCGCCTGCCCGCAGTTCCCCGACGGGCTGTGCAATGATCACGACCTGGTCGGACGCTACGTCATGGTGCAGGGCGCCCCGCAGACCTCCGGTCGCTTCGAGCAGGAGATCCGCGCCTACAAGGCGCCCCCGCCGGAGGTCTCCACCGAGCAGTACTACGAGACCGACCCCGCCAAGCCCTACCGGCGCGGCTTCACCATCCAGAACATCTCCCCGTTGCCCATCACCTGGGCCGAACACGTCGTCGCCCAAGGGCACTGGGGCGCGGACCTGCGCCACTACCTCTCCGACTACGTCCACTGGGCCACCCTCGGTGCCATGGCCGAACTCCTGCCCCAGCCGGACAACCGGGTCACCCTCGCCGAGGAGACCGACCGCCGAGGCCTCCCGGTGGCGAACTTCTCCTTCTCCCAGTGCGACAACGACCGGATGCTGATCCGGGCCGCCCGCGAGGTGATGGAGTCCGTCCTGCGAGCCGCTGGGGCGAGCGAAGTCATCACCATCGACCGCTACGCCCACCTCGTCGGCGGCTGCCGGATGGCCGCCGACCACCTGGGCGGCGTCGTCGACCACCGGCTGCGGACCTTCGCGGTGCCCAACCTGCTGATCACCGACGGCAGCGTGCTGCCCACCCAAGGCAGCGCGAACCCGGCCCTGACCATCATGGCCCTGGTCGACCGCGCCGCCCGGCTGCTCGCGGAAGGGCAGCGCTCCGGACTGCGAGCACCGTCATGACCGGGATCGAACGGATCGACGTCCGCGTCTACACCGTCCCCACCGAATCGCCCGAGGCTGACGGCACCCTCGCCTGGGACAGCACCACCCTGGTCCTCGCCGAAGCCGTCGTCGGCCCGCACACCGGCCTCGGCTGGACGTACGGCGCCCCCGCGACCGCCGCCGTGATCGGCGGCGAACTCGCCCCGCTGGTCACCGGCCGCGACCCGCACGACACCAGCGGCGCGCACGAGGCGATGAACCGCGCGGTGCGCAACAGCGGCCGCCCGGGGCTGGTAGCCGGTGCCATATCGGCCGTCGACCTCGCACTGTGGGACCTGCGCGGCCACCTGTTCGGCCTGCCGCTCACCCGGTTGCTCGGCGCCGCCGCCCGCCCGGTTGCCGTATACGGCAGCGGTGGCTTCACCACCTACACGGGCGAGCAGCAGGAACACCAACTGCGGCAGTGGACCGAGGAGCAGGGCATCCCCCGGGTCAAGATCAAGATCGGTGAGTCCCGGGGCACCCGGGAGCGGCGCGACCTGAAGCGGGTCCGTGCCGCCCGTGCGACGATCGGCGACCGGGCCGAGCTGTACACCGACGCCAACGGCGGCTACCGGCGCAAGCAGGCCGTCCGGATCGGCCGCGCACTCGCGGACGAAGGCGTCAGCTGGTTCGAGGAGCCCGTCTCGTCCGACGACCTCACCGGCCTGCGGTACGTCCGTGACGCCGTCACCCCCGACGTCACCGCCGGGGAGTACGGCTACGACCTGCAGTACTTCGCCCGGATGATCCCGGCTGTGGACTGCCTCCAGGCCGACGCCACCCGCTGCGGCGGCCTCACCGGCTGGCTGCGCGCCGCAGCCCTCGCCGAGGCGCACGGCCTGGACGTCTCCGCCCACTGCGCGCCCCACCTTCACGCCCACGCCGCCGCAGCCGTCCCCAACTGCCGCCACCTGGAGTGGTTCCACGACCACGTCCGGATCGAGCGGCTGCTCTTCGACGGCACCCTCGACCCGGCCGGCGGCACCGTCACCCCCGGCGCCGACGGCGCCCCCGGCCACGGGCTGCGCCTGGCGCAGGCCCGGGCCGAGGTGTACCGCACCGCCTGACCGGAAGGAGAGGACCATGACGACGACCGCGGCAGTGCTCTTCGATGTCGATGGCACCCTGGTCGACACCGCCTACTTCCACACCCTCGCCTGGTGGGAGGCCCTTCGGCAGTACGACCGCACGATCCCGGCCGCGCGGGCGCACCGGGCCGTCGGCATGGGTGCCGACCAGCTCCTCGATCACCTGCTCGGCGCGGGGCGGGACAACGGTGAGGACGAGGCGATCACAGCCGCCCACGACGCCCTGTACGCCCGGTTCTGGCCGGCGGTCCAGCCGCTGCCGCACGCCGCGGAGCTGCTGCGCGCCTGCGCCGACCGGGACTGGCGGGTGGTCCTCGCCAGCTCCGCCTCCGAACGGGAGCTGACCGTGCTCCGCCGTGCGCTCGACGCGGACGACGTGATCACCGCGGCCACCTCCTCGGCGGACGTGGAGGCGACCAAACCGGCCCCCGACCTGGTGCGGGCGGCTCTGGAACGGGCGGGCACCGGGCCCGAACACGCTGTGTTCGTCGGAGACACCGTCTGGGACGTCACCGCCGCGAACCGGGCGCGGGTGGCGTGCATCGCGGTGGAGAGCGGCGGCTTCGCCGCGCAGGAGCTGCTCGGCGCGGGCGCCGCGGAGGTCCATCGGGACACCGGTGAACTGCTGGCGGACCTCGACCGCAGCCTTCTGGCGCGGCCTCCGGGCTGACTCTGCTCCGTCAACCGCGGGGCGGCCGGGCCAGGCGTGCCGCGCACTCCAGCAGCATGGCGTGGACGAACGCCTGCGGCAGGTTGCCGCGTTGCTGGCGTTGGGCGATGTCGTACTCCTCCGAGAAGAGGCCCGCCGACCCGCACAGCCCGCGGGTGCTGTCGAACCAGCGGGCCGCCTCGACGGCGTTGCCCTGCCCGTGCTCGGCCAGGGCCAAGAGGAAGCCGCACAGCACGAACGCGCCCTCCGCTTCGGCGAGCGGGCGTTCGTCGTGCCGGAACCGGTAGGCGTGGTGCCCGTCGGTGAGTTCCTGGCGGCAGGCGCGCAGCGTCGCGACGGTGCGCGGGTCGTCGTCGCGCGGGGTGCCGCGGATCGCCGGGAGCAGTAGCGCGAGGTCGGGTGCGGGGTCGCCGGGGGAGCGCTGCCAACGGCCCGAGGGGTGCCGGGCGTGGCGGGAGACGTGGGCCAGGATCCGGTCGGCCAGGCCGCTCCAGTCCGCGGCGAGCCCGTCCGGGACGCCGGCCGGTCCGGCGGCCCGCCGGCGGGCGATCGCGCGCAGTCCGGCGGCGCAGATCAGTCGACTGTGGGTCCAGGTGCGCGGCTCCAACTCCCAGATTCCGGAGTCGGGTTCGCGCCACTGTCGGCCGATCGTGGTGGCGGCGGTGCGCACCGCCGCCCGGGTGGACGGGTCCAACCGGTCGTGCTCGGCGGCGGCCGCGTACAGCAACAGGGCCTCGCCGAAGATGTCCAACTGGAACTGCCGGGTGAGGCGGTTGCCGATCCGGTCGTGGCCGCCGGGGTAGCCGGGCAGGTCGATCGTCCGCAGCTCGGGCACCGGCCCGCCGGCCGCGGTGTACGCCGGGGCCAGCCGCGGGCCGTGCTCGTCGAACCGTGCGGTGGTGAAACGGACCGCCTCGTCCAGGAGTTCGTACGGTCCGCAGGCGGCCACCGCCTGGCCGGCGAGGCACTGGTCGCGGATCCAGACATAGCGGTAGTCGTAGTTCCGGCCGACCTCGGCGCGCTCGGGCAGGCTGGTGGTCGCGGCGGCGACCATGCCGCCGGTGTGCGAGGTGAGCCCGCGTAGCACGGCGTAGGAGAAGCGGGCGTCGCGGTCGTCGAGGGTGTGAACGAGGCTGGGCACAGCGGCCCGCCAGGCGCCTTCGGTGGCCCGCCAGCAGTACTCCGGGTCCGGCGGCGGGCCGTCGAGCCGTCGGTCCGTGGCCTCCAGGACGAGGTCCAGCCGTTCGCCGGGTTGGAGGACGGCCTCGCCGGTGAGGCGGCCGCCGGGGGCGGGGCGGACGGTGGTGGCGCCCGTCCAGCGCAGCCTCAGCGGTCCGGCGCGGAGCCGCCAGCCGTCGTCGGTCCGGCGGGGTTCGCGGGTGCGGCGGGCTCCGAAGCCTGTCCCAGGTTCCAGGACCACCCGGAAGCGAACCGGCGCGTGCTCGGCGCGCAGCCGCCGCAGCAGCACGAGCCGGTGCGGGTCCGTGGGCAGGGCCAGGGCCTCGCGGCACTCCAGGACGCCGTCCTCGGTGATCCACCGGCTGCGGCGCACCAGCCCGCCGTCCTCGTAGTGGCCGCCGGGGACGAAGCGGCCCACCGGCGTCACCGCGTACACGCCGGTGCCGCCGACCAGGCCGCCGAACAACGGCTCGGAGTCCCAGCTCGGCGCGCACAGCCAGGCGACCTCGCCCAACGGCCCCACCAGCGCACCGCGTTCGCCGTCGGCGAGAAAGGCGTATTCGCGCAGGCTCCACGGCGGGAAGCGCGTCACGGCGAGGCCTCCGGCGATCCGGCGACCCGCGGCAGGACCTGCTCACGGTAGAAGTCGAAGAACCCCTCCTGCTCCTGGCCGATCTGGCCCACGTACACCTCGTCGAAGCCAGCGCCGATGTAGTCGCGCAGCCGGTTCGCGTGCTCCTGCGGATCGTCGCCGCAGACCATGGCCTGGGCCGCCATCTCCTCGGTCACCAGTTCGGTGGCCTGCTCGAAGTGTTGGGGAGTGGGTAGCACCTGGTCCAGCTCGCCGGGTAGCAGTTCGGTGGGCCACAGCCGGTGGGCGGTCTTGACGGCCCGCTCCCGGTCCTGCGACCAGCACACCTTGACCCCGCCGATCACCGGCCCCGTGCCGCCGGCCGTCCGGTAGCCGGCGACCAGGTCGGTGTCCGGGCTCATCGTCACCAGGCCGTCGGCGTACTCCGCGGCCCGTTCGGCCGCCGTGGGGCCGAAGGCGGAAACGTACACCGGCAGCCGCGCCTCCTTCGGCGGGGTGTAGAGCCGGGCGTTCTCCACGGTGTAGTGCGCCCCGCGGTGCGACACGACGTCGCCGGTGAACAGCTCGCGCATCACCTCGACGGCCTCCTCCAGCATGTCCGCCCGTACCGCGTACGGCGGCCAACGGTCGCCCAGGACGTGCTCGTTGAGCGCCTCGCCGGTCCCGACCCCGAGCCGAAGGCCACCGGCGAGCTGGACGTCCGCGGTGGCCGCCGCCTGGGCGGTGACGGCGGGGTGCAGCCGGACGGTCGGGCAAGTGACCAAGGTGGTCACCGGCAGCCGGATGACCTGGGACAGGGCGCCGATCACGCCCCAGACGAACGGGCAGTTGCCCTGGGCGTCGTTCCACGGGTGGTAGTGGTCGGAGACCGCCAGCCGAGTGAAGCCGGCCTGTTCCGCCAGCCGGGCCTGCTCGACCAGTTGGGCGGGGGTGAACTCCTCGCAGGACAGGAAGTAGCCGAACACGGTCATGGCAGCCTCGGTTCGTCGGGTGGCCTTCGTGGGAGCGGCTTTCCGGACCGGCGGCGGCGAAACCTCGGTGACGGGGGCGCTCGATGACAGGAGGAGTCCGCGGGCCGGACAGCGGTGCTGCTCGACCGCCCGCGACCGGCTTGCCGTGCCGCGGCGCCTCGGCGTCCGGAGGCAGCGCTTCCCCGGTCGTGAGCGCGGGGTGCTCGGCGTTCCGGGCGTACAGGGCTCGGGCGTTCTCGGGCATCGCGCGTTCTACGTCCCCGAGTCGGAGCGAGGGATGGCCACGGCGGGTGTTCAGACCCGCAGGAGGATCTCGACGGCCTGAACAGGATCCCCGGCGGTCCGGTGGGCTGTGAGGGTGCAGGGCGGGCAGCCGGCCCCGGCCGTCCGTTCGAGGACGCGGATCGGGTGAGCGCCGGAGGTGAGAGCGGCGTCGGCCACGGCATCGGTGGAGCAGACCACGGTGACCCGCGCCGCGGGGACGCCCAGTGCCCGGCAGGCCGCCGTCACCAGCACGGGAGACGGCATCCGGCAGCCGCACCCGTCGTGCGGGCCGTGTGGACGGACCGCCCAGACGTCGAGCGGCCCCAGCAGTGCTTCGGCCCGGGCCTGGACGGCCTCCAGCTGGGTGCGTTCGACCAGGCCGCGGGCGACGCCCGGCCGGTTGCTCACCACGCCGAGCGCGAAGCCGGCCGCGCGCAGCGCCGCGAGGGCGGCGCGGATCGGCTGCATGGATTTCAGGGCGCCCGCACCCCGATCGGGGCTCCGGCTTCCGTAACCTCGGCGTTCGCCTCCGGCTCGCTCGGTCAGGACGGCTTCAGCGCAGGAGGGTGGCGAGGAGCTCGGCGATGGTGGGGCCGGCGTCGGCGGGGTGACGCAACTGCTTGCTGGTGATGACCCTGTAGTGGTTGGTGCGGCCGCGGCGCTCATGGGTGAGGTAACCGGCCTGTTCGAGGTCGACGATGATGCGCTGGACGGCGCGTTCGGTGAGCAGGCACCGGGCGGCGATGTCGCGCACGCGGATGCCGGGGTCACGGGCGATCTGGACCAGCACGCGGGCGTGGTTGGTCAGGAAGGTCCATTGCCGCTCGGTCGTCGTTCCGCTGTCCACTCCTCCACGATAGGGCGGCTGATTCACGGCCGCTGAACCGCGACAGAAGATTCGTGTAATGGTTGACATGTCCGGCGGGTGGGCGAAGAGTGGAAGGGAGACAGCCCGCAACGCGTCCGCCGCGGATCCGCGGCGGGGCGCCGTGTCCGGAGATGGTTTCATGGACCCGATGAGCAGGCAGGGCCTGGAACGGCTCACGTCTGTGCTGGCCGAACGCCTCGGCCCGCACTGTGAGGGCGGTGACGAGGGCGTCTGCACCTGCGTGGATCCGCTGCGTCGGCAGGTGCGCCGTTCGATCACCGGTATCGACGCCTATCTGGTATCCCTTGAAGCCGGCGGCCGCACCGTCGCGGGGCTGCGTGAAAGGGCTCTCGATCTGTGGCGGTACCTGGAACGCATCGCCTCCGCCCGACCGGAGCGGGACGCTGCCGGCGGTGGGGCCGGTTCGCTCGTACCACCGAGCTTCCAGTCCGACGAGTCGACTGTGCTGTGCTGCCTTACGTCGGAGACCGTCCGAGTCGGTGACGCGCTCGTGTGCTGCTTCACCGGCGACATGACCCTGGACAGTGAGCCCTTCGCGGCCCGGGTCCTCGGCGCCGCACTCGGGCGGCGGCCTGTCGTGCTCGCGGTCGACCTGGCGGGCGTGGAGCTTTTCACGTCGACCGGTCTCAACCTGCTTCTCGACGCCCGTCGGCGCGCGTTGGTGGAGGGTGTCCGGCTCGTGCTGATCGCCCCGTCGACGCGGACGCGGCGGGTCCTGGAGCTCACCGAAACGGCCGAGTTGTTCCCCGTCCACGCCACCGTCGAGGACGCTCTTCGGTACTGCCCGCCGCCTGCGGCGCACCCCGTTCCGCGCTGACCGCTCCCCGGCCCTCCGAAACCGGAGGGGTGACGCCGACGGCGGGCCGTCGCCCCGGTTCCGATGAGGGCGACGCGCGGCCCGGGACGCGTGGTTGGGCCGGTGGCGGAGGGGCAGACGCGAGGTACGGCCGGGATCGCCTGGCCGGATCACGAGAGGAGACCCGGATGAGCATGGTGAAGGAGTTCGTGGACGTGGACGTTCCCGTGCACACCGCCTACAACCAATGGACGCTTTTCGAGGAGTTCCCGCGCTTCATGGAGGGCGTCGACTCAGTGACCCAGCTGGACGACCGCCACAACCACTGGCGGACCAGCATCGGCGGTGTCAGCCGCGAGTTCGACACCGAGATCGTCGACCAGAAGCCCGATGAGCGGATCGCCTGGCGGACCGTGGACGGCGAGGTGGACCAGAAGGGAGTGGTGAGCTTCCAGCAGCTCGACCAAGGGCACACCCGGGTCGCGATGGCGATCGACTTCCGCCCCGAGGGAGTGCTGGAGAGGACCGCGGATGTCACGGGTACGGTCGACCGTCGGGTGAAGGGGGACCTCAAGCGATTCAAGGAGTTCATCGAGGAACGAGGTCGGGAGGAGGGCGGCTGGCGAGGACGGATAAGTCCTGGCTGAAGCCGCTGCCGATCACCCGTGCCGCCGGCCGCCGGGCCCCGCCCGGCGGCCGGGTGCAGCCCGGTGCCGGACTTCACCGGGCGGGCGGCCCGCCTTCACCACCGCCTGCGGTGCCGTTCTGCGTGTTGTCTCGGAGGCGGCAGCCTGCCCGGTGTGCCCGCGACACCGGGAATGCCATCGATCGTGCCGGCCCCCGACCTCTGCCGCGTCGAGCGGACGACTGGTCAGACAGCGGTGCTCCCAGCCCAGGCCAGGAGCCGGCCGGGTCCATGGCCGTGCCCATCTCACCGTGCCGCAGGGACGGTTGCGCAGTGGGTGGGGCCGGGGCGCCGGTTCGGTGTCTCGATCCGCATGAAGGACGTCTTGCCGGGCTCACGCCGTTCCAATCGGGTTCCGTGACCTCAGTGAAGGCCTACGGCTCCGACTCTGCCGGATTCCCGTCGTTCCGGGGCGCGTTCAAGAGGCCCGCAGGACTCGCTCGCACTCCCGGCACCGAAGTCGGCCAGCGCAGCCGGGTACCACGGTAGCCCGTTTCCTGGCGAAAACTGCGGGAACACGCGCGGCATGGACCAGTCCCAGGCACCGGTGTTGGAGGCCCTCGCGGCCTTCCACGCCAATCCGCTGACCACGTTCACCCCGCCCGGCCACAAGCAGGGCCGTGGCGCCGATCCCCGCGTTCTTGAGGCCCTGGGCCCGGACGTCTTCCGTGCGGACGTCCTCGCCACCGGCGGCCTCGACGACCGGCTGGACACGCGCGGCATCCTCCAGCACGCCCAGGAGCTGATGGCCGAGGCCGTCGGCGCCGACCACACCTTCTTCTCAACCTGCGGCAGCTCCCTGTCGGTGAAGGCCGCGATGCTCGCCGTCGCCGGCCCCCACGAGGAGCTGCTGGTGGGGCGCGACGTACACAAGTCCGTGGTCGCCGGGCTCATCCTCGCTGGCATCCGGCCCGTCTGGGTCGAGCCCCAGTGGGATCCGGACCTGCACCTCGCCCACCCGCCGTCCGCCGACGCCTTCCGCGCCGCGCTCGCCCGCCACCCCGACGCCCGGGGTGTACTGGTGACCTCCCCGACCCCGTACGGGACGTGCGCCGACCTGGAAGTGATCGCCGACGCGTGTCACGAGCGCGGCAGGCCGCTGATCGTGGACGAGGCGTGGGGCGCGCACCTGCCCTTCCATCCGAGGCTGCCGCGCTGGGCGATGGACGCGGGCGCCGACGTGTGCGTCACCTCCGTCCACAAGATGGGCTCCGCCCTGGAGCAGAGTTCCGTCTTCCACCTCCAGGGCGACCGCATCGAGGCCGCCGTCCTCAAGCAGCGCGAGGACCTGCTCGGCACCACCAGCCCCTCCACCCTGGTCTACGCGGCCCTGGACGGCTGGCGCCGCCAGATGGTCCAGCACGGCCGCACCCTCTACGACCGCACGCTCAACCTCGCCGACAAGGTCCGCGCCCGCATCGACGCGCTGGACGGCCTGCACGTCCACGGCCGCGAGGACTTCTGCGGCCCAGGACGGGCGACCGACCTCGACCCCCTGCAGGTCATCATCGACATCGCCGCTCTGGGCACCAGCGGCTACCGGGCCGGCGACTGGCTGCGATCCCACCACCAGCTCACCCTCCACGTCTGCGACCACCGCCGCATCAGCGCCCAGCTCACCCACGCCGACGACACCACCACCACCGACGCCCTCCTCCACGGGCTCACCGAACTCGTCGCGATCGCCGACGACCTGGCGCCCGCCCCCCGTGTCCACGTCCCCGACCCGGGGCAGCTCCGCCTGGAGCAGGTGCTGCTGCCGCGCGACGCGTTCTTCGGGCCCACGGAGCAGGTGCCCGTCGAGAAGGCCGCCGGCCGAATCGCCGCGGAGATGCTCACCCCCTACCCGCCGGGCATCCCGGCCGCGCTGCCCGGCGAGCGGCTCGACGCGGACGTCATCGACTACCTGCGCACCGGCGTCGAAGCGGGCATGCTGATCCCTGACAGCGCCGATGCCGCGCTGACCTCGGTACGAGTCACCGTCGAGAGTTGAGACCGGGGGCCCGCGATGCCACACAACACCGGCCGCAGGGAGTCCGACCAGCGCGCACCCGGAAGGAGCGGGCCGAGGGCTTGCTCCGGATCGGATCGCTCTGTAGCCCTCGCCCGGCAGATCACCTCCGCGCTGGCAGCCGCCGGGCACACCGTCGCCGTGGCCGAATCCCTCACCGCAGGCCGCCTCGCCGCAGCTCTGGCAGACGCCCCCGGCGCCGGCACCACCTTCGTGGGTGGCGTCGTAGCCTATGCCACCCGCCTGAAGACAACACTGCTGCACGTCGACGTCGCCCTCCTCTCCGAGAAGGGGGCCGTCAACGCCAAGGTCGCCGCCCAGATGGCCCAGGGCATCCGCACCGCCACCGGTGCCACCTACGGGCTCGCCACCACCGGCGTTGCGGGCCCGGCCCCGCAGGACGGTCAGCCGGTGGGAACCGTCCACATCGCGGTCGCCACCGCCCGAGCCACCACCACGACCCAGCCTGTCGCGCACACCCGACAGCGTGAGGGCATCCAGCACGAGACCGTCCTCGCCGCCCTCCAGCTCCTTCACGACCAGCTGAGGCCCGACGGCCCGGCGGCCAGCTCATGACACCGACCCAACAGCGTCCCTCCCGCCCGGCCCCGGGGCAGACTGCGACGCGAGGTGGACTGCGTGCGGTGCATGGTCCGGACCCAGTGGGGCATGCGCCCGGTCCGAGGGAGTGCGGCGGACCCCCTGCACGACGGCAGAAGGGCCGGCTGAGAGGAGGCCCGCTCCGCAGCAGATCCGGCGGATCAACACCATGATGAAGAGCCGATCGCCGAATCCACTCGCCACCACCTCGCCTGCGGGCCCGTCCCGC
Organism: Kitasatospora sp. NPDC057965; assembly: GCF_042887135.1. Taxonomy (NCBI): domain Bacteria; kingdom Bacillati; phylum Actinomycetota; class Actinomycetes; order Kitasatosporales; family Streptomycetaceae; genus Kitasatospora; species Kitasatospora sp. NPDC057965. The sequence continues at coordinate 384,932 of NZ_JBHVPZ010000002.1, forward strand.
CCCGACGAAACCTGACAGTCATGACCACCACAGACCCCGCCGTGTCCATCACCGCCCTCGCGGTCGGCATCCACCGCGATCGGCACTGCCAGCGCCTGCTGCTGCGGCTGTCCGACGGGCACCGCGCCGTCAGCCTCCCGCTGGCCCACCGTGACATCGACCGTATCCCCGTACTGCCGCCCACCGTCCGAACGCTGCACAGCATCGTCCGTTGGCTCACACCGCCCTTGGCCGTGCGGATCCGAACCGCCCCGGGTGGCCGTGGCATCGTCTTCACCGGCCTGGCCGAACCGGCCGTCGATCGGCGACGGCCCGGAGGCGCATCATGAGGCTCTTCCACCGCTATGCCATCGCGCTGCCCGGCCCGCTGGGCGGTCATGCTCGGTCGCGGACGGTGATCGTGCACCGCACCGACCGGGTCGGCCCGGCGCACGAACCCGTCTTCGAGGACGTCACCGGCTGCTTCCGTTTCGAGATCAGCGGCGCTGTCGCCCGGGTCCTCGACCTGCCGGCGGAGTATGGACGGATGCACCCGTGCCTCGAAGCCGTGCCGATGCCCTGAACGGGGCGGCGCCGCGACCCAACGCCGCTTTCCGCCCGACGTATGGGAGGAACCGCACCGGGTAGGCGCCCGCCAGTTCCGAAACGTCACAGGAGGAGCCATGCCTGCCGGTTCGAGCAAGAAGCGGGAACGACAGTACGAGCACATCAAGGACAGCGCGTTGGAGCGCGGCGAGAGCCAGAAGCGCGCCAAGGAGATCGCGGCGCGCACGGTGAACAAGGAACGGGCACGGCACGGCGAGTCCAGCACCGCGAGCCGCAGCTCGACTCACGACATCTCCTCCTCCCGGCGCGGCGGCCAGCGCTCGCACTCCGGCTCCCAGGGCCCGACGTACGACCAGCTCTACAACGAGGCCAAGCAGCGCAACATCCACGGCCGCTCGACGATGAACAAGAAGCAGCTCGCCGACGCCCTCGGCCACTGACCAACCGGGCGGATCGCCGGCAGGCGATCCGGGAAGGGACACCCCATGTTCCCCGCCACCGCCCGCAGCCCGGATACCGGCGGCCCACACAGCCCGTCCCTGCGGATCACCACCCGGGACACCGCCGTCAGCGCCGTCGTCTGTCGCCTCGACGGCGAGGCCGACCAGGACACCCGCCACGAGCTCGACGTCGCCCTCGCCAAGGCCGTCGCGGAGGGGCCGGTGATGCTGCTCGTGGACCTCGCCCCCCTCTCCTTCTGCGACTCCGCCTGCCTGAACGCGCTCCTCACGGCACAGCACGATGCCGAGGAAGCAGGCGTGTGGCTCGTCCTCGTCGGCGCAGGCCCCCGGCTGCGGCGCCTGCTGGAGATCACCGGTGCCGACCGCATGTTCACCCTGCGACCCGAGCTCCGCGTCACCCGCCCGACCATCGGGTGAGCCCGTGTTCCGCGGAGCCGCCCCAGCATGGGACGCCGGACGCTCCGGGCCGAGAAGAGGAAGTGACACCATGATCTTCCGCCATCCCGCGCGCAAGCGCGAGGACGGGCGGCGCGGCCGCTTCGAGCAGTTCGCGGAACTCGCGTCGAACTTCACCAGCTCGCCGGTGTTCGCCGCACTGTGTGTGGCCTTGGTCGCCCTGTTCGTGGCCGTTCACGCGGCCGGACTCGCCACCGAGTGGCAGATCCTGGTCGGCGACGTCATGACGGCCGTGACCCTGTTGCTGCTGGCGATGCTGAAGAACGCCGAACGGCGCGCCGAGCATGCCATCCAGCGCAAGCTCGACGCGATCGCCCGCGCGCTGCACGAACAGCAGCAGGGCGAACGGGGGCAGGCCCACAAGGACCTCCGGGAAGCCGTCGGGATCGAGGAGCGCCTGTAGCGCCGGCCCATCCGGGCCGGTGCGCCCGTTTCGCGCACGGGAGCGTGGAGAGACGCCGCGGAAAGGCCGGTACTGCTACAGCCCTTGGAGCGACGATGAAGGCCTTGACCTGGCACGGCAGAAGAGACGTACGTGTCGACACCGTTCCCGATCCGGTGGTCCAGGACCCGACCGACGTGGTCGTCAAGGTGACCACCAGCGGACTGTGCGGGTCCGATCTCCACCTCTACGAGGTCCTCGGCCCCTTCCTCGACGAAGGGGACATTCTCGGCCACGAGCCCATGGGCGTCGTCGAGGAGGCCGGGCCCGACGTGACCGCCGTGCGGGCGGGCGACCGGGTGGTGATCCCGTTCAACGTCTCCTGCGGCACCTGCCACACCTGCGGGCAGGGCCTGCACTCGCAGTGCGAGACCACCCAGGTGCGGGAGTACGGCAGCGGAGCCTCGCTGTTCGGCTACACCAAGCTCTACGGACAGGTCCCCGGCGGGCAGGCCGAGCTGCTGCGCGTCCCCTTCGGGAACAACCTGCCGATCAAGGTGCCGCACGGCCCCGAGGACGACCGCTTCGTCTTCCTCTCCGACGTGCTGCCCACCGCCTGGCAGGCCGTCGAGTACGCCGCCGTACCCGACGGCGGCAGCCTCGCCGTCCTGGGGCTCGGGCCGATCGGCGACATGAGCTGCCGGATCGCCCTGCACCGCGGCACGGCCCAGGTGATCGGCGTCGACCTCGTACCCGAACGCCTCGAACGCGCCCGGCGCCGGGGCGTGCACGTGCTGAACCTCGACGAACACGGCAAGGACCTCGCCGGTGTCATCCGCGACCTCACCGGGGGACGCGGCCCGGACGCGGTCATCGACGCAGTCGGCATGGAAGCCCACGGCTCTCCCGGTGCGAAACTCGCCGCGCGGGCCACCGACTTGCTGCCGAGCGCCATGGCGGCCAAGCTGATGGAACACGTCGGCGTCGACCGGCTCCACGCCCTGTACCTCGCCATTGACATCGTCCGGCGCGGCGGCACCATCTCGCTGTCGGGCGTCTACGGCGGTCAGACCGATCCGCTGCCCATGCTCACGATGTTCGACAAGCAGATCCAACTCCGGATGGGCCAGGCCAATGTGCACCGCTGGGCCGGCGACATCCTTCCCCTGCTCACCGACGGCGACCCGCTGGGCGTCGACGGCTTCGCCACCCACCACGTCCCGCTCACCGACGCCCCGGCGGCGTACGAGATGTTCCAGAAGAAGCAGGACGGTGCCGTGAAGGTGCTCTTCAAGCCCTGAGGCCCCGGCAACACCCCTGGAGCGCACTATGACCGCGCGTCACCGTTTCGCGGGCCGCACCGCCCTGGTCACCGGCTCCTCCCGCGGGCTCGGCCTGCTCCTGGCCCGGGAACTGGCGCGTCACGGTGCTCGGGTGATGCTCTCCGCCCGCGACGCGGACGCTCTCGGCCGCGCCGAGCGGCGGCTGCGGGCCGACGGGGCCGACGCAGCCTCCCTCAGCTGCGACATCACCGACCCCGAGGCCCCGCGCAGGCTTCTGGATGCGGTCCATGAGCGGTTCGGACCGCTCGACGTCCTCGTCAACAACGCCGGAATCATCCAGGTCGGCCCGCTGGAGGCGCTGCGCGAGGAGGACTTCCGCCGGGCCATGCTTCGCCCCGCTGCGCCTCACCCTGGCCGCGCTCGCCGACCTGCGCGCCGGCGGTGTCGGCACGGTGGTGACGGTCTCGTCGGTCGGTGGCCGCATCCCCGCCCCGCACCTGCTGCCCTACGTGGCCGCCAAGTTCGCCGCGGCGGGCTTCTCCCAGGGGTTGCGGGCGGAACTCGCCGGGACGGGTGTCAGCGTCACCACCGTCCTGCCGGGGCTGATGCGCACCGGATCGCACACCGCCGCCCGGTTCCACGGCCGCCCCGGGGCGGAGTACGGCTGGTTCGCCGCCGCGGCCTCCGCCCCGCTGCTCTCGATGGACGCCGAGCGCGCCGCCCGCGCGATCGTCCGGGCCGCCGCCCGGCGCCGGCCCGAGCTGGTCCTGACCCCTGCGGCGAAGATCGGTGTCCGGGCGCAGGGGCTGGCCCCCGCCACCACCGCACGCCTGCTCGGACTCGTCGCCCGCGCCCTGCCCACCGCAGGCGAGGCGCCGCGGCACGACGTTCCGGGCGCCGACGCGGCCCGCCTGTCCGCCCTGCCGTCCTGGGTCACCGTGCTCGGCGACCGGGCGGGCGAGCGGTTCGCGGAGCCCCGCTGGGACCCGGCGCCCTGAACGGAGGGCCGACCGGAGCCGGGGAGGACCGGCGCCTCGTACGGACCGAACCCGCCGACGGCCGGCCGGACTGTCAACCCCCGGGAGTAGCTGATGACCACGACCGCCCTCGTTCCGATCCGCTCCGCCCGTAGGCGGCGCTACCTGCTCTGCTCGCCGACCCACTTCGCCGTGGAATACAGCATCAACCCGTGGATGGACCCCACCTGCCCGGTGGACGTCGGAGTCGCCCTGCGCCAGTGGGAGAGCCTGTACCGGGCGCTGCGCGAGCTGGGCCACCAGGTGGAGACCATCGCCCCGCGGCCCCGGCTGCCCGACATGGTGTTCACCGCGAACGGCGCCGCCGTGGTGGACGGCCGCGTCCTGGTGGCCCGGTTCCGGCACCCCGAGCGGGCCCCGAGGCGCTCGCCCACCACGCCTGGTTCCGCAACGCCGGCTACCGGCCCGCCGTCGCCGTGCGGCCGAGCGAGGGCCAGGGCGACTTCCTGCCCGTCGGCGAGCGGATCCTGGCCGGCGCCGGCCCCCGGACCAGTACGGCCGCCCACCGCGAGGCGCAGCGCGTGCTCGGCAGACCGGTGGTCGGTCTGCGGCTCACCGACCCCCGCTACTACCACCTGGACACTGCCCTCGCCGTCCTCAGCGAGGACCAGATCATGTACTACCCGCAGGCCTTCAGCCCCGAGAGCAACCGCACGCTGCGCGCCCTCTACCCATGTGCGATCCTTGCCACCGCGCCGGACGCGGCCGCACTGGGCCTGAACGCCGTGAGCGACGGCCGCCACGTGTTGCTGCCCGAAGCCGCCCACGGGCTGGCGGCCCGCCTGTCCGCGGACGGCTTCCAGCCGGTACCGCTGCGACTTACCGAGTTCCTGAAGGCCGGCGGCGGCCCGAAGTGCTGCACGCTGGAGCTCCACCCGGCCCCGCGGGGTGGGCGGCCGTGACCCCGCGGCCCGGTACCCCCGTGTGCACGCCGCCGCTCCCGCGGGCACGAGGTCCTGTCGGCGCGTCGCTGTTCACCGCCCTCGCCGCCCCGCCCGCACCGGCCGTAAAGGTCCTCCGCCCGCCGCTCGGCGACCCCTGGGGCGAGGATCTGCAACTGGCGCTCTACGCCTGCTACGAACTGCACTACCAGGGCTTCGCCGGTGTCGACCCCACCTGGGAATGGCACCCCTCGCTGCTCGCGCTGCGCGCCGAACTCGAACACGCCTATCTCGCCGCCGTGCGGCAGGAGGCCGGCCCGCCGCCACCGCTCCAGCGGGCCCTGTCTGGCCTGCTCACCGAAGACGCCGACGGCACCGGCCCCTCGCACCACCTGCTCGAACACGGGGAACGCTGGCAGGCCCGCGAATACCTGGTGCACCGCTCGCTCTACCACCTGAAGGAGGGCGACCCCCAGATGTGGGTGGTGCCGCGACTGCCCCACCCCGCCAAGGGAGCCCTGGTGACGGTGCAGTACGACGAATACGGCGGCGGCCGTCCAGAGCGCGCCCACGCGGTGCTCTTCGCCGAGATGATGGCCGACTTCGACCTCGACCCGAACTACGGGCACTACCTCGACGCCGTCCCGGCACCCGCCCTGGCCGTCGTCAACCTGATGTCGCTCTTCGGCCTGCACCGCTCGCTGCGCGGCGCCCTGGTCGGCCAGTTCGCGACCGTGGAGATCACCTCCCCACCCGGCGCCGCACGGCTCGCACAGGCCCTGGAACGCCTCGGCGCATCACCGGCCGGCACCCTGTTCTACCGCGAGCACGTCCTGGCCGACGCCGTCCACGAGCAGCTCGTCCGCCGCACCGTCATCACACCCCTCGTCGAGGACGAGCCGACGCTGGCCCCCGACATCGCCTTCGGCATCACCGCCACCGGAGTGGTGGACGGCCGGCTGGACGCTCACCTGCTGCGCTCCTGGCGCGCGGGGCGCAGTTCGCTGCTCACCGCGCTGGACGACGCGCCCGGCATACGAAGGAGGAAGGGATGAACCTGAGTAATCCGGGCATTCGCGGTGGCATGCTCCTTTTGAGACCCCCCGGTGTGTACCCCGCCCAGGGCGACACCGCCCTGCTCATCGAGGCGCTGCGCCACGAGCGCCCCGCTCCCGGGGCCCGGCTGCTGGACCTGGGCACCGGCAGCGGCGCCGTCGCCCTGGCGGCTGCCGACCTCGGAGCCACGGTGACCGCCGTCGACCTCTCCCGGCTCGCGCTGGCCACCGCCTGGGTGAACGCCCGGGTCCACCATCTGCGCCTGCGGCTGCGGCGCGGCGACCTGACCGCCCCGGTGGCCGGCTCCCGGTTCGAGTTCATCGTCTCCAACCCGCCCTACGTGCCCGCCGCGCGTGCCGGCGCGCCCCGACACGGGCTCGCCCGGGCCTGGGACGCGGGCCCCGACGGGCGCCTGCTGTTGGACCGGGTGTGCCGCCAGGCCCCGCAACTGCTCGCTACGGGCGGAGTGCTGCTGATCGTCCAGTCCTCCCTGGCCGACCCGGCCGCCACCACGGCCGCGCTCCGCCGGGCAGGCCTGCGGACCGGCACTGTCGCCGTCCGCACCCAGCCGTTCGGGCCGGTCCTGACCGGGCGGGCGGCCTGGCTCGAACAGCGCGGGCTGATCGCGGCCGGTGAGCGCGAGGAGACGCTGGTGGTGGTGCGCGGTGCCCGCCCCCGGTGACCGGCCGGCGGCCCGGCTGCGGCTGACCGGCAGCGGCCCGGTCCTCGTGGACGGCCCGGTCGAGATCGTCCTCCCCGACGGCCGCAGCATCCGCTGCGAGCGCCCGGTAGTCGCCCTGTGCACCTGCCGCCGCAGCCGCCGCTACCCGTTCTGTGACACCAGCCACCGCCGCCCCGCCCGTTGACCCGGTTGGCCTTGCCGCGCCTGGAACGGCGGCTGTGGGTCAGAGGCTGGTGAGAAGTTGGGGCGACAGGGTCTTGATCATGGTGTTGGTCCAGCGCATCTGGCGCAGGGTCCGGGGATGGCAGTCCGTGGCGGCCCCCAGGAGCGGCAGGTCGTGAGTGGCCCGGGCGGCCTGGGCGAGCATCTCCCAGTGGAGGGAGTTGTCGGCGGCGCTCAGGTGGAGGCCGCGCAGGTCGTCCAGGAGCGGCAGGCCGGGCACAAGGTGCAGACCCGGCGTCTCGGCGGTCTTCTCCCGGGCGACGCCTTCCGGGTCCTTGTGCGGGCCGGGCAGGTCGAGGCCGTGGTGACGCGCGGTCTCGGCGAGACGCCGGCCGTGTTCGCCGGACCACCGGGCGAGGTCGGTGGCGACGTGGCGGATCTCGTGCTCGGCGCGGTGGCGCTGCGCGACGGCGAGCAGCTCGTCTTCCAGCCGCCGCTCGCCCTCGTACAGGGCCCGCAGGGTGATCGCAATGCCGGTCACGTCCGCTCTCCTTCCGGTCGTCCGACGTCGGAGGCGGCCACGGCCGAAGGTCCGCCCGTGGTGGCCGGCACCGTGACGGGTCCGGCGGGGGCGGAGGCGGTGGTCGTGGGGGCGGGGGCGCAGGCGCCGTCGCCACGTTCGACGAGGGTCAGACGGGTGGCTGCCGTCTTGAACAGCGGCTGCTTGGAGACCGGGTCCCAGTCGCTGACGGTCGCCTCGTTGGCGGCGCGCCCGCCGGCCTCACCGGGCCGGTGGCCCTCGGAAGTGTCCCAGTAGCCGTAATGGAAGGGCAGGAACACCATGCCGTCGCGGATGGCGGTGATCCGCAGCCGTCCGCGCACCGAGCCGCGGGGGCTGGTGACCTCGACCAGATCCCCTTCTGCGACGTCGTGGCGTGCGGCCTCCGCGGCGGACAGCTCGACCCAGACCTCGGGGGCGGCGTCGTTCAGTTGCGGGACGCGGCCGGTCTTGGTGCGGGTGTGGAAGTGGTAGAGGGTGCGGCCGGTGGTCAGTTGGAGCGGGTACTCCTCGCTGGTGTCCTCGTGCGGCGGCAGGTACTCGGCGGCCTTCAGCACCGCCTTCCCGTCCGGATTCACTGCCCGGTACTCGGTCTCCGACACCGACGCACCCGTGACCAGGTCCCTGCCGTAGGTCTCGCACACGTCGGGGGCGGCCCAGCTGATGCCGTCCGTGTAGAGGCGCTCGGTGCCGTCCGGCGCCTCGCGGGTGCAGGGCCACTGGATTCCGCTCGCGCCCCGCAGCCTGTCGTAGTCGAGGCCGGTGTAGTCGCAGGGCCGGCCGCGGCTGCACTCCTTCCACGCCTCGAACGCGGACCGCGCGTCGCGCCAGCTGATCAGCGGCCGTCCGTCCTTGTCCCGTAGGTCCATGCGGTGCGCATAGTCGAGGAAGATGTCCAGGTCCGCACGGGCCTCCCCCGGTGGTTCCACGGCCTTCTCCGACAGGTGCACGGTGCGGTCGGCGTTGGTGAAGGTGCCGGTCTTCTCCCCCCAGGTGGCGGCCGGCAGGACCACGTCCGCGAGCCGGGCGGTCTCGGTGGGGTAGAGGTCCTGGACGACGGTGAACAGCCCCTCCTGGCCCAGGATCGAGCGGATCCGGCCGAGTTCGGGCAGGGAGACGGCGGGGTTGGTGCCGGAGATCCACAGCATCCGGATCGAGCCCTGCTCGGCGTAGCGGAAGATCTGCATCGCCGGGGTGGGCGGCCCGTAGTGCGGGATCCGCTCGGTCTCGACGTTCCACAGCCTCGCCAGGTCGGCGATGTGCTCGCCGTTCTCCCAGTTGCGAAAGCCCGGCAGGTCGCCGTTCGCGCCGCACTCCCGGGTGTTCTCGGCGGTGGGCTGGCCGTTCATCTGCAGCACCCCGCAGCCCGGCCGGCCCAGCATGCCGCGGATCAGCTGCAGGTTGTTGACCTGCACGGCGGCGGCCGTCGCCTGGTGCGACTGGTACACGCCCTGCAGCACGGTCGACAGCAGCCGGCGCGCCCCGCCGAGAAGCTCGGCGGCCTGCTCGATTCCGCGGGCCGGAACGTCGCAGATCCTGGCCGCCCACGCCGGGGAACAGCCGGCCACGCGCTCGGCGAGTTCGTCGAAGCCGACGGTGTTGCGCTCGATGAAGACGCGGTCGATCCGGCCGGTGCGGATGACCTCGTGCAGCAGCGCGTTCAGCAGGGCCACATTGGTCCCGGCACGCGGGGCGAGATGTGCGGCGGCACGCCGGGCCGCCGGGGTGGGGCGGGGGTCGACGCACACCAGTTGCGGCGGCCGGGGCCCGTCCAGCCGGTCCAGGACCCGCATCCACAGCACGGGCTGGGTCTCGGGCATGTTGTGGCCGAACAGGGCGATCACGTCGGCGTGGTCGACATCCGTGTAGGAGCCGGGCTGGCCGTCGCAGCCGAAGGTCTCCTTCAGCGCCTGGGCTGCGGTCGCGGTGCACAGCCGGGTGTTGCCGTCCAGATGGTTGGTGCCGATCCCCGCCCGGGCGATCACCGCCAGGGTGTAGCACTCCTCCAGGAACAGCTGGCCGCTGGTGTAGAAGCCGATCGCACCAGGCCCGTGCTCGCGCAGCAGTCGCCGGGAGGTCGCGACCACAGCCCCCATTGCGGTGTCCCAGTCGCACGGCACCAGTCGACCGCCTCGCCGAACGCGCCCGCGATCAGGTTCGTACCCTCGACGGCTGGCACAACGCTGTCAGCGCCGAAGTCCTCCGGCCGCCCAGCGGAGCACGAGAAGGGTACCCAGGTACCGGGCCGTCCGCTTGACGGAGGTGGTCCGGCGCTGCGAGCGGTCGGGCTCGTGGAAGCGCCCGTGGAAGTGGTCATGGCACGCCCGTGCATTCTCCGGCGGTTTCTAGTACTGCAACGGTGTTTACCGTGACGTCCGTTGGGTTCACTCGTTGGGCTGTTCATGGGTGGGGAGATATCAGAGGTCGATGCTCGTTTCTGGTCGGATGGGTTGGCTGGGCTGCACGAGCGGTTTGCGAAGCGGTTCGCGCGGAGTGAGTCACGGGAGTCCGCGCTGGCGTATATGCGGGGTCTGCTGGCGCCGTTGGAACGCAAGAACGGCTGGACGGTGGCCGAGGAGGCCGGTCACGGTGGGCCGGACCGGATCCAACGGCTGCTGAACCGGATCGACTGGGACGCGGACGGGGTGCTCGACGACGTGCGCGAGTACGTCGTCGAGCACCTGGCCGACCCCGGCGGCGTGCTGATCGTGGACGACACCGGGTTCCTGAAGAAGGGCGTGCGGTCGGCCGGTGTCCAGCGGCAGTACTCGGGCACCGCCGGCCGCACCGAGAACTGCCAGGTAGGCGTCTTCCTCGCCTACTCCGGACGGCTTGGCCGGACCCTGATCGACCGGGCGCTCTACCTGCCGAAGTCCTGGACCGACGACCGCGAGCGCTGCCGGGCCGCCGGGATCGGCGACGAGGTCGAGTTCGCGACCAAGCACCAGCTCGCCCGGGCAATGGTCCGCCGGGCGATCGACGACGGGATCCCGTTCCGGTGGGTGACCGCGGACGCCGGCTACGGCAACAGCAAGGGCTGGCGCACCGAGCTCGAACAGGCCGACGTCTTCCACGTCGTGGCCACCACCCGCCACGACACGGTCGTCACCCGGTGGGCGATGGACCACCGGCTTCACGACTTGGTGGCGGGCCTGTCCCGGCAGAAGTGGAAGCGCCGCTCGTGCGGTGAAGGCGCCCACGGCCCGCGGATCTACGACTGGGCCCGCGTGGAGGTCCGTCCCTGGCATCGCCCGGACCGGCGGCACTGGGTGCTCACCCGCCGCAGCATCACCGATCCGACGAAGGTCGCCTACTACATCGCCTACGCGCCCGCCGACACCACCCTGAACGAGTTGGTCGCCGTCGCGGGTGCCCGCTGGGCGATCGAGGAGTGCTTCCAGACCGCCAAGGGCCAGTGCGGCCTGGACGACTACCAGGTCCGTCGCCACCAGAGCTGGTACCGGCACATCACACTCGCCATGGCCGTCCACGCCTACCTCGCCGTCCTGCGCGCCCAGCAGCTCGAAAAGGGGCTGGACCCGCTCGAACGCCAGACCTTATACCGCTGACCGTCCCCGAAATCCGCCGCCTGGTCACCCGCCTCGCCCAGCCAGTCCGCCGCAGCATCGCCCACGTCCTGCACTGGTCCCGCTGGCGCCGCCGACGGCAGCACCAGGCCCGGATCAGCCACTACAAGAGACGAGGCCACAGCCCGACGGCTGAAGCCTCGTCACGGTAAGCACCGTTGCAGTACTAGGGGTGGATGCCCGGGCGTTCCACGGCGACGTCCACGGGCTGGTGGACGAGGTCCTCGCCGCGGCGGTCGGCAGGCCGCTGTTCCTGTTCCTCGACCCGTGCGGCCTCGCGTTGCCGTTCGAGCGCCTGGTGGACATCCTCGCGCGTCGCCGGAGCACGGCGAGGTGGCCGCCCACCGAGCTGCTGCTCAACTTCAGCATGATGGCCGTGCGCCGGATCGGCGGGAACTCGCACTCCCCGAAGGGCAACGAACGCACCAACGAGCGGCTGGACGCGGTCTGCGGCGGCACCTGGTGGCGCCGCTAGTTCGGCCGCCATACCGAGGTCGAGGAGGCGAATGGCGGGGCCGTGGCCGACCATGCCGACGAGGCTGCTTCACCGCGCCGTGGGTGGATCGCCGCGGGCCGGGAACGGGGTTCACCCCGCTCCTGTGCCGGTGATCGTGATCAGCCGTGGTGGCCTGTCTGCTCCTTCCGGTGGCGGGGAAGCCGGTGGGACTCCACCGGTCGTCCGCCGGTGAGGTGCTCGGTGACGATGCGGTCTGCGGCGGCCGGGTCGACCTTCCCGTACCAGATGTCGTCGGGCTGGACGCTGACGACGGGGGCCTGGTTGCAGGGGAACTGGCATCCCGTCTGGGTGACGAGCACGTCGTCGTCGCCGAGGCCCTGCTCGGTCAGCCCCTGTACCAGGGCGCGCAGTCCTTCCTCCGCGCCCATGGCCGTGCAGCGCGGGCCGCGGCACACCAGCACCTGGTGCCGGTGGCCGGGGACGTCCTCCCAGGCCGCCGACGTGAGACCGGGCTCCGCGCCGGTGACGGCCTTCGTCACCCCGGCCACCGTGGCGACCGCCTCGGGCGAGTCGGCGAGGCGGGTCGCGACGAGGAGTTCGGGGCGGTGGCCCGCGCGCTCGCGCCACCAGTACGCGGTGATCCGCCGCAGCCAGGACTGCGCCGGGCCGGACGCCGCGAGGCGGACGCCGATCACGACCACGGCCTCGGTGCCCGCGTCGGCCAGCCTGGTCAGCTCGGCCGACAGCGAGGGGTCCGCCTGCTGCAGGAACGCGATCGAGGCCCGGTACGAGGCGGCCGTCCGGAGGAGTTCGTCACGGCGGACGGCCTCCCCGGCCGACATGCCGACCAGGAGCACGGCGCTGCGGCGGGCGGGGGCGTCCGGGACAGGGGAGGTCATGATGCTGTCCTTTCGCGGAGCAGTCCGTTCCACCGGATGTGCGGTCGGTCGTGCCGGGGGTGGCGTTCCACGGTGGCGTCGACGCCGTAGACGTGCGCGATCATGGGCGAGGTGAGCACCTCCGGGCCGGGCCCGTGGGCGACCAGTCGGCCGTCGAGCAGGACGGCGATGTCGTCGCAGTAGGCGGCGGCGAGTTCGAGGTCGTGCAGCGCGGCCACCGTGGTGATGCCCAGCCCGCGCACGGTGCCGAGGAAGCCGAGCTGGTGGCGCAGGTCGAGGTGGTTGGTGGGCTCGTCGAGCAGCAGGACGCCCGGCTCCTGCACCAGCGCCCGCGCGAGCTGGACCCGTTGGCGCTCGCCGCCGGACAGCGTCGGCCAGGACCGGTCGAGCAGGTGGCCGACGTCGGCCACCGCGACGGCGCCGGCGATCACGGACCGTTCGTGGGCGTCGGCGGCGGCGTTCGCCGGGACGGGCCAGCGGCCGCGGTGCGGGGTGCGTCCGAGCTCGACGACCTGACGGACCGGCAGCGACAGCCGGGTGTCCGCCTGCTGCTCCATGAAGGCCACCTCGCGGGCCCGTCGGCGGGCCGTGAGCGCGTGCAGGTCCTCCCCGTTCAGGAGGACCCGTCCGGCGCTCGGCCTGGTCAGTCCGGCGACCGTGCGCAGCAGGGTGGTCTTCCCTGCGCCGTTGGGCCCGAGCAGGCCGGTGACCCGGCCGGGGGCGAACGCGAGCGAGACCGCGTCCAGCAGGGTGGCTCCGCCGACCCGGACCCGGAGTCCCTCGGCGCGCAGCTCGACGGGGGGCGTCGCCGTCACTGTCCCCTCCCCTCGGCCCGCCCCTGGCGCCACAGCAGCCAGGCGAAGAACGGTGCTCCGAGCCCGGCCATGACGACGCCGACGGGGATCTCCCGGTCGGGGAGGACCGAGCGCGCCACGATGTCGCTGCCCACCAGGAGGGACGCGCCCACCAGTGCCGACACGGGCAGCAGGAGGGCGTGGCGCGGGCCGCAGACGAGCCGGACCACGTGCGGCACGACCAGGCCGAGGAACCCGATCACGCCGGTCTGGGCGACCAGACAGGCGGTCACCAGTGCGGCGGTGGCGACCAGGACCCAGCGGGTGCGCTCGACGTGGACGCCGAGGGAGCGGGCGGCGGTCTCGCCGAACGCGAAGGCGTCCAGGTCACGGGCCGAGGAGGCCAGGACCGTGATGCCGGCCAGCGCGACCGCGGTCAGGAAGACGGCGGTGGGCCACCGCACGCCGGCGACCGAGCCGAGCGTCCACTCCATGACACCGCGCGCCGCGTTGCGGTCCCCGAGGACCAGCACGGCGAAGGAGGTGTAGGCCCCGCACATCTGTCCCACGGCGATGCCCGCCAGCACGGTCCGGGTGGTCGGCAGCGTTCGGGTGCGGGCACCGGCCAGGGCCAGCACGACCACGGCGGCGAGCAGGGCACCGGCGAACGCCGCCGTCGCCACCGCGCCGGTACCCACGGCGCCGGACACGCCGACGCCGAGGACGATCACGGTGACGGCGCCGGCGGCGGCCCCGTCCGAGATCCCGAGCAGGAAGGGATCGGCCAGGTCGTTGCCGGTCAGGGTCTGCAGCACGGCGCCGCAGACCGCGAGGCCGGCGCCGGTGGCAGCCGCTCCCAGAACCCGGGGCAGCCGCAACTGCCAGACGATCTGGTCGTCCAGCAGCGTCACGTGCGGGTCGCCCAGCCCGAGACGGCGCACCACGACCTCGATCACCGTCCGGACCGGTTCGTGCTGCGAGCCCACGGCCAGACCGAGGAGCACGGTGGTCAGGAGCAGGGCTCCGGCCGCGGCCAGGACCCCCGCCGTGCGGCCCCGACCGGCGGGCCGCACGGCGGGGCGGGGTGCGGCGGTCATGAACCCTGGCGCAGTCGGCCCAGTTCCGCCGACACCCGGGCGGCGCCGTCGGCGAGCAGCACACCGGGGGTCGACTCGGAGAACGGCACCACCACGAAGGCCTTGCGCTGCACTGCGGTGAGCCTGCTGAGCACCGGGTCGCCCTGCAGGTAGTCGATCTTGGACTGGGCGGTGTCCCAGTCGGCGTCCGCGAGCACGATGGCGTCGGGATCCGCGGCGACGACCTTCTCCCAGCTCACGCTCTGCCAGCTGCCGGGCAGGTCCGCGAAGACGTTGCGGGCGCCCACGGCGTCGAGCACGAGCTGCGGTCCGCCGTGGCCGGCGCCGACGTACGGCGTCTTGGTGTCCGAGTCGAACCACAGGACCTTCAGGTTCTTGCCCGTTGCCGTCGCCGTGAACCCCGCCAGCTGGTCCTCCTGCTGCCGCTGAATCGCGGCGGCCCGTTCCGGTACGCCGAACACCTTGGCGACGTCGTTCAGTTCGCCCCACATCGCCTGCCACGTGGTCGGCGGTACCTGACTCTTGTCCGAGCAGCCGAACGGGGACAGGTAGGACGCGATGCCCTGGCCGCGCAGTTCCTCCCGGGTGCCCGCGACCTTCTCGGTGTACGCGCTGGAGTAGGAGGCGTACAGGAAGTCGGGCCGGGCGGTGAGGAGCTTCTCCTTCGTCGGGTAGTCCTTGGAGAGCACCGGGACGGAGTCGTAGGCCGCCTTCCACTTCTCCGGGACGGGGTTGTCGAGATAGGCGGTTCCGGCCATGCGGGACTCCAGGCCGAGGGCCAGGGCCACCTCGGTGGCACCCTGGTTGAGCGTCACCAGCCGCTCGGGCGGGGCGCCGACCGTCACAGTGGTCCCGCAGTTGTCCACGCTGACCGGCGCAGCGCTTCCGCCCGTCGCAGTGGACGCGACGGGCGCGGGGGCGCCTGCGCAGGCGCCGAGCACACCGGTGAACAGAACGGCCGCGACCGCCCGGCCGGCACGTACCCGACCTGTGGGGCGTGCGGAACGTATGGACGCAAACGGGTACGGCAAAGTGCGGGGCACGTGTTCTCCAAAACCCTCGTGGAACATGTCGCGCCGTGGCCGGTCTCCTGGCTTCCGCATCGACGCACCGCAGCCGACCTTCCCGGGTGGCTCTTCGAGCCGTCCCAGTGGCCCTGACCGCTGGCGGAGCCGGTCAGCGAGGGCCGCGGCACTCCGCGGCAACAGTGGCGAGGGCCGCACCGGACTCAGACCGGTTTCCCGAACACCATGGCTATCGCAAACTATCAGGCGTGGCCAGACCGGTGCCGACCAGTACCTGGGATGATCGTTCGGACTCTTCGCCGACCAGCGCGGTGGCACCTCGACGTTCCTCGAGTACTCCCTCATGGTGAGCGTTTGCCTGAGTGCTGTCCTGGGTGGCGAAGCCGGACTCCTCGGTCTGCCGTCCGGCGGCGTTGCGGTAGCGGATCTTGTACTCGTGCGGGCACCTCGGCCACCGGCTCTCGGGGTGCTCGCACTCCTTGAAGAGGCTGCCCATGCCGCGGACGAGGTTGATGGTGGCCATGGTGTCGACTCCCGGGTGTCTTGCTACGTCGGTATCGACGTGCACCGCAAGCGGTCCCAGATCGCCGTGATCGACGAGGACGGCGCGGTGCGGGTCAACCGCAACGTCCCCAACGGCGTGGAGACGGTGCTCGGGGTGATCGGGGATCTGCCGATCGGCACCCCGGTCGCGTTCGAGGCCGCCTACGGCTGGGGCCGGCTGGTCGAACTCCTGGAGGACTACGGCACGGGAGCCGATGCGGCGGCTGATCGTACCGAGGGCGGCGATGATGTCGGCGGAGAACTGCCGGTTCTTGAAGAGCCCCAGGTCGAGCAGGGGGTGGTCGCTGCGCAGGCAGCGCCGTACGAACCAGGTGAGGGTGAGCGCGGCGAGCGCGAGGGCGGCCCAGGCGGAGGGCACGGCGAGGTGGACTCCTCGCCGAACTGCTTGATCGCCCACACCAGGGCGACCATACCGACCGGGGAGAGCGGCGCAGAAGGGGAGCACCGAAGCCCGTACGGGGTTCCGTACGGGCTTCGGCGCGTGCCGGTGCGGTGCGGTCAGCCCGCCTGCTGGACGGGCAGCGGGCGCAGCGGGCGGTCCACCAGGTCGGTCATCCGGCTGCGGTCCTCGGCGGCGACCGGGGTGAAGAGCAGCACCAGGGCGGAGGGGTCGTCCACCGGGTGGAAGGAGGAGAGCGAGAGCCGGACGGGCCCGACGCCGGCCGGCTCCACGGTGACCGTGCGGGCGGTCAGTTCGGCCACCGAGTGGCAGCCCCACCAGTGGCGCAGCTCTGGTGCGTCCTGGTCGAGCCGGCGGTACAGCTCGCCGGTGCGCGGGTCGGCGAGGGCCGGGCCGGCCTGGGCGCGGAAGTGCTGGAAGACGTTCATGGCCAGCGGCTCCCAGTCGCGCAGCACACCGCGCAGCCTGCGGTCGGCCGCCATCAGCCACATCAGGTTGCGCCGGTCGGCGGGGACGGCCTCCGGCGGGCCCCAGAGCGCGGCCCAGGCGGCGTTCCAGCCGAGCATGTCGAAGTGGCGGTCCAGCAGCACGGCCGGGCTGGCCGGCCAGGAGTCCAGCACCGGCTGGACGGCGCTGGCCAGCCGGGCGGCGGCGCCGTCCGCCGGGGCGGCCGGCTCGTGGTAGCCGGCCAGCCGCATGGCGTGCCGCAGCCCGGCCGCGTCCAGCCGCAGCGCCCGGGTGACCGCCTCCAGGACCTGCCGAGAGGTGGTCACCCGGCCCTGCTCCAGCCAGGTGTACCAGGCCAGCCCGACCCCCGAGAGCGAGGCCACCTCCTCCCTGCGCAGGCCCGGGGTGCGGCGGCGTGCGGTGGACAGCAGGCCGACATCGGCGGGCTTGAGCCGCTCGCGGTGGGCGCGCAGAAACGCGCCGAGTTCCTGGCTGGCGAGGGGAGATGACATGGCGTGGGCTCCTCGGGGGGGGCTGCGTCGTACCTCAGACTAGAGCGGCAGCCGTACGGATCGGTCAGGTCAGCCCGGTGCAGGACGGTGCGGCCGGGGAAGCGGGTCAGCCGCTCGGTGGCCTCGGCTATCCGGTGCGGTCCTGGACCTGGCGCAGCCGGCTGGCGTCGGCGTAGCCGGCCAGCGTGCCGGCCTGGATCTCGATGGCGGATGCGGTCACTGCCGGGCCTCCTCGGGGGCGGTGCCGGCTGCGGTGGCGGCGTGCGGCTCGGGGGCGGTGTCGATCAGGCGCAGCAGCCGTTCGCGGGCGCTGCTCTGGTCGTAGCGGTTGACCGGCTCGCCGTATCGGGACACCAGGAAGCGCTCCGTCAGCGCCTTGCCCCGGAAGAACACCCGCTGCCACTCGGGCGCGCCGGCCGAACGCTCCTCGGGGAGATCCGCGGATACGGCGGACTGCAGGGCGAACCAGTCGGTCGGGTGGACCTCGTCCCGACGGGACACCAGGAACGTGGTCAGGCCGGCCTCGGCCTCGTGCAGGCGGCGGCGCCACAGCGCCGAACGCGCGGCGTCCGACATCGAACGGTACGGGGACGGGGGCAGCTCGGGCGGCAGACCGGGGCGGGCCACCGGCAGAACGGCGGTGGCCGGCGCGGGCGCTACGGCACCCTCGGGCGGAGTGCTCAACGGGTCACCCCCTTCGGCGGATCGCGGTGTCGCAACCGTATGAAGGGGGCTGGTGGGGGGAGTAGCCCCGAACGGAGCCACTTGTGGCGACGATCGGAGACCGGGAGTGCGCCGAAGGTCGCCCTCGGGGGCGCGCGGTGGCTGGGGTGGGAACGGGGTGGTTGTGGGTGGGTTGAGTGTGGCTTTGGGGGTCTGGTGCTGCGCGCGGTTCCTCGCGCCCCTGAGGTCGGTGGCGGGTCAGCCGGCGAGGCCGTGGCGGTGGGCGTAGAGAGCGGCGCGGAGGCGGTCGGAGTGGCCGGTCTTGCGCATGGCGGAGGTGAGGTGCTTCTTCACGGTGGCTTCCGCGAGGGCGAGTTCGCGGCCGATCTCGGCGTTGCTGAGGCCCCGGGCGAGCTGGGCGAGGACTTCGCGTTCGCGTTCGGTCAGGCCGACCTGCTGGAGGGGCGGTTCGGCGGCCTGGCCGGCCAGGCCGGCGGGGTGGACGCGGGCCGGGGGCGGAGCGGGGAGGAAGACCGAGCCGCCGGCGGCGGCGAGTTGGACGGCGCCGATGATGCGGTCCTCGGGCAGCTCCAGCGGGAAGCAGCCGACGGCGCCGGCCAGCAGGACGCGGCTGGCTTCGGCGGTGGACTCGGCGCGTCGCAGCAGGACGACCCGGGTGTCCGGGGCGCCCTCCGGCCCGCGCAGGGCGACGGCGGCGGCCAGGTCCTCGCCGAGCGAGGCGCCCCGGCCCAGCAGGACGACGTCCGGCCGTACCCGGCGGACGGCGGCCACGGCGGCGGCCGGGTCCCCGGTGCTGCCGACCACGGTCAGCCCCGGCGCCGTGGCCAGTACGGACCGCAGGCCGGCACTGGCCACGGGGTGCCGTTCGACCAGGAAGACCCGGGTGGCGCCGGCCGCGGCCTCCTCGCTGCCGCACACCGGGTGCCCGCAGTCGCAGGCGGCGGCCGGTGCGGCGGGCTGCGGGCCGGGTTCGGCCAGCAGCTGGTGACCGGCGATCAGGTCGAGCGGGTTGTCGATCTCGCTGTGCAGTGCCTCGGCCCCGATCACCGGGCCGACGCCGATGTGGGAGAGCCGGCGGGCGCTGCCCCGGTGCGGGGCCCGGTGCGGATGCGGGTCCCGGGCGCCGGTGGGGAGGGCGCGCTGGGGGGCGTACTGGGCGGGTGCGTACTGCGACGGGGCGTACTGCGGCATGGCGGGTGCGGTTCCCTTGGACGTGGCGGGCCGGCTCGTGGGCACGGCTGCTGCGGCGGGGCCTGGTACGGAGGTCGCGGGCCGGAGACGGCGGGCGGCGGGGCGTACGGGCCTGGTGCGGGAGCGCTGCTGCCGGGGTCGGGGCTCGGCGTCAGCGCTGGAGAGCGCGAGAACACAGCTCGTCGAAACACCTGCGGTGCCACGAGCCGCCGATACCGACCAGGGTGAAGCCGGTCCGCCGGATTGCCATGCCACCAGGGTAGTTCCGGGCCTCGTAGCAGGTCAAGGACGGGACGGCGGTCCGGCGGAGGCGGTAGCCGGCTGCCCCGCGCGGCCGATCCTATGACCGGGGGTAACAGCATGAACTGCTGACTGGCTGTCAACGCCGCCCATCCGCGATCTTCATGACGTCGACCTTCCGCCGCCCACCCGGTGCGCCGAGCCGTTCCGGCGTGCCCCGGACAGCTCCGGCGCGTCCCGGCCCACCGTCGGGGCCGCCCCCCCTCGAAGGTCCCCCGCAGACCGCCCGCCGGTGCCACCGGCCCCGTCCGGAAAGGAATTCCGCCATGCCCGCCGCCGACCACCGGACGGCCGCCCGACCCGGCGCGGCCCAGCCCCGAAGGGGGCGCGGATGACCGGGTTCCTGCTGCGCCGCCTGCTGCTCACGGTGCCGACCCTGCTCGGGGTGACGGCGGTGGTGTTCGCCACGGTGGCCCTGGTGCCGGGCGATCCGCTGACCGCGCTGCTGGGGCCCGGCGCCCCGCCGGAGGCCCGCCGCGAGCTGTCCGAACGACTGGGCCTGGACGAGCCGTTGCCGCTGCGCTACCTCGGCTGGCTGGGCGAGGCGGCCGGCGGCGACCTCGGGGTCTCCATCTCGGCGCAGCGCCCGGTGGCCGAACTGCTCGGCTCCGCGCTCGGCCGGACCCTGCTGCTGACCGGCGCCGCCTTCCTGCTGGTGCTGGCCGGCGGGGTGCTGCTGGGGGCCCTCGGCGCGCTGCGGCCGAACGGCCCGCTGGGCCGGCTCTGCGACGCGCTGGGCACGCTGGCGGTCTCCGCGCCGCAGTACTCGGTGGCGCTGCTGCTGATCGCGGTGTTCGCGGTCAACCTGCGCTGGCTGCCGGCCGGCGGCACCCACGACGTGTTCGGCGACGGCGGCGCGGGCGACCTGCTGCGCCACCTGGTGCTGCCCGCCGTGGCGGCGGCACTCGTACCGCTGGGCCTGACGGCCAAGGTGTTCCGGGCGGCGCTCTCCGCCGTGCTGGCGGGGGAGTTGGCGGACAGCCTGCGGGCCCGCGGCCTGAGCCGGCTCGCGGTGCTGCGGCACTGCGTGCACAACGCCTCGCCGGCCCTGCTGACCATCGGCGGCCTGCAACTCGCCTACCTGATGGAGGGCGTGGTCTTCGTGGAGACCCTGTTCGCCTGGCCGGGCGTCGGCCGGCTGCTGTACGACGCGCTGACCGCCCGCGACCTGCCGCTCGTCCAGGGCGGGGTGCTGGTGGTGGCGGTCGCCTTCGTCGGGATCAACCTGCTGGTGGACGCCGCGCACGCGGCGATCGACCCGCGCGTGCGGAGCTGACCGTGACGCTGACCGCCAAATCCGCCAAATCCGCCGGACCCGCCGGACCAGGAGCCGTCCGGCGCGCCCCCCGGGACGTCCTGCTGCTGCTCTCCGCCGGGGCCGCCGCCCTGCTGGTGCTGCTCGCCCTCGGCGCGCCGCTGGTGGCCCCGTACGACCCGGCGGCCGGCTCGCTGGACGACCGGCTGCTCGACCCGGGCGCCCCCGGCCACCCGCTCGGCACCGACGGCCAGGGCCGGGACGTGCTCAGCCGGCTGGTCTGGGCCGGCCGGGCCTCGCTGGTCGGCGGCCTGGTACCGGTGCTGGTGGCCGTCACCGCCGGCACCCTGCTGGGCATAGCCGCCGGGCTGGGCGGCCGGGTCACCGAGCAGGCGCTGCTGCGCACCCTCGACGTGCTGTACGCCTTCCCCGGGGTGCTGCTCGCCATCGCGGTGGCCACCCTGCTGCGGCCCGGTCTGGGCGCCACCGTGCTCGCGCTCTCGGTGGTGCTCACCCCGGCGGTGGCCCGGGTGGCCTTCACCGAGGTGCGGCGCATCCGCACCGCCGAGTACCTGGAGGCCGCCCGGGTCAGCGGGGCCGGCGGGCTGGACCTGGCGGTGCGCCAGGTGGTGCCGGTGGTCGCGCCGGTGGTGCTGGTGTACGCGGCCTCGCTGGTCGGCCTGTCCGTGGTGTACGCGGCCGGGCTGTCCTTCCTGGGCCTGGGCGTGGCGCCGCCCACCGCCGAGTGGGGCGCGATGCTCGACGAGCTGCGCCCCAGCCTGTTCACCCACCCGTGGGTGGCGGTGCAGCCGGCCCTGGTGATCCTGCTGGTCTCGGTGGTCTTCAACATCCTCGGCGAGCGGCTGCGCCGGCGGATCGGCGACAGCGGAGCACACCTTCCGGAGGCGGGCCGATGAGTGTCCTGGACGTGGCCGGACTGGCCGTGGAGTACCCCGGCGGAGTCCGGGCGGTGGACGGGGTCTCCTTCTCCGTCGATGCGGGCGAGGCGCTGGTCCTGCTGGGCGAGTCCGGCAGCGGCAAGTCCACCGCGGCCCGTACGGTGCTCGGCCTGCCCGGGCGCGGGGCCCGGGTCAGCGGCTCGGTGACGCTCTGCGGCACCGACCTGCGGGCCCTGGACGCCCGGGGCTGGTCCCGGGTGCGCGGCGCCCGGATCGGATACGTCCCGCAGGACCCGACCGGCTCGCTGGACCCGCTGCGCCGGATCGGCCCGCAGCTCGCCGAAGTCCTGCTGCGCCACCGGCGGGCCGACGGCCGCCGGGCCGCCCGGAAGGCCGTGCCCGCCCTGCTCGCCGAGGCCGGGGTGGCCGAACCGGAGCGCGTAGCCCGCGCCTACCCGCACGAACTCTCCGGCGGGCTGCGCCAGCGCGCGGCCATCGCCATCGCGGTCTGCTGCGGACCCGAGCTGCTGATCGCGGACGAGCCCACCACCGCCCTGGACGCGCTGGTGCGGGGCCGCGTCCTCGACCTCTTCGGCGAGCTGCGCCGCGAGCGCGGCATCGCCCTGCTGCTGGTCACCCACGACCTGACGGCGGCCCGCCGGATCGGCGGCCGGGTGGCCGTGCTGCGGGCCGGCCGGATCGTCGGCACCGGGCCGACCGAGCAGGTGCTCGGCGCGAGTCCCGGCACCGCCGCCGATGCCGATGCCGAAGCCGACCCTGCCGCCGATGCTGCCGATGGCCTGATGGCCGCCGAACCGGGAGGCCGCCAATGAGCGCCGAGTCCGCCGCCGGCACACCGCTGCTGGAGATCACCGAGGTCCGCAAGGGCTTCCGCCGGGGCACCCTCGCCCTGGACGGCGTCAGCCTGCGGGTGGCACCCGGCGAGACGGTCGGCCTGGTCGGCGAGTCCGGCTCCGGCAAGTCCACGCTGGCCCGGCTCGCCCTGGGCCTGCTCGCCGCCGACGAGGGCACCGTCCGGTTCGCCGGACAGGACCCGTACGGGCTGCGCGGGCGGCGGGCCCGACCCGTCCGCGCCCGGCTCCAGTTCGTGCCGCAGCACCCGCGCGGCTCCCTCAACCCCGCGCTGCGGGCCGGCGAGGCGGTGGCCACCGCGCTGCGCCTGCACGGCACCCCGCGCCGGGAGCGGCGCGCCGCCGTGGCGGAGCTGTTCGGGCAGGTCGGCCTGGGCGCCGAGCTGGCCGCGCGCTACCCCCGGGAGCTGTCCGGCGGGCAGCTCCAGCGGGTGGCCGTGGCCCGGGCCCTGGCCACCCGGCCGGACCTGGTGGTCTGCGACGAGCCGACCTCCGCCCTGGACCCCGCGGTGCAGGAAAACCTGCTGGACCTGCTCGCCGGACTCCAGCAACGCACCGGCCTGGCCTACCTGTTCATCTCGCACGACCTGGCGGTGGTCCGCCGGCTCGCGCACCGGGTGCTGGTGCTGAGGCACGGCCGGGTGGTCGAGGAGGGCAGCGCCGACACCCTGTGGTCGGCCCCCGCCCACCCGTACACCCGGGCCCTGCTGGCGGCCGCCGGGTGCGGGCCGGCGCCCGTCCTCGCGGGCGCCCGCGACGGAGCCCGTCCACAACCGCACGTCCCGTCGCCCCATCGCCACCCCTCCAGACCCCGACCACGCGCCCTTCCGCCGCCCCTTCCCCGTCCCCGTACCGCCGACCCGACCAGCGACAAGGAACAGCCATGACGCACCACCGCCCCGCCCGCATCAGCCCCAGAGCCGGCGCGCTGCCGGCCGCCGCTGTCGTGCTGCTCGCCGCTGCCGGCTGCGGCTCCGGGGCGGAGGCCCCGGCCGCCGGCGGCGAGGGCCGGGGCGGCACCCTGGTCGTCGGCGCCACCGGCAAGCTGCCCAACCCCGACACCGTGATCGGCGGGGCCGGCTTCGAGGGCAAGCGGCTGGTCAGCTTCCAGATCTACGAGGGCCTGACCCGCTACGACCTGTCCGTCACCGACCGCCCGCCGGCCGTCACCGGCGCGCTCGCCGAGTCCTGGAAGGTCGCCGAGGACTCCCGCACCTGGACCTTCAAGCTGCGCAAGGGCGTCACCTTCCAGGACGGCACCCCTCTCGACGCCGACGCCGTGCTGTTCAACCTGGACCGCTACCTCAACAAGCAGAGCGAGTACTACACCGACGCGATCGGCGCCGCCGCCGAGGAGTACGCGGGCTCCATCACCACCTACCGCAAGCTCGACGCCGACCACGTCGAACTGGTCACCAAGGACCCCAACGGCCACTTCCCCGAAGACCTGGCGCACGTTCTGATCGCCAGCCCCACCGCGGTGAGGAAGACCGGCTCCAAGGACTTCGCCAAGCAGCCCGTCGGCACCGGCCCGTTCTCCTTCGTCTCGTACACCGAGGGCCAGCAGATCGAGCTGGCCGCCAACAAATCCTACTGGCGCGGCGCGCCCAAACTGGACCGGCTGGTCGTCAAGCCGCTGCCGGACGCCGCCGCCCGCACCGCCGCACTGCGCTCCGGCGGGGTCAACTGGATCGAGTACCCCAACCCCGACGACATCGAGAGCCTCCAGCGGGACGGCGTCCGGATCGCCACCAACAGCTACGACCACATCTGGTACTGGATCCTCGACACCTCCAGGGCGCCCTGGAACGACCCCCGGGTGCGCAAGGCCGCCAACTTCGCCGTCAACCGGCAGGCCATCGCCGAGAAGCTGCTGCGCGGCACCGCCGACCCGGCCCTCCAGGCCGCCCCGCGCGCCACCTTCGCCTACGACCCGGCCGGCGACGCCTACGGCTACGACCCGGCCAAGGCCAAGGCGCTGCTCGCCGAGGCCGGGGTGGCCGGCGGCTTCAGCACCTCCGTGACGGTGCCCACCGGCGGCTCCGGCAACCTGCTGCCCGTGCCGATCGCCGAGGCCATCCAACGCGACCTGGCAGCCGTCGGCATCAAGGTCGAACTGCGCACCACCGACTGGTCCACGCTGATCGGCGCCGAGGCCAAGGGCCAGGTCGCGCTCGGCTCGGACGCCATCGCGCAGTCCACCACACTGTTCCAGTCCGAGGCGCTGCTGCCGCTGTTCATCGGCTCCAAGAGCCCGTTCTGGACGGGCCACTACAGCAACCCCAAGGTCGACGAACTGCTGAATTCCGCCTCCGCCCAGCCCGACCAGGCCAAGCGGCAGGCCGACTACCGGCAGGCGCTCTCCCTGGTGACCGCCGACGCGCCCTGGCTGTTCGTGGTCAACGACCGCAACCCGCGCGCCCTCTCGCCCAAGGTGCAGGGCCTGGTGCAGCCGCAGTCCTGGTTCATCGACCTGACCACCGTCTGGGTCGGCAAGTAGTGACCCCCGTACGAGAGAAGGCCGCTCGATGACCACCCCGCACGCACCCGACCGCCGCGCCGAGCCGCCGAAGTGGGGCATCACCCTCCCACTGCCCGGCCTGACCATCGACCGGCACCGCTTCATCGTCGAACGGCTGCCGGAACTCGGGTACACCGACGTCTGGAGCGCCGAGGGCGGCGGCACCGACGCCTTCACCCCGCTGGCCGCCACCGCCGCCTGGTCCCCCTCGCTGCGGATCGGCACCGGCATCGTCCCGGTGCACACCAGGGGCCCCGCCGTACTCGCCCAGACCGCCGCCACCCTGGCCCAACTCGCTCCCGGCCGCCTGCTGCTGGGAATCGGCGCGTCCGTGCCGGCGCACGTCACCGACATCAACGGCATCCCCTTCGACGAACCGTTCAAGCGCACCCGGGACGTCCTGCGCTTCCTCACCCGGGCACTGCGCGGCGAGCACATCGCCGGGGACTTCGACACCTTCTCGATCACCGGCTACCGGCTGCCGCACCCGCCCGTCGAACCGGTCAAGGTGATCCTGGGCGCGCTGCGCCCCGGCATGCTGAAGCTCGGCTTCAACGAGGGCGACGGCGCGATCACCAACCTGCTCTTCCCCGAGGACGTGCCCAAGGTGCTGGACGCCGTCGGGCCGCAGCCGCCGGGCAAGGAACTGGTGGTCAAGGTGTTCGTCTGTCCCACCGAGGACGCCGACTACGCGCACCGGGCCTCCCGGCCGTTCCTGGCCTGGATCCTCAACCGCGAGCCCTACCGCAAGTTCCACGAGTGGCTGGGCCACGGCGAACTGCTGAAGGAGGCCCACGAGCGCTGGGCGGCCGGCGACCCGGAGGGCTCGCAGCGGGCGCTGCCGGACGAGGTGGTCGACGGCCTGTTCGTCTCCGGCTCGCCCGAGGAGTGCCGGGAGCGCATCCTGCGGTACCACCGGCCCGGCGTCACCACCATCCAGCTGTACGTGTCGCTGCCGCCCGAGGTCTTCGTCAGCCGGGCCCGACTTCTCGACACCCTGGCCCGGCTCGGCCCGGCCGCCGGGTAGCGCCGCCGGGCAGCGCGGCCCCGGTCCATGGCACCCTGCCACTGTCCAGGTACGGCCCGGCAGGGGCCCGGGCAGGGCGCGCACCCCCCGTACACCCGCCAACGCGGAGGCAGAGCAATGGAGCCGGAGATCCGGGGCGGTGTGAGAGCCGCCCCCCGTACACGGCCGGACACCGCGCGAGCGGCAGGCGCTGCGCTTCGCCCCGGACCTGCGGGAGCGCGCCGCCGACCCCGGACACGTCGCCAGGACGGCCCGCGAGAACGAGGAGGACGGGCTGGACAGCGCCCTCGTGGTGCAGTCCAGCTCCTGGCCGGACCCGTGGCTGGTGGCGACCTGGGCCCTGGCCGCCGCCAGCCGGCTGCGGATCGCCGTCGCCCACAGCGTCGGCACCACCGCGCCCACCGTCGCCGCCCGCCAACCGGCCACCCTGGACGGGCTGTCGGGCGGCCGGGCGGCGGCCACGTGATCGTCGGCCCAGCGACCTCGACGTCGCCCGGGACGGCGACCTGCTCGGCAAGCAGGACCGCTACCGGCGCGCCGACGAGTACCTCACCCTGCTACGCCGCTCACTGACGGCGGAGAAGGAGCTCGACCACAGCGACCCGCAGCTCCTGTACGTCTTCGAGCCCGGGGCGCTCTCCGAGTCCGTCGCCGACGTCTTCGCTTCCCTCGTCAAGCAGCACGCTCTCGGCCGGAGCGCTGACCGGGCCGACTGGCTCCTCGGCATCGGGATGATCGCCGCGGGCGTCAAGGCCAAGGCCCTGCGCTCGCTGGCCGCACCCGGCACGGCCTACGACGACCCCAGGCTCGGCAAGGACCCGCAGCCGGCCCACACGGACGACTACCACGACATGTCGATCCACCGCGACAATGGCGGAGTGCACGTCAACTCGGGCATCCCCAACCGCGCCTTCCATCTCACCGCCACCGCCATCGGCGGCAACGCCTGGGAGAAGGCCGGCCGGATCTGGTACGACGCCGCCACCGGCGGCAAGCTTTCCGAGGAGGCCACGTTCGCCGACTTCGCCAAGCTGACCGCGACCGCCGCCGAGGAGCTCTACGGCACCGGTGCCGAACTGGACGCCGTCAACAACGCCTGGAAGACCGTCGGCGTGCTCTGAACCCTCCCTCCCCACCGGACGTGCTGTGCCCAACACCTGGATGCGGCGGGGCGCAGGCCGTCCGGTGGTGTCAGCGGCGATCAGTCGCCGGGGGCCAGGGCGGCGTCCGCGGGGGTGGGGCGGGGTCTTGACGCAGTACTCCTGCTTGCCGAAAACGCTGTCGCAGTACTGCCAGAACTTCTGGTGCCACTCGGGACCCAGCAGCGGGCACCAGTCCCGGAAGCTGTGCGGGTGACACTCCAGCCACCGCCCCCCGTCCTCCTCCTCGTTGGCCTCGCGGCCGGGGAGGCCGGAGTGCCACGCCGGGGCGGCGATGCGGAGGTTCCCGTCGGAGCGGCGGACGGACGGCTGATTTCGTCGGCCGGTTGTCCGGAACAGGACTTCAGGAGCCCGACACCGCATCCGTACCGTATGTGCTCGTGTCGCTACGCAACGTGTTTCCTGGTTGGAGGTGAGGTCGGTTCGGCCGCCGTGCCACGACGTCGAACTGCCTGCCCCTCACCTCCTCCCCGCGCGCCGTACCGGCCACCCCGACCGCCGACGAAAGGTGTGGAAAGCCCGTGGCTCTTCCCGACCGTGCCCAGACCCAGCCCGCCACCTCCCTGACGAGGGACTTGAACGCCGCCGTCGTGGTGCCCGACCCGGACACCGACGCGGAGGCCGCGTTCGCCTCCCGGGGCCTGATCGCCGCGCTGCCCGCCGACTTCACCGTCGAGAAGGAGGGCGGCGGTCCGGTGCCCGCCTGGTCGCTGGAACCGTTCCAGTTCCTCACCGGCCAGGCCCCGGACACCGTCAACCCCAGCCTGTGGCGCAACGCCCTGCTGAACATGAACGCGGGCCTGTTCGAGGTCGTCGAGAACGCCGTCTACCAGGTCCGGGGCCTGGACCTGTCCAACATCACCTTCCTGGAGGACCCCACCGGAACCTCCCGGGAGATCGTCGTCGTCGACCCTCTCATCAGCGAGGAGACCGCCGCCGCCGCGCTCGCGCTCTACCGCGAGCACCGGGGTGACGACCGGGTGATCCGCGCGGTGATCTTCACCCACTCCCACCTCGACCACTACGGCGGCGTGCTGGGCCTGTGGGACAACCGGACCCTCCCCGACGGTGTCGAGATCATCGCCCCCGACGGCTTCCTGGAACACGCCGTCAGCGAAAACGTCTACGCGGGCAACGCCATGCAGCGCCGCGCCCAGTTCATGTACGGCTCCCTGCTGGAGCGCTCCGCGCAGGGTCAGGTGGACGCCGGCCTCGGCAAGGCCAACTCCCTGGGCACCTCGGGACTGCTCGCCCCCACCTTCACCGTCACCTCCGACCTCGCCGCCCCCGGCACCGTCCACACCTTCGGACCGGTGAACATCGAGTTCCAGCTCACCCCCGGCACCGAGGCCCCGGCCGAACTCAACTTCTACCTCCCCGACATCCGCTCCCTGTGCATGGCCGAGAACGCCACCCCCACCCTCCACAACCTCTACAGCCTGCGCGGCGCCCAGGTCCGCGACGCCAAGGCGTGGTCGCAGTTCCTGATCCAGTCCACCGACTGGTACGCCGACCGCTCCGACTCCCTGTTCGCCTCCCACTTCTGGCCCCGCTGGAACAGCGAGGAGCAGCCGCAGACGGTCCGCTCCTTCCTCACCTCGCAGGCCGACCTCTACCGCTACCTGCACGACCAGTCGCTGCGCCTGGCCAACCAGGGCCTGACCATGGCGGAGATCGGCGAGGAGCTCGACGGCGCCGTACCCGAGTCGCTGGCCGGGCAGTGGTTCAACCGGGGCTACTACGGCACCGTCAACCACGACTCCAAGGCCGTCTACCAGCGCTACCTCGGCTGGTACGACGGCAACGCCGCACACCTGCACACCCTGCCGCCCGAGGAGGCCGGAGCCCGGTACGTCGACGCCTTCGGCGGCGCGGACAAGGTCGTGGACATCGCCCGGTCGACCTTCGACAACGCCAAGACCGCCCAGGACTACCGGTTCGCCGCCGAACTCCTCACCCACGTGGTCTTCGCCGACCCGACGAACACCGGCGCCCGCGGCCTCCAGGCCGACATCCTCGAACAGCTCGGCTACCAGGCCGAGAGCGGGCCGTGGCGCAACTTCTACCTCGCCGCCGCCAACGAACTGCGTGTCCGCCCGGTGGACAGCCCCGTCACGCTGCCCTCCCCGCAGATCATCACCCCGCCGGTCCTCGCCGCGATGCCGCTGGACATGCTCTTCGACTACCTCGGCATCCGCCTCAACGGACCCAACGCGGCCGGCCGGCCCCTGACCATCGGTCTCACCGTCACCGACGGGATCCCGGACGACCCCACCACCTACACCCTGCGGGTGCGCAACGGTGTCCTCGTCCAGTACCCCGGCACCCTCGACGCGGCCACCGCCGACGCCGTCTACGACATCACCCGCGACGGCCTCAACCGGCTCGCCATCGCCGCTGCCACCCCCGACCAGCTGCTCGCCGACGGTTCCCTCACCGTGACCAGCGGCACCATCGACCCGCTCGACACGCTCAACGCCCTCCTCGACACCTTCGAGTACTGGTTCGGCCTCACCACCCCCTGACCCCGCCTGCGGGCCCTGTCCCTTCCCCGCACGCGGGGATGGGACAGGGCCCGCGCCGACACCTTCGGGAGAGCTTCATGAGCGGCACCGTCGTCCAGGTCACCGATGCCACTTTCGACGCCACGGTCGTCAAGGCGTCCGGCCCGGCCCTGGTCTCCTTCCTCGCGGAGTGGTCCGCGCCCAGCAAGCAGGCCCAGCAGGTCCTCGCGCAGATCGCCGCCGAGTTCGGCGGGCGCCTGACCGTCGCCAACCACGACATCGACAACGGTCCCGCCACACCGCCGAAGTACAACGTCAACGCCGTTCCGACCCACCTGCTGTTCAAGAACGGCAAGGTCGTCGCCACCCGGGTCGGCCCGTTCTCCAAGGGACAGCTCACCGAATGGCTCAACAGCAGCATCTGAGCCGAGCCCGGCCGGCTGGTGCGCTCCGCCGGCTCCAGCCGCTCGAAAGGCGGCAGGAGCCCGGACACCTGGTGTCCGTCGGCCACGGCGTGCTGGTGCACCTACTCCGGTGCGTGGACCGACGCCAAGTACGTCTACGGCCTCAGCGCCACCGAGCCCGAGAAGGCGGTGCTGAGCCGGATGCCCGACACCTGCGCGCGGCCGGTGGCCGGGGCGGCCTTCGACGGCGCCCCGGCCCTGCGGCCCGCGATGGTCCCTCAGGTGCCGGCGCTCGTCCGCCTGGTCGAGGTCGAGGTCGAGGTCGAGGTCGAAGTAGGCGGTCTCGTTGGGGGAGTTGACGAAGATGTCGGCCTTGGCCATGGCGGTGCGGGAGAGGTAGTGTGCCGAACCCGGCGCCGTCGTGCTGGGTGGTCCAGTGGTTGCCCGCCGGCACCCCGATGTTGCGGAACTGCAAGAGTGGGCCGATCAGGTCCTCGTCCAAACGTCGGGCGGAGGATCGGCTTGCGGTCGCGGGCGCAGAAGGGGCGGGTCCGTAGGTCGCCGCTGTCGCTCGTCCGGGTGAATAGGGGCCGATTTGGAGTCTGCGGTTGCCGTCAGAAGTGATGGTGCTCTTGTCAGTCGGGCAGACAGCGAGGGGGAGTGTGGTGGAGCGTCCTCTGGCGCCGCACGAGGCGGCCATCGCCGCGGCCGGGGTTCGCCTGGTGCTGCACTGCGAGGTCATCGGAGAACTGGACGAGGGGGTCCTGTCGCGGGCGCTGGCCCGGCTGGTGGCCTGCTATCCGCTACTGGCCGGCGCGATCACCGCCCCGGACGAGCAGGGTCGGCGGCTGGTCCGTACCCACCCGGCCGGTCCTGGGCCGGTCCTGGGGTGCGGCGTTGATCTGCAGGAGGAGATCAACGCGCCCCTCACCTGGGCGCAGGGCCCACTGCTGCGGGTCACGCTGCTGCGCGAGCCGAACCGTCAGGGCCGCAGCAGGCTGGTGATGACGCTGCCGCGGGCGTTCGCCGACGCGATGAGCTACCAGGCCCTCCACCGGCGCCTGTGGTCCTTCTACGCTGACCTGGCCGCCGGCCGACACGTGGCCGCCGCCCCCGTCCAGCCGGTCCTGGGCCCGGCGCTCGACGATCTGCTCGCGGCCCGCTTCCCCGCGCGGGAACTGCGCGACTTCGTCGCCGAGCGGGCCCGGGTGGATACCGAGTCCCCGCCCGCGCTCCTGCCCGCCCACGCCTCCCTCAACGGCGGCCCCGGCACCGATCCGAGCTTCCGCGTCATCGGCATCGACGTCGACGCCGACCGCTGCGAACGGCTCGTACAGCGTGCCCACGACGCCTCTCTCACGGTCAACGCGCTGGTCAGCGGCATCCTGCTGACCAGCTTGCGCACCCTGTTCCCCGCCTGCGGACCGATTCGGCTGCTGTGCACCACGGCCGTGGACATGCGCCGCAGACTCTCCCCACCGATCCCGACCGAGGTCCTGCAGTCGGCGGCCACCACCACCTCCATCCGCCTCATGGTCGACGACCACGCCCACCCGGTCGACGTCGGACGCGACCTGGACGCCCGACTACGCGCGGACCTGGAGAGCGGGGCCGCGGCGATGGAACTGGCGGCCTTCCCCTACATGCTCGACCAGCACCCGCCCAGCCTGGTCATCACCAACGTCGGAACCATCGCCGAACCGGTTCTGCCCGCAGGACTGCGGATCGGCGATGTACGGCTCGCCCCGTTGGGCCACGTCCCGATGCTCTTCGCGGTCGTCAGCCGCTACCGCGGCCGCCTGACCGTCGACCTGGTCTACAGCAGGGCCTGGTACACCGACCTCCAGATCGACGAAGTGGCCCGCACCGCCCGCGCCACCCTGCACGAGGCGGCGGGGTGACGGCACCGGCGACGTCGGCCGCACAGGGCCGCGACCTGCTGCGCCACTCCCAGTAGACCGTCCAGCCACCCCGACCCCGACAAGGCCGCGCGGAGACTCTGCCCACCGTTGATGACGCTGCGCAGTGACCGATCTCCGACCCCCGCTGCGGCTGCGGCTTCCACCCCGCACCCGACGCCGGAAACGACGGGTCAGGACCGGGCCCGGAATGAGCCGGCTCAGGTCAGGTCGTCGGGGTGGCGTGGTGTCGAACCGCTCGGTTCGGCGCGTCGCTGTCGTCCGCGCCGTCGAGACGGGCGCGCTCACCGCGGACGACCAGGTCGTGGGCGAGTCCCGGTGCCCGCGCGGGGACCTGGTTGCGCGGGCGGGTGAGGACGGGCCCACCTGCGGCAGTCGTGGCAGGCCGCAGCGGCGGCCGACGGCCTCCAGCCGCCGGGTCGTGGCGCTGGACGAAAGCCGCATCGGCTCACGAAATACCAGGCTAGCGCGGGACGAACGCTTGATGTACGGTCGTACACATCGATGATGTACGGTCGTACATCATCTCGGCGTGAACGGCCGCCGACAGCGACTCCGCGCACCGCCCATGAAGCGGTGCGTGTGCGCAACGCATGCCTTTCCTCACCTCAGCGACGAGGCGCTCTTCCGGAGCCTCGAAAGGACCGTTTGTGATGTCAAGAATCGGCGGCTCGGTGGCAGGCCGTGTCCCATTTCCGGAGAAAGTCGCCTACTCGACCGGCGACCTCGCGTTCAACCTCGTGTATGTCGCCACGGGCACATACCTCATGTTCTTCTACACCGAGGTCGTCGGAATTCCGGCAGCTACCGTCGGCACGATGTTCCTGGTGGCCCGCCTGCTTGATGGAGTCTGGGACCTCGCCGTCGGCGTCCTGATGGAGAAGCTCACCTCGCGGTTCGGGAAAGCCCGGCCGTGGCTGCTCTTCCTTGCCGTTCCTTATGGCGTGAGTGCCGCACTTCTGTTCTCGGCGCCGGACCTCGGCGAGACCGGGAAGGTAGTCTACGCATTCGCGACCTACATGCTCTCCGGTGTCGTCATCTATACCGCGATGAACATCCCCTACGGGGCTCTCAGTGCTCTTATGACCGAAGACTCCGGCGAACGCGGCCTGTTGAGCACGTTCCGCATGGTCGGCGCGTATGTGGGGACACTCATCGTCGCCGCGCTCACCATGCCCCTCGTCGACGCGTTCGGGGGAGGCGCCGGCGCGTGGACGCTGACTTTCTCCCTGTACGGCGGACTTGCCGTCGTCCTCTTTTTCATCGTGTTCGTGTTCTGCAAGGAGCGCATCGGTTCGCATCGCGCGCCGGACGAGGCCGGTTCGTCCGACGCGGCCATCCCCGCCGTAGCGGCGGGCCGTCCGTTCACGACCCGTGAGGGTCTCGCGTCGTTGCTGCGCAACAAGTACTGGCTCCAGCTCACACTCCTCGGGATCCTGCTGCTGTCGGCGTACGGCCTTGTCGGGGTCTACCCGTACTACGCCCAGTACGCGCTCGGTGACGAGAACCTCGCGACGATGCTCTTCACGTTCCGCACCATCGTCGAGTTCGCCGGTGTGTTCCTCGCCATTCCCCTGGTGAGGCGGATCGGCAAGCGCAACATCTCGCTGCTCGGATGCGCCGCGATGGTCGTGGGACAACTGGTCATCGCGACGGCCCCCACGGCGCTTCCGGTCGTCCTCACCGGCCTCTCGATCGGCGGCGTCGGTGTGGGAAGCATGTTCGCGGTCCTGTTCGGTATGGTCGCCGACACGATCGAGTACGAGGAGTGGCGCAGCGGTATTCGCGCCGAGGGGCTCGTCTTCGCGGGCGCGACCATCGGGCAGAAGATCGGCGGCGCTCTCGGCGGTGTCGCCATCGGCTGGATGCTCGGATTCGGCGGTTTCCGGGAGGGCGGCGGCGCGAACCAGCCGGCATCCGCCCTCGGTGCGATCGACTTCGTCTTCATATGGCTGCCCCTGATCTTCGCCATCGCGATGGCCGCCGTCCTGGCCTTCTACCACCTCGACAAGGAGCACCCGCAGATCCTCGCGGACCTGCGCAAGCGCCGTGCCGAGTCCGTTTCTCCCGCTCCGGAGGGCGCGGCATGAGCCCGCGAACGCACCACGCGACACCCGATTCCGCCGTCGAACCCATACATGACGCCTTCGGCACTGCGGAATGGTGGCGCACCGCGGTGATCTACCAGGTGTACCCGCGCTCGTTCGCCGACTCGGACGGCGACGGGAACGGCGATCTCGGCGGCATCAAGAACCGCCTCGCCTACCTTCACGACCTCGGTGTCGACGCGATCTGGATCTCCCCCTTCTACCCTTCCCCGCAAGCGGACGGCGGCTACGATGTCGCCGACTACCGCGACGTCGATCCGATGTACGGAACGCTCGCCGATGCCGACGACCTGATCGCGACCGCGCACGCGCTCGGTATCCGGGTGATCATCGACATCGTGCCCAACCACACGAGTGACGAGCATCCCTGGTTCCAGGCGGCACTCGCAGCCGGTCCGGGGTCTCCCGAGCGTGCCCGGTACTGGTTCGTCGACTCGCCCGGGGTGCCGAACAACTGGCCCAGCGAGTTCGGCGGACCGGCGTGGACCCAGGTGGCGGACGGGCAGTGGTACCTGCACCTCTTCGACCGAAAGCAGCCCGATCTCAACTGGGAGAACCCCGAAGTACGGGAGATGTTCGCGGGGACACTGAGGTTCTGGCTGGACCGGGGCGTCGACGGTTTCCGGATCGACGTCGCCCACCACCTGGTCAAGGCGCCGGGCCTTCTGGACTTCGATGCCGACTGGGACGCGTACAACAGGGGCGCGCTCCCCACCAACGCCGTGCCGTTCGCCGACCAGGACGGTGTGCACGACATCTACCAGCAGTGGCGGGCGATCCTCGACGGCTACCCGGGGGAGCGGGCGATGGTCGCGGAGGCCTGGGTGACGCCCCACGACCGGCTCGCCCTGTACGTGCGAGCGGACGAGTTCCAGCAGGCGTTCAACTTCGACTACATGCGCGCGACCTGGGATGCCGATGCCCTGCGGGCGCAGATCAGGACCACGCTGCGGAACGCGGACTCCGTCGGCGCGCCGGCGACCTGGGTGCTCTCGAACCACGACGTCATTCGTCACGCGACCCGGCTCGTGCGGGCCGACCCGACGATGGCACCGTGGATCCTCGAGGCCACCGAGCCCCGGCCGGACACCGGACTCGGCCTGCGCAGGGCGCGGGCGGCGACGGCGCTCATGCTCGCGCTCCCCGGCAGCTCGTATCTGTATCAAGGCGAGGAACTCGGCCTTCGAGAGGTGATCGAGCTCCCCGCCGAGGCCCGCACGGACCCCGACTTCCTTCGCGGGGGCGGGCACCGCCTCGGCCGTGACGGATGCCGGGTGCCGATCCCCTGGAAGAAGGACGCCCCGGCGTTCGGCTTCAACGACACCGGCGCCTCGTGGCTCCCGCAGCCCGCCGACTTCGGCGACTACGCCGTGGACCGGCAACGCGGCCGCGACGGCTCCACCCTGGAGCTCTACCGGAGCCTGCTCGCCGTACGGCGGCAGCGACAGCTGGGGAACGGGTCGCTCGCGCTCGTCGACCTCCGACCGGACGTCGTGGCACTGGACGTCACCAACGATCGGGGAACCACCCGGATCGTGCTCAACCTCGGCTCCGAGCCCTGGCCGATTCCCGCGAGCGCGCGAGTGCTCGTGGCGAGCACGGACGGCGTGACGGACCTCCTTCCCACCGACTGCGCCGTCTGGTTGACGGACTAGACCAGCGGGTGGTCGCCCGACGGGGCGGCCACCCGCCGTGTCGGCTCGCGTACGATCGTCCCCGTACAACGCGCAGCCCATACGCAGTCCGGAGGCGGAACCGAATGGCCAGGCAAGTCGACGCGGGACGTCGGGACCGCATCATTGACGCCGCCGTCGACTGCATCGCGGAACAGGGCGTGGCAGGAACGTCCCACCGGGCGGTCGCCAAGCGCACCGGAGTCCCGCTCGGCTCGATGACGTATCACTTCTCCGGCATCGACGAACTCCTCTACGAGGCGTTCCACCGCTTCACCCAGCGGATCCGCGACATCGTCCAGAGGAGGTTCCAGCACACCGAAGGACCCGCCGACGCCATCGATGCGGTGATCTCGCTCATCTACGACGACTTCGGCGAGGACCAGAACATCTACCATCTCACGTACGAGCTGTACGCCATCGCCTCTCACCGCGCCGAATTCCGCCCGCTGGTCCACGAGATGATCGACGCCGGATTCACCGCACTCCGGGCGCACTTCGACGAGGAAACCGCCCGAGCGATCAACACGTACATCGAGGGCGCGTCCACGCACCTCACCCTGGACACGCGCCCGCAGAGCGTCGATCAGATGCGCCACGCCCTCCAGCGACTGGCCGGACTCGACGCCCGCTGAGCCCTGGGCGTTCGGTACCGCGGCTCACCGTGCCGTCGATGCGGACACGTCGGGTTCACGCTCCGGACGGAGACGGCCTCGGCGAGCGTGGCCACCATCTCCTCGCGCAGGTTTTCCCGGAACGCCGGACCAAGCTCATCGATGGTCCTCGACGTGAAGACGCGGAGGATCGCCCCGTCCTGTGATGCGCCCGGCCATGGCCACGGAGCGTTGACACCCAGGTAGCTGCGGACCTCTCCTGGCCCGAACCGGTCGATGAACTCGCGGTAGTCCGCGGGGAACTCAACTCCGCATGCGTAGGGCCACCGCTCCCACGGTAGCGGTGGCCCGACCGGCTCGGCCGTCAGGTCGGGCAGTTCAGCGAAGTGCGTCACGTCCGTGCGCATGGCGTCACCCCCTTGCGGATCACGTCATCATCTGTCGCCGACACGTGATCAAGGGGCAAGGAGGACCCGGGGCCAGCCACGGCTGGCCGGCGCGCAGGGCCAACGAGCTCGCGGCCGAGCGCGGAGCGCATACCGCATACACCCATACGGGTGCAAAACGCTGGGCCGAGTTGGCCATGGTGCCGCGCCGGCCGGCGCCCGCCTGCCTGGCCGCTGCGCTGGGCGAACGCCTCGGGCGGCCGGTCACGCTCGGGGAGACGGGTATGGGCGAGGTGCGCCCAGTCGACCCCGGTGTGGGGTTGGACTTCCCGTGCGACCCCGAGGTCGCCCTGCGCGGCGCCATCGAGCACTGGAGCGTCCCCGTGAACCGTCGAACTTCTCCTCCCCGGCGCCGGCTCGTTCGCGATCGGCGCCTGCACCACTCCGGCCCTGCGCCTGGCCCGCGCGGCCGGCGACGTCGAGGTCGCCGCGTGCACCCTGGCGACGATCAGCCTCCGGGCGATGCTGCGCGGATACCCGCAGGAGGCGATCGACATGGCCCAGGGAGCCTACGATCGCGCCCGTCACTGGGCCGCGCCGCGCGCGCTCGCGTTCATCAAGCCCTCCGCTCGGCTGCTCTCGAGACGTGCCGGTGCTGGATCTCGAACCGGTACGGGCTGATGTCATACTCGGTCTCGCCGAGCTTGCGCACGATCGTGACGTCCGTGAGCCCGGTCTCCTCCCGGGCTTCCCGCAGCGCGGCGGCCTCCGGGGCCTCGCCCGGCCGGACGCTCCCGGCCGGGACCTGGATGCCGACCTCCTCGTCAGACCGCCCGGCGGCGCACCCACCACAGGGCCGCCGTGGCCAGGAGGAGGGCCAGCAGGAACATCCAGCCGGCTTCGATCCACTGGAACGGCCAGTAGCGGTGGGCCGGCTGGTAGACCTCGTGCGCGGTGAACGAGCCGTCGCGCAACAGCGCCCGGCCCTGGGTGAAGGTGTCGACCTTGCGGTAGAACTCGTCCGAGGTGTACCGGTTGCCCGCCACGTCCGAGAACCAGACGGAGGAGACCCAGCTCTGGTCCGTCGTGACCGAGTTGAGAGTCTGGACAGTGCGTTCCATCGGCGGCAGGTAGTTGAACCGCACCGCCTCCGCCACGAACGGCAGCGCCACCGACACGGCCAGGGCGATGCCGATCGCGACGACGGTGCGGCGCAGGACCGCGCCCGCGAGGACGGCCACGGCGAAGGTGAGCAGCGAGCGGGCCACCATCACCGGCGCCCCCTGGACGAAGAGGTCGCGGCCGAAGCGGCTGCTCTCCTGGGCGAGCGGCGCGTTCCACCAGGCCAGCACCAGTGCGAGCAGCAGTGATCCCGCCGCCAGCGCGGCGCCTGCGAGGGCCGTCACGCCGACCGTCCAGCGGGCGCGGCCGGCGCCCTGCGTCCAGGCGAAGCGGTAGGTGCCGTGCTCGAACTCCCTGGCCAGCAGCGGGCCTCCGAGGAAGGCGCCGAACGCGCCGCCGAGCGCGTAGAGCAAGCTGTCACCGACCTGGAGCGCGGCGCCGTACTCCCGGAGGAAGTTCTTCCACATGGTGATGCACTCGTCGGAGGCCGGGTCGCAGGTGTCCGCCCCGGTGGCCGTCAGGCCGTCGTGCACGTACCAGCCGTGCGCCCAGAACAGGGCGCCGAGGGCGGAGAGGACGCCGAACAGGGTCAGCAGGGACGTGCGATGCCGCAGGGCGGCGGCCTTGGTCACCCCGAGCGCGGAGGCGCCCGGGGTCGCGGTCAGCGTGCTCACGCGCGCAGTGCTCCTTCACCGGTAGGGACAGCCCGACGTGGGCCGGGGAGGGCGGAGGCCGTCGGCTCGCGCAGGTAGGCGAGCACCAACTCCTCAAGTCCGACACGCTGTTGGCTCCAGGCGCCGGAGACCGGGGCGTCCGCGCCGCCGGTGCGCACCAGCAGGTGGGACTGCGCTCCGGCGCGGCGGTCGCGCACGACGGGCAGTCGGGCGGCCACCTCCTCGGCCTCGGCGGTCGGGCCGGTGAGCATCCGGTGGCCGACGAGCAGGTCGTCGACCTCCCCCGCGACCTGCACCCGGCCGCCGCCGAGCACCACCAGGTAGTCACAGGCCTGTTCGAGCTCGCTGACGGCGTGCGAGGAGAACACCACCGAGAGGCCGTCCTCGGCGACGGCCGTGAGCAGCGCGGCCATGAAGTCGTGCCGGGCGAGCGGGTCGAGTGCGGCCAGCGGCTCGTCCATCAGGAGGAGTTCGGGGCGCTTGGCCAGGGCCAGGGCGAGCGAGACCTGGGCCTGCTGGCCGCCGGAGAGGCGCCCGTACTTGCGCTCGACCGGGATGCCGAGGTCCGCCAGGTGGGTGCGCGCCCGGGCGTCGTCCCAGCGGCGGTTGAGGTGGCGGCCCATCGCGAGCAGGTCGCCCACGCGAAGGCCCGGGTAGAGCGCGGCGTTCTGGGCGACGAAGGCGATCCGGTCCAAGGCCTCGGGGGATCCGGGTAGTTGGCCGCCGAGGACGTTCATCGCGCCCTCGGTGGGCAGGGAGAGCCCGGCCAGGAGGCCGAGCAGGGTGGTCTTGCCCGCGCCGTTGGGGCCGACCAGTGCCACCACGTGCCCGGCGGGGATCGCCAGGTTGCAGTCCTTCAGCGCCCAGGAGCGGCGGTAGCGCTTGCCGATCCCGCCGCAGTCGATCACCGTGTCTCCGGCCATCAGGCCACCACCCCGTCACGGCCCTCGCGCAGGTCGCGCAGCGCGTCCTCGAACACCGCAACCATCCCCCCTTCGTCCAGCCCGGCGGCTCGCGCCGAGCGCATCCAGTCCAGCAACCCCCGCCGCAGCGCGGCCCGTTCGCGCAGCGGAACCACCCCGGCGGGCAGCCCGCGCACGAAGGTGCCCTGGCCGCGCCGGCCGGTGGCCAGGCCCCGGTGTTCCAACTCCCGGTATGCCTTGAGCACGGTGTTGGGGTTGATCGCCAGGCCGGCGACCACCTCGCGCACCCGGGGCAGCCGGTCCCCCTCGGTCAACCAGCCCATCCGCAACGCCTGTTCGACCTGCTGCACGAGTTGCAGATAGGTCGGGATGCCGGAGGCCGGGTCCAGGCGGAACTCGATGGGAGAGGGCTGGTCGGCGCCTTTATCTAGTTCCATAGGTAAAGAGATAAGCGGCTGGATGGCAGTCCGTCAAGTCGAGGAAGCGCACCGGGCACCGCCCAGCCCTCCACCGGACACGCTTGGTGACTCCGGGGCCTGACGCAACGTCGGCTCCAACGAGCTGAAGTGGTGAGTCCGGCCACCAGCTCGGTGCGCCCGTCGCGCGCCTGGGCCCGGTTGACGAGCGAGCCGCCGCCGTCACCGACCGCAGGGGCGGTGCCGCCTACGGCATGCTCGGCGGCCTGCTCGCCGCCCCAGGCCGGTACACAAGGAGCCCGGCGCGCTCTCCGTGCCCATCTCCGATGTCTTCGCCTCCCTCGTCAAGCAGTACGCGCTGGGCCGGAGCGCCGACCGGGCCGACTGGCTCCTCGGCGCCGGGATGCTCACCCCGGGTGTCAACGGCAAGGCCCTGCGCTCGCTGGCCGCACCCGGCACGGCCTACGACGACCCCAGGCTCGGCAAGGACCCGCAGCCGGCCCACACGGACGGCTGCCACGACATGCCGATCCACCGGGACAACGGCGGAGTGCACGTCAACTCGGGTGTCCGCAACCGCGCCTTCCACCTCACCGCCACCGCCATCGGCGGCAACGCCTGGGAGAAGGCCGGCCGGATCTGGTACGACGCCGCCACCGGCGGCAAGCTCTCCGAGGAGGCCAGGTTCGCCGACTTCGCGAAGCTGACCGCGGCCGTCGCCGAGGAGCTCTACGGCGCCGGGACCGAACTGGACGCCGTCACCTCGGCCAGGCATCCCGCGCACCGACCACCACTTCCGCTCCCCGGCGCTCCCCGGCGTTCCGCCGGAGGCCCGTGGACGGGTGCCCCGAGCTGCGAGGGGGCTTCCGGTGGGATCGGCTACGGACCGATCCCACCAGGCTAGAAGCCCGGTGCGTGGTAGCCGTTGAGGTACCAGAGCGCCGCCGAGTACCAGAGCAGTGCGATGGTGAGGACGAGGACGCCGCCGGCGGCGGGCAGGGCCCAGCCGGGC
The DNA here is from genome assembly GCF_042887135.1 of Kitasatospora sp. NPDC057965. Taxonomy (NCBI): domain Bacteria; kingdom Bacillati; phylum Actinomycetota; class Actinomycetes; order Kitasatosporales; family Streptomycetaceae; genus Kitasatospora; species Kitasatospora sp. NPDC057965. The sequence continues at coordinate 425,883 of NZ_JBHVPZ010000002.1, forward strand.
AGTCGCCGGTGGCGGACGACGATCACTTTGGCGACGAAGGCGCCGTAGAGGAAGCAGCCGCTCAGTGAGTGCAGGGTGGTGCGGGCGTCGGTCAGCTGCACCCCGTAGGCGACCAGGCAGTGCCGGGCGATCGGCAGGGAGAGCAGGAAGGCGGCGAGGCCGCCGAGCCGGTGGATCCGTCCGACCGGTCGTGGCGCCGCTCCCAGGCCGGGGAGTCGCCCGTACAGCCAGAGAGCGAGCAGCAGTTGGATCAGGGCGAGGCCGAGCAGGGCGGTGCCGAGCTCGGCCTTCAGCTGCTGGGCGTCGCCGAATCGGGCGCCGAACAGGGAGGTGGCGTACGCGGGAGTGTGCGCGCGGCCGAACCAGAACACGCCGACCACCGCCGCGACCGGCGGGAGCGCCCAGAGCGCGGCCCGTAGCGTTCGCCCGGACTCCGGGCGCTCGTCGCCGGTCACCGGATCAGCTGCTCTCGACCTTGTTGCCGGCCGGGTTCACGACGTACCACTTGGCGCCGAAGGCGCTGGATTCCTGGCCGTTGGTGTCGCCCTGGGCCTTGTCGCCCTGGAAGTGGTAGAGCGGGTGGCCGTTGTAGACGATCTGGGTCTTGCCGTCGGTGCGGGTGCTCGTGGACAGCTTGGTCTGCTCGGCGCCGTGGGCGGCGGTGGGGGCGCCCTCGGTGAGGGCCGGTGGCCAGGCCGCGGCGCAGTCGCCGTAGCAGGTGGAGGCGGTGGAGGTGTCCTTCTCGAAGAGGTAGAGGGTCATGCCCTGGGAGTCGACCAGGATGTCGCCGAACTGGCCGATGGGTGCTGCCGCGACGATCGCGGCGCCGCCCGCACCGGTCGGGGTGCTCGTGGCGGTGCCGGTGGCGGTGCTGGTCGGCTGCGTCGCGGTGGGGGACGGGCTTGACTGACCGGTGGTCGATTTACTGCTCGAACAACCGCCGCACACCGCGGTGAGCAGGGTGACGGCGGCGAGCGAGACGGCCGCGAGGCGGCGCTGGTTCATGGGGCTCTCCGGCGGATCGAGGACGCTGGGCTCCACTACGGCCAGATCGGCCCGACGCGGCCCCGGCGGCGCGCCGGACGGTCAGCGCGTCGGGGGACACGGGGGGAGCCGATCAGGTGAAGGCGTGACGCCGGGTCGGCGGTGGTGAGGGGCGGCGCGGCCGCCAGGGTGCCGCGTCTCTTCGCGCCGTTCGTGCTCGTGCTCGTCGTCATCGCCGTGCCCTCCGTCGTCCTGCGGTCGGTGTGGGTACGACGGTGTCGAGCGCCCGTCAGCCGCTCGGCAGAGCGACGGCAAAGGCGTGTAAGACGTCATCGGGGGGTTCCCGCCGGACTTCGTCCCGCCCGGTGCGGGGAGGGCCGGTCAGGGCGTGGGGTCGAGCGCCGGGTCCGATCCGTCGGCCTCGGCCTGCGCCTCGGCCGCGTCGCTCAGGCCGAGGCGCAGGTGCTCGGTGTGGTAGACGGCCTGGTCGAGGAGTTCGGCGACGTGGTTGTCGTGCAGCGCGTAGACGACCGAGCGGCCCTGGCGCCGGCCGACGACCAGGCCGAGGTTGCGCAGCAGGCGCAGTTGGTGGGAGCAGGCGGACTGTTCCATGCCGACCTCGTGGGCGAGTTCGGTGGCGGCGCAGGGGCCTTCGCGCAGACGGGCGAGGATCAGCAGCCGCGACGGTGTGGCCAGGGCTTGGAGAGTGCCGGCCACCCGGGCGGCGTTGGAGGCGTCCAGGCGTATGCGGGGGACGGCGTTCTTCGGGGGAGCGGCTCCATGACCCATGGGCCAATACTACAGACCATAGATGAAGAACTGTTCATATGTTCCTGTATTGTGAGTTGAGTCGTTAGTCCTGCCCTGGCCTGTGCGAAGGGTCCTGCCTGCCATGTCCTCCACCCTGACCGAGCGCCCCGCCACCGCGGTGGCCGCGGCGCCCGCGACTGTCGCGCCCCGGCGGCGCACGCGGATCTTCGCCCTGCCGGAGGCCCGATGGGCCGCCGCCTCGCTGGTGCTGTTCCTGATCGCGCTGCCGCTGCAGCTGACCGGCGCCCCGGCCTGGGCGTGGGGGCCGCTGTACGCGCTCGCGTACCTGACCGGCGGGTGGGAGCCGGCCTGGGCGGGCCTTCGGGCGCTGCGGGAGAAGACGCTCGACGTCGACCTGCTGATGATCGTCGCGGCGCTGGGCGCGGCGGCGGTCGGGCAGGTGATGGACGGCGCGCTGCTGATCGTCATCTTCGCCACCTCCGGTGCGCTGGAGGCGATCGCCACCGCCCGCACCGCCGACTCGGTGCGCGGACTGCTCGACCTCGCCCCCACGACGGCGGCCCGGCTGCTCGACGACGGCACCGAGGAGACCGTGCCGACCGGGCACCTGGCCGTCGGCGACACGATCCTGGTCCGGCCGGGCGAGCGGATCGGCGCCGACGGACGGGTGCTGGACGGCGCGAGCGACGTCGACCAGGCCACCATCACCGGCGAGCCGCTTCCGATCGCCAAGGCGACCGGCGACGAGGTGTTCGCCGGCACCCTCAACGGCACCGGCGCGCTGCGGGTGAAGGTCGAGCGGGACGCCTCCGACTCGGTGATCGCCCGCATCGTGAAGATGGTCGAGGAGGCGTCCGAGACCAAGGCGCCGACGCAGCTGTTCATCGAGAAGGTCGAGCAGCGGTACTCGATCGGCATGGTCGTCGCCACCCTCGCGGTCTTCGCCGTCCCGCTGGCCTTCGGCGCCGCGTTCACCGGCTCGCTGCTGCGGGCGATGACGTTCATGATCGTTGCTTCCCCCTGCGCCGTGGTGCTGGCCACCATGCCGCCGCTGCTCTCCGCGATCGCCAACGCCGGACGGCACGGCGTGCTGGTCAAGTCCGCCGTGGTGATGGAGCGGCTGGGCCAGGTCGACGCGGTCGCTCTGGACAAGACCGGCACCCTCACCGAGGGCACTCCGCGCGTCACCGACATCCGTCCGCTGCCCGGAACCGGCTTCACCGTGGAGGAGCTGCTGGCGCTGGCGGCGGCGGCCGAGCACCCCAGCGAGCACCCGCTCGCCCGCGCGATCGTGGACGCCGCCCGCACCCGCGGGCTCACCCCGGCCGCGGCGCAGGACTTCTCCTCCGCCCCCGGCATCGGTGTCACCGCCACCGTCGACGGCCGCGCCGTCGCCGTCGGCGCCCCGGCGCGGCTGCGCGGAGGCGCCTCCCGGCCGGAGGGCGGGGGAGGCGCCGACGGCGGCATCCGCGCGCGGGCCGCCGCCGTCGCGGCCGAGTTGGAGGACGGCGGCCGCACCGCGGTCCTCGTCGAGGTCGACGGCGTCCCGGCCGGCGTCCTCGGCATCGCGGACCGCCTGCGTCCGGACGCCCCCGCGACCGTCGGCGCGCTGACCGCGCTGACCGGTGCCGCCCCGGTCCTGCTGACCGGCGACAACCCGCGCGCCGCGAAGCGCCTGGCCGGCGAGGTCGGCATCACGGACGTGCGGGCGGGGCTGCTGCCGCAGGACAAGGTCGCCGCGGTCAAGGAGTGGGAGGCGGCCGGGCGCAAGGTGCTGGTGGTCGGCGACGGTGTCAACGACGCTCCCGCGCTCGCGGCCGCGCACACCGGCCTCGCGATGGGCCGGGCCGGCTCCGACCTCGCCCTGGAGACCGCCGACGCGGTCATCGTCCGCGACGAACTCGCCACCGTCCCCGCCGTCGTCGCGCTCTCCCGCCGGGCCCGCTCCTTCGTGGTGCAGAACCTGGTGATCGCCTCGGTGTTCATCGGCGTGCTGGTGGTGTGGGACCTGGTCGCCACCCTGCCGCTGCCGCTGGGCGTGCTCGGCCACGAGGGTTCCACCGTGATCGTCGGCCTGAACGGGCTGCGCCTGCTGCGCGACGCTGCCTGGAAGCGGGCCGCCGCCGAGGGCCTCCGATGAGCCGCCGGGCGCGCGAGAAGGCCCAGGCTCCCGCCCTGGGGGCGGCGGCCCGCTGCACCGTGACCGTCTGCCGGGGCTGCTGCTGCGGTACGGCGAAGGTTCCCGGCCTCGATCATGCCGCCCAGCTCGCCGGGCTGCGGGCCGCGCTGGCGGGAACGGCGAACGTGCGCCCGGTCGACTGCCTGGACGCCTGCGAGCGGGCCAATGTGATCGTCGTCCAGCCCTCCCCGGAGGGCCGGAAGGCGGGCGGGCGGCCGGTCTGGCTCGGGCTGGTCAACGATCCGGAGGCGGCTGCCGACCTCACCGCCTGGATCGAGGCGGGCGGCCCCGGCGCGGCCGGGATGCCCGGTGTCCTCGACCTGTACGCCTTCCAGCCGTCCCGCCGCATCCGGGGGCGGATCGGCGACTGAGCCCTGCGGCGGCTGCGCGGACCTCGGCACGACTTCGCCACTCCGGGCTGGATCGGCTGGGGCCGGATCCTGCCCACCGCCTGATCCTGTCGGCCGTCGGACTCCTCCTGTGACCGCGGTGCCCCATCGCCTCCCGGCGGTGGGGCACCGCGCGTTCCGGCGGGCCGACGGTCAGGGCGGGCCCGCGTCGGGCATGGCGGCGAGGACACGGCGGTGCACCGGTTTCAGGGCGAGGACGAGCGACACGAGGACGGCGTCCAGGAGCAGGACGGACACCAGGGGCGGCAGCCAGCGGGCCGGGACGGCAGCGAGGGCGCAGGCGAGGCAGGCGAGCAGGCGGGTGCCCCAGGCCTGGCCGGTGGAGGTGTAGTACCACCAGGCCTGGGTGATCACGTAGAGGATCGGGCCGCCGAACAGGAGGAGGCTGAGCGTGGTGCTGCCGTGGCCGGTGGGGTGGGCGATGGCGAGTTCGGCGCCGACGGCGAGGGCGACCAGGCCGGCCAGGGTGGGGTACTGGCCGCTGACGGCGTGGCGGACCGGCAGCAGGCGGTCGGTCGCGGTGGCGACGTGCCGCGCCAGGATGGACTCGCCGCCCCGGAAGTAGCTCGCACACAGGCACACCACGGCGACGAACACGCCCAGGCCGGTGGTCACGGTCGGCGGGTCTACCGGGGCGGCGGAGATCGCCCCGCCGATGGTCAGCACGGTCTCGCCGAGCTGCAGGATGATGAACAGACGGATCCGTTCCACCATGTGGTCGGCGTCGAAGACCAGGTCGCGGGAGGTGAGGACGTTGCCGGGCAACGGGTGCGCCAGCCACACGCCGGTCATGTCGACCGCGGCGGCAGCGGCCCACCAGGCCAGCCGTGGCCCGGAACCGACGCCCGCCCCGACGAGCCACAGCGGGACGGAGACGACCGCCCACACGGTCACCCGGCGGTAGTGCCGGCGCAGCACGGCCGTCGGGGCGGTCACGGCGGCCGTGACGTCGGTCAGGAACAGGATCGCGACCAGGGGGACGGCGAAGGCCCACGGCCGGCCGGCGAACGCGTGCGGCACCTGGGCGTTCATGAACAGCCCCAGGCCCATCACCGTCAGCACCAGCCACCGCGTCCGGGGCAGCTCCACGTCCAGGAAGGTGGCGTCGAAGCTGGTGAGCGCCCAGCAGCTGAGCACCGCGACCAGCATCACCGCGGTCTCCGCCGCACCGCGCCAGGACAGCTCCTCGTGCAGGTGCTCCGCGAGCTGGCCGATGGCGAAGACGAAGACCAGGTCGAAGAAGAGCTCCAGCGGGGAGACACTGCGGCGCAGGACGGAGAACGGCGCGCGGCTCACCTCGCCGCGCCCTTCCGGTACACGCGATGGCTCGGCATGGGTTCACGATCGGACGGGGCCCGGCCTCGCGCAATCGGGAGTCCGGCCCGCGGGTCAGGCGATGCGGAGGGTGGCGGCGCGTACTCCCAGAGCGGGTCGGCGGGGCGGCGGGGTCGAGGGCGTGGGCGGCGACGCCGCCGGGGCGGTTCGCCGCCCGACGGCTACGCGAGGGCCAGGACAGCCTGGCCGCCATCGCCCACGCCGTCGGCTACGGGGCGGCGAGCGCGCTGAGTGTCGCGTTCAGGCGGGCGCCGGGCGTACCCCCGGGCGACTACCGCCGGAACCCGGTGGCGGCCGAGCACTTGCATTAGCCAGCGTGTGCAACTATTGTCTTCACATGTAAGGCGCTTCCGCATCTATCCGGAACGCCCCGCCCACCCCTTGA